>CAZIMA010000009.1:0-27591 GCA_964540195.1 uncultured Tissierella sp.
TGGCAATGGTATCAGTTGACAAGAAGAAGTTAAGTATTCAAGCAGATGAAGGTAATAAGAAGGCGAGAATGTTATTGCATCTCTTATCTGAACCTTCAAAATTTTTATCAACAATTCAGGTGGGTATAACCTTTGCGGGATTTTTCTCATCTGCATCAGCTGCAGTGGGAATATCAGATGATTTCGGTAAATTTTTATCGGGATATGGTGTTCCGTTTGCAAAGGACGTTGCCTTCATAGGGGTAACTCTTATATTATCTTATGTTACATTGGTATTTGGAGAGTTGGTTCCTAAAAGAGTAGCACTTCAATATTCAGAAAAGTTTTCATTCTTTGCTGTTAAAACTGTAAGTATAGTAGCTAAGTTAATGGGACCTTTTGTAAGTTTTCTATCCTTTTCTACTAATGGAGTTATGCGTATCCTTGGAATTAAGACCGAAGGTGTCGAAGAAAAGATTACGATTGAGGAAATTCGTTCAATGGTAGAAGTAGGACAGGAACAGGGTGTTATTAATCCTGTAGAGCGTGAAATGATAAACAGCGTTATCGCTTTTGATGATAAACTGGCTGAAGAAATAATGACTCCAAGAACTGAAGTCTTTATGATTGATTTAGAGGATACTATAGATGAATATTTAGGTGAAATGCTAGAACTTAAATACTCTCGAATTCCTGTATATGAAGGGGATGTGGATGATATCCTTGGAATTTTATATATTAAAGACTTTCTACTAGAAGCCTATAGAGTAGGTTTCAATAAAGTAGATATTAAGAAGATACTTCGACCTGCATATTTTATACCCGAGCGTAAAAATATCAATGACTTATTTAATGAACTACAGACTAAGAAGAAGCATATGGCCATATTAATAGATGAATATGGTGGATTCTCGGGAGTAGTTACTATGGAAGACCTTATTGAGGAAATCGTCGGAGATATTGATGATGAATATGACCATGATGAGCCTGATATCAGAAGGTTAGATGATAGAAATTTTATGGCCAAAGGAGCAATATCCATTAAGGAATTAAATAGCAATATAGGTACAAAACTTGATGAGGATTCCGAGGATTATGATACCCTAGGTGGCTTTTTAATAGATATTTTGGGCTATATACCTGAAGATGGGGAAAAGGTAATGGTTGAATATGAGAACCTGGAATTATATATTGAGGAAATAGACGAAAAAAGAATTCAGCAGGTTCATATAGTTGTTAAAGAATTTCAAGAAGCAGATCAAACAGATGAAGATAATGAATAAAGGGGGAGTCAGGCACCTGTCTTTAGGGTGCCTGGCTTTTTCGTACTCAAAAAGGTAGGTGTAATATGGAATTAAATTCAAGAAGTTTTAAAAATGTTATCTTCCTTATTTCCTTTGCTATAATACTCATGTTTTTATTGGAGAATATCAAAGAGCTAGGCGATTTTTTTAGAAGGATTTTAAGTGTGATATCGCCTTTTATCATAGGTGCCTCAATAGCCTTTATAATGAATAACCCTATGATGTTTATTCAAAGAACATTTTTTGGGGAAAAAAGCCCCTTGGGTAAGATTAAGAAAAGCCTTATAAGACCTTTGAGTTATATAATTACCTTTGTAATATTCATAGCTACTATTTTAATAGTGCTACTTATAATTATTCCCGAGTTAGTAACCACAATTCAAGAGTTAGCAATTAAGCTTCCAGATTATTGGAAAAATATCCAAGTTATTGTTGTAAAAAAACTAATTGATAATCCACAAATTATAGACTGGATAGATAATATTAACATTGACTGGGTAAGCATAGAACAAGGGGTTATCTCCTTCTTCCATCGAAGTGCATTGGATTGGGTAGGAAATACTTTTTCCTTTGCAACATCCTTGCTAGGAAATATTGTAACATTTATTATTGCATTTATATTTTCCATCTATATATTGCTTCAAAAGGAAACTTTGGCAAGACAGTTAAAGAAGGTCATACTTGCTTTTACATCTGAAAAGGTGGCACAAAAAATATTTTATATTGGTAACTTATCAAATCAAGCATTTTCCAATTTCATTTCAGGACAGCTTTTAGAAGCTGGAATTATTGGTTTATTGTTCTTGGTGGCAATGGTAATCTTTGGATTCCCTTATGCTCTTATGATAAGTCTAACTATAGGAGTAACTGCCCTTATTCCTATTGTAGGTGCCTTTATTGGATGCATAATAGGAGCCTTTTTAATACTAGTTGAAAGCCCTATTAAAGCACTATGGTTTGTGATTATGTTTTTAATTATTCAACAAATAGAAGGAAATCTTATATACCCCCATGTAGTGGGAAAGGCCTCGGGTCTTCCATCCATTTGGATATTAGTTGCAGTAACAGTTGGTGGCAGCCTAATGGGGATTTTAGGAATACTATTATTTATACCGATAGGTTCTATACTATATACACTTCTAAGAGAATCCGTAAATTATAGGCTTAAAATAAAGAAGATTACCGATATTTAAATCTTGAGGTGATAGCATGAGGGAAAATTCTAAGTTAATAATGGCCCTGGGCATATTTCTTATTATAACGATTATAATTTTGCCCTCTATGGTGGCTAGAAATCAAAAGCCTGAGAGCGGAGCGGCTATACTGGCTGATGAAGGTGAAAGCATTAATAATACGGAAATCTTACACATGTATACTACTGACTTTCTCAATATTAGAAGAGGTCCTGGAACTGATTTTGATAAGATAGTAACTATACAGCCGGGGGAAATGGTACAGGTAATCTCAATGGAAGGTAATTGGGCAAAGCTAGTATATGGTGAAGTAACGGGTTACTCTTCTCTGGATTATTTAGTAATAGAAGAAATTGATTAGTTCGCACCCATGGTGCGAATTTTTTAAGGAATGGTTTTATGGATAATATAATAAGGGTTTCCGTTAGAAACTTGGTGGAATTTGTTCTACGGTCCGGAGATATAGATAATAGTTTTATGTCCATGAGCAGGGCGGTGGAGGGAACTTATGCTCATCAAAAGGTTCAAAAATCATATGGTCCGGAATATATATCTGAGGTATATCTTAAATTTACTGAGGTATATGAAAAATATACTATATTACTAGAGGGAAGGGCAGATGGGATCTTGACCCTAGGTGATAAAACTATAATTGATGAAATAAAGAGTACCACTAAGGAGCTTGAGTTCATAGAGGAAGATTATAATCCTCTTCATTGGGCTCAGGCTAAGTGTTATGCCTATATATATGGGGTACAAAGCGGGTTGGAGGAAGTATGGGTCCAGCTAACATATTTTCACTTAGAAACGGAACAATTGAAGAAATTTATTAAGCTTTTTACCCTAGGAGACCTGGAAACCTACTTCTATGAGCTGGTGGATATGTATATAGAATGGGCTAATTTAACTTTTCAATGGAGTGAAATAAGAAATCCTTCTATTAAAGAACTTCCCTTTCCCTTCCAAAGCTACAGAAAAGGTCAAAGAGAGCTGGCTGTAGCTGCTTATAAGACTATAAAAGAAGGAAAAAACCTCTATGGGCAAGCACCTACAGGTATTGGAAAGACCATGTCTACCCTTTATCCCAGTATTAAGTCTATAGGAGAAGGTATAACTTCCAAGGTCTTTTATCTTACAGCTAAAACAATTACTAGGGAGATTCCAAAGGCTTCCATGGAACTAATGGCAAGCAAAGGATTGAGAGCTAAAAGCCTTGTTATAACTGCTAAGGATAAGATATGTACCAATGATGTGGTTAAATGTAATCCCAGGGATTGTGTAGCTGCCAAGGGTCATTTTGATAGAGTGAATGATGCAATAATGGATATATTTCAAAAAGAGGATTTAATCACTAGGGAAACCATCATGGAATATGCTATAAAACACAATGTATGTCCTTTTGAATACTCTCTCGATATTAGCCTATGGTGTGATGTGATCATAGGTGATTATAACTACGTATTTGATCCCCAGGTTTACCTTAGAAGATTTTTTGAAAACGAGGGTGAGGACTATGTGTTTCTTATAGATGAAGCCCATAATCTAGTGGATAGGTCTAGGGAGATGTTCTCTGCTGAAATAAACAAATCCACATTTCTGGATTTAAAGGACATATTTGTGGATAAATATCCCCCTATTTATAAAGCTATCAACAAGTGTAATTCGATTTTCAACAAGTTAAAGAAGGACCTCCAAATAGAAGGTTCCTATTATCAAAAGGAAGAAGTTTCAGACCTATATTATCCCCTAAAGAAGGTATTAACTGTTTTAGAGCCTTGGCTTATAGAGGAGAAGTCTCATCCGGAATACGATAAAATTATGGAGTTTTATTTTAATATAAATACTTTTCTTAAGATAAGTGATTTCTATGATGAACATTATGTCACAAGTTTTCAAGAAAATGATCGGGATATGATTTTGAAATCCTACTGTGTAGACTCATCTTATTTACTCAGCCAGGCCTTAAGAAGGGCTAGAGCGAGTATATTTTTCTCTGCTACCTTAACTCCTTTGGACTATCATAGGAATTTGCTTGGAGGAAATGAGGAAGACTATTATATAAAGCTAAGTTCACCATTTCCAAGAAAAAATCTTATGCTTGTGGTAAATGACCAAGTTTCAACCAAGTATAAGGATAGGGATATGACTTATTGGGACGTGGTTGAAAATATTGAATCCTTACTTAGGTCTCGCAAAGGAAACTACTTTGTTTTCTTTCCCTCTTATATCTACATGAGGAATATCTATGAGATGATATTAGAAAGAAATCCTCTTTTAAATATTATTATTCAAGATAGTTCTATGACTGAATCTGAAAGGGAAGACTACTTAAATAGATTTAGCCAAGAAGAAGATGTAATTGGATTTGCAGTTCTAGGAGGAATCTTTTCTGAAGGAATCGACCTTAGAGGTGATAAGCTAATAGGTGCTTGTATTGTAGGAGTAGGACTTCCTCAAATCTGTTTTGAGAGGAATATTATAAAGGAGTATTTTGATAATAGTATAGGAAGAGGATTTGATTATGCCTATACTTACCCTGGTATGAACAAGGTCCTACAGGCAGCAGGTAGGGTAATTAGGTCTGAAAGCGATAAAGGGGCTGTGCTTTTAATAGATGATAGATACGGAACTAAAAGATATAAAGACCTATTCCCAAGGGAATGGAGTCATTTTAAAAGGATATCAAATAGGGCTCATATAGAAGGTCTATTAGAAGAATTTTGGTAATAGATGTTGAATTTATATAAATAATGATATAATAACGAAGTGTAGATAAATGAGCAAGCAAATGATGAGTGAATACTCAAGTATACAATTTTCAGGATGGTGTTGAGATGAAAAATAAAGCGGTTATTCTTGGTTGCAATTATTACGTTGGGCTGAGTATTATAAGATGTTTAGGAAGAAATGGAATCCACACGGTTGCCGTTGACTATAGCGAGGAAAGTAGATATGGGGCAAAATCTAAATATTGCAAAGAAAAGCATTTAGCTCCCCATTATAAAGAGAATCCAAAAGGTCTTTTGGACTTTTTAATCGAATATGCTAAAAAGCAGGATGCTAAACCAGTCCTATATCCTGGAGCAGATCCTTATGTGGAATTTATAGATACCTACTTTCATGAGTTAAAGGAACACTATCTTTTCCCTATGGATAAGAAGGGACTTTGGACTGAAATAATGGATAAATATAGGATGAGTCTTTTAGCTGATAAATTTGGAGTTAAGGTACCGGAAACTATTAATTCAAAGGAAGCTAACCTTATTGATAGGGTTAGGGAAGAAATAAAATATCCTTGTATAGTTAAGCCTATGGATTCAGCATCCTTTGTAAAGGCATATAGACATAAGGTATTTATAGTACAAACTGAAAAAGAGCTTATTGAAAAGGTGGAAATGTGCCATAGGGACAACCATGGTATAGTAATTCAGAGAATAATACCAGGGCCTGAACAAAACTGCTACTGTTATGATGCATATTTAAACCAGGATTCAAAGGTTACCCATTATACTGCTGCATATAAAATAAGGCAGTGGCCCAATAACTTTGGGGCATCAACTTATGCAAAGCAAACTTGGATACCTGAATTGCATCAGATATGTAAGCCTTTCTTAGAGGGAATTGGATTCAAAGGATTTGCAGAAATAGAGTTAAAGCGTGACATAAATACTGGAGTAATCTATCTTATCGAGGTTAATGTAAGAACTATTAATTTCAACCAAATGCTTGAAAAGGTTGGACTTAATTTTCCCCTAATAGCTTATTTGGAAATGACCGATAAGATTCCACCTAATAAAAGTGTAGAGTATGAAACAGGGTATGTATTCCACTATATGTATGAAGACTTATTTGCAATGAGAGGATACTTAAAATCAGGACAAATGTCCTTGGGGAAATTAATAAAAGACAACACTACAAAGAAGGTTCATTCTACATGGGCATGGGATGATCCAATGCCAGGCCTTTATTTTATGAGTACAATTGGGGGTAAGGTAGTAAGAAGGATTTTAGGAAAAGAATAGAGGAACAAAAGGAACTGACCCCTTTATTCCTTATATCAAAAAGAGGCTGTGTAAAAACAGTCTCTTTTTTATTTTATTGTTAAAAAAATATTTTCCAGTTGACAACATAGATGGCCGTCTATATAATGACATATAGATGATCATCTATGTTGGGAGTGAGAAATTAATGATAGATTATGAAGAAAATGCAAGAGTACTTAAGGTTTTGGCAGATGCCAATAGATTGAAGATAATCGATATATTATCTTGTGGAGAGAGGTGTGCCTGTGATATACTTGAGCACTTTGAATTTACTCAGCCAACACTATCTCACCATATGAAAGTGCTTATGGATGCCGAGTTGGTCGATATGAGAAAAGATGGGATTTGGAATCATTATTCCTTGAATATGGATAATTGCAATAAGTCCATAATAAATCTGATGAATATTTTTAGTAATACAGAGGATTGTATATGTAATGAAATAGGTGGAAGTTGTTGTAAATAAGTTAGGAAAGATAAAAGGAAAAAATTAAGTAAATTATCAAATTTAAAGGAACAAAAGGAAGAGACTCTTTTGTTCCTAAAGAAAGGTGGAATAAAATGACGAAGGAAAAATTACCTTCAGGAATAAGTTTTTTTGAAAAGTATCTTTCAGTATGGGTATTATTATGTATGATTGCAGGGGTATTAATAGGAGTTTACCTTCCGGGAATACCAGAATTTTTGAATAGGTTTGAATATTATAATGTATCTATACCTGTAGCTATCCTTATTTGGTTGATGATATACCCTATGATGCTTAAGGTGGATTTTCATAGTATTAAAAAGGTTGGGGAAAATCCTAAGGGACTTATAGTTACTTGGGTTACCAATTGGTTGATTAAGCCATTTACTATGTATGGATTGGCATATTTATTCTTTTATATAGTATTTAAGAACTTCCTATCACCAGAACTTGCTAAGGATTATTTAGCAGGAGCGGTTCTTTTAGGAGCTGCACCTTGTACGGCTATGGTATTTGTATGGAGCCATTTAACTAAGGGAAATCCAGCATATACTCTTGTGCAGGTAGCAACGAACGATTTAATTATATTGGTTGCTTTTGTACCAATAGTTGGACTTTTATTAGGGATTAGTGGTTTTACTATACCTTGGGCTACCTTGTTTTTATCAGTAGTATTGTTTGTTGTAGTTCCTTTAGCAGCAGGGGTTATTTCAAGAAATGTTATAACTAAGAATAAAGGCTTAGAGTACTTTGAGAATGAATATATTCCTAAATTTAATAATGTAACAACTATAGGACTCTTATTAACATTAATAATACTCTTCTCCTTCCAAGGTCAGAAGATTATTGAAAATCCATGGGATATCATCCTAATAGCAGTACCATTATCAATTCAGACATTTTTAATATTCTTTATTGCTTATTTATGGTCAAAGGCTTGGAAGCTTCCTCATAATGTTGCAGCTCCGGCAGGAATGATTGGAGCCTCAAATTTCTTTGAGCTTGCCGTAGCAGTTGCGATATCCTTATTCGGACTTAATTCAGGGGCAGCATTGGCTACTGTTGTAGGAGTATTAACAGAAGTACCAATAATGCTAACTCTTGTAAAGATTGCTAATAACACTAGAAGCTGGTTTCCTAAATAGTAGAAGAGAGCATATTAGGCTCTCTTCATAGTCTATAGTATTATTAAGGGGGGTATTTTTGTGAAGGATAAAGCAAAAATAAGAAAAGCAGTACGTGAGAATTATTCAAAGGTAGCCTTAAAAAAAGGGGCAGGAGGCTGTTGTAATAGTGGTTGCAGTTGTAGTGGAACCCCAATGGATATAGAAGAATCATCACTAAAATTAGGATATACAAAAGAGGAACTTTCAACAGTACCAACTGAATCCAATATGGGGCTTGGTTGTGGTAATCCTGTAGCTATTGCTTCTTTGAAGGCTGGAGATACAGTTCTTGACCTTGGTAGTGGTGGAGGTTTTGATTGTTTCTTAGCAAGTAGACAGGTTGGAGATACGGGACTTGTTATAGGTGTTGACATGACCCCTGAAATGGTTGAATTAGCGAGGAATAACGCAGAGGAAGATGGTTATAAAAATGTGGAGTTTAGGCTAGGGGAAATAGAACATTTACCTGTAGCAGATAATTTTGTTGATGTAATTATTTCAAATTGCGTCATAAATTTATCTCCAGATAAGGAGAAGGTATTCAAAGAAACCTATAGAGTACTTAAACCCGGTGGAAGATTGTCTATTTCAGATGTGGTAGCTACAGCTGAGCTTCCGGAAGAAGTAAAACAGGATTTGAAATTGTTAGCAGGCTGTATAGCCGGTGCGGAATATATTGAAAATATTAGAGCCATGCTGCAGGAAGCTGGTTTTAAGGATATTATATTGACTCCTAAGGACAATGGTCAAGAGATAATAAAGTCATGGGTACCTGACAGAAGTGTCGAGGATTATGTTACGTCATATATTATTGAAGCAAAGAAGTAAATCTATGTAGATGAAAAGCGAAGTTAATCCCCTATTTTTCATGAAGGAGGAAACAATGAAGAAGAAAGTTGCTTTTATATGTGTCCACAACTCATGTCGTTCACAGATGGCAGAGGGCTGGGCAAAAAAATTAGGCAGTGATATATTGGATGTGTATTCAGCAGGAACAGAAAATTATCATGAGGTAAAGCCTCTAGCTGTACAGGTAATGGAGGAAGTAGGTATTGATATGAGTGAGCATAAGCCTAAACTTCTAACAGATATTCCTGAGGAGGTAGACATTCTAATAACTATGGGATGTAATGTAGTATGTCCTTTTGTGCCAAATAGTCACAGTGAAGACTGGGGATTAGATGACCCAAGTGGTGGTCCTATTGAAGGATATCGAGTAACTAGGGATTTAATCAAGGAAAATGTAGAAGATTTAATTAGAAGGGTTAAGAATAAGGACTTGTAGTGATAAAGGTTGAGACATTGCTTCTCAACCTTTTTGTATTTGAGACTTCTGGAGGCAGTTTCATAAATGATTAATTAAAATGATAAATTATTGACAAGAAATCAAAGTCTAGGTATAATATAAATAACGGTATGCCCATATGGGAATATAGGAATACAATATCAAGGAGGAGTATTTATGGCTAAGAAGTCAAAATTATATTTACTTACAGGGTTTTTAGGATCTGGTAAAACAACTTTTTTAACTAGTGTATTAAATGATTTACAGGGAAGTAAAGTGGCTGTAATAATGAATGAATTTGGTAAGGTAGGTATTGATGGAACTATAATTAAAAGGGATGATATGGAGCTTGTAGAGATAAATAGGGGTTCTATATTTTGCTCTTGTCTACAATTAAATTTTGTATCCGCCTTAGTTGAGATGGCAGATAGGGAAATGGATTACGTATTTGTAGAGAGTTCAGGACTTGCAGATCCATCCAATATAGGAGAGTTTTTAGATGCTGTAACTGTAGCAAAAGGTGATGTTTATGATTATAGTGGAGCTATTTGTTTGGTAGACGGTTTGAATTTTCTAGACCAGGTAAAGGATATTGAAACAGTAGAAAGGCAGCTTAAATACGCTCATCTAGTCTTAATATCTAAAGTAGACCTTATAGATGAAGAAAAGTTAGAAAGAGTAAAATCAAGAGTTAGGGAAATAAATGAAAAAGTTATAATAGTAGAATCAGTAAATGGTGAAATAGATTTCGATTTTTTAGAAAAAGACTTAGTAGCTGATGGGTGGCTAGGATCAGAGGAAACCACAAATACTCCTGAAAACAAACCAAAGACTCTGACTTTAACATATGATAAGAACTTATCAAAAGATAAATTAACTCAATTTTTAGATATGATTAAGAAGGATAGCTATAGAATTAAGGGTTTCTTTAAACTGGATGATGGTTGGAATCAGGTAGATGTGGTAGGAAATAGAATAGACTATAAGCCAACTGATAAGCAATCAGAAGAGTCTGAGTTAGTTATAATATCTAGAATTGGAAATCAGTTAATTAGACCTATATTTAGTGCTTGGGAAGAAGTAGTAGGAGACCAGATGAAATTAAGATAGATAAGGGGAATTTATGGATAAGTTATTGAATTATTTTAAAATACTTTCGGATGAGACTAGACTTAGGATCATGGTGCTCTTATTTCATAATGAGTTTTGTGTATGTCAGATTACGGGAATAACAGGTATATCTCAACCTAATGTTTCTAAACATCTGGCAAAACTTAGAGATATTGGGTTGGTTAAAGATGAAAGAAAAGAGCAATATACATTTTACTCACTGAATATTGAAGATAAATTATTTGAAGATATATTGGAAAACATAGTAGCTAATGTAAATGATTATCCAATTCTAAAATCTGATTTAGATAAAAGCAAGGCTGCAGCAAAATACATTGAACTTACAAGTATGCGTAAATAGGAGGTGGTTTAAATGGCAGCTATATCAACTGTTTTTAGTTGGTTAAATGCCCAACTCTTAAAAATGGAATGGCTTTGGAATTTAGTTGAGTTGTTGGTAGAAAAGGTCTTTGGTCTATCTATGGAGAGTAGAATAGGTGGGAGTGTTCACTTCTTCATCTATGATGTTATAAAGATATTCATATTATTAACTGTACTCATATTCGGCATATCATATATACAAAGTTATTTTCCACCGGAAAGGACTAAAAAGATACTTGGAAAGTTTAAGGGTATCAAAGGAAATATTTTAGGTGCTTTGTTAGGGACTGTAACACCATTTTGCTCCTGCTCCAGTTTGCCAATATTTATAGGTTTTACTTCAGCAGGTCTACCTATTGGGGTTTCTTTTTCCTTTTTAATATCGTCACCTATGGTGGATTTAGCTTCCTTGATATTATTAATGTCCTTCTTTAAAATCAGTACTTCAATCACCTATGTAGTTGCAGGATTGATAATAGCAGTTGTAGGTGGAGTCCTTATAGAAAAATTAGGTATGCAAAAGTATATCCAAGATTTTGTATTGAATGCACAAAATGTTGATTTAGAGTCTGAAGAAATGACGCGTAAGGATAGAGTAGAGTTTTCCATAGCACAAGTTAAGGAAATTTTCGCTAGGGTGTGGATATATGTTTTGCTGGGAGTTGGAATTGGGGCAGCTATACATAATTGGATTCCCCAATCCATAATCGAGAGTATTTTGGGAAAGGATAATCCATTCTCTGTTATAATTGCTACTCTTATTGGGATACCCATATATGCTGATATATTTGGGACTATTCCAATAGCCGAAGCTTTAGTTGCTAAAGGAGTAGGAATTGGTACGGTGCTGGCTTTTATGATGGGAGTAACTACCTTATCCCTTCCTTCCTTGGTAATGCTAAGTAAGGTTGTAAAACCAAGACTATTATTCACCTTTATAGGTATTGTGACAATAGGCATAATAATAGTGGGATATTCATTTAATGCCCTATGGTTTCTATTTATTTGACGAGGAGATGAAATAAAGTGATAATTAAAATATTGGGTACCGGTTGTTCAAAATGTGAAAAGTTAGAGAAAAACCTTGATATTGCTTTAAAAGAATTAAATATAGAAGCTTCTATAGAAAAAGTGGATAATCTATTAGAGCTTGTAAGTTATGGGGTTATGAGTACTCCTGGCTTCGTAGTAGATGATGAAGTTAAGTCCGTAGGAAAAGCCCTTTCTGTTAAGGAAATAAAGAAAATATTAAGCAAATAAATGGAATCTAAATAAAAAAGGTGGAAATCAACCAGATTTCCACCTCTTTCAATTTATTGCTTCCTTTAAGGTATACCATGCCAGTACTGCACATTTAACCCTAGCCGGCATATTAGAGATGTTTTGAAAGGCAATTGCATCTTCTAATATCTCCAGCTCATCTTCTTCAGTAATTTCCTTCTTAATCATACCAATAAATTTTTCCAACAGCTTAAGAGCATCTTCAACACTCCTACCCTTTATTAAATCTATCATAATAGAAGTAGAAGCTTGAGATATAGCACATCCATGCCCATGGAAGGAGGCGTCTTTAATCATACCTTCTTCTAGATTTATATCTAAAGTAATATCATCACCACAGCTTGGATTGTGGCCTCTTTCCCTTAAGTCCGGATTATCCAGCTGTCTTCTATTATGGGCACTTTTGTTGTGATCCATAATCAATTGAGTATATATTGTACTAAGATCCATAGCCTAACCACTTCCTTACATTTTTGATTCCTTCTATAAACATATCTATATCATTCTTGGTATTATATATATGGAAACTTATCCTAGAGCTTGCGGGAATGCCTAAATATCTCATTAAGGGCTGAGCACAATGATGTCCCGCCCTTATGGCTATACCGTAGGTGTCTAATATGGAGGCAGTATCATGAGGGTGGACATCATCAATGGTAAAGGATATAAGGCCACCCCTATTTTCAATAGTTTTAGGACCTTGAATTTTTAGATAGGGGATGGAGAGCAATTTTTCTAGGGCATATTCTGTAAGGGTTCTTTCATGTTTTGTAATATTGTCTATTCCAATCTTATTGATATATTCAATGGCAGCCCTTAAGCCTACAGCCCCTTCAACGTTTTGAGTTCCTGCTTCAAACTTAAAGGGTAGAGGTGCAAATGTAGCTTCCTGCTCATATACGTATTCAATCATATCCCCACCCATTAAAAATGGAGGCATGCTGTCTAGTATTTCCTTTTTCCCATACAGTACCCCTATACCCATAGGCCCCAACATCTTATGGGCAGAGAATACAAAGAAGTCTGCATTAAGGTCTTTAACATCTACCTTAATATGAGGTGTACTTTGAGCTCCGTCAATAACTACTAGGGCACCTTTACTATGAGCATGATCTATGATCTCCTTAATTGGAAATATAGTTCCTAGGACGTTACTCATATGGGCCATAGATACTAATTTTGTTTTTTCAGTTATTTTAGCTTCAATTTCACCCCATGGTAGTTTGCCATCATCATCAAGATACATATATTTAAGAACAGCTCCCTTGGCCTTTGCTACCCTTTGCCAAGGAAGGATATTGCTGTGATGCTCAGAGATTAAAAGTACAATCTCATCTCCATTACGAATGTTTTCCATTCCAAAGGATTGGGCTATGAGATTTAAGGATTCGGTAGTGTTCTTGGTAAATATTATTTCATCCGTAGAATTAGCGTTAATAAAAGCCCTCACGGCTTCCTTGGCTAAAAGATATTCCTCCGTAGCTAGGTTACTAAGATAATGAGCCCCTCTATGAGGATTTCCATGAGAGCCTTCTGCATATTTTCTCATAGCTTCCATTACTTGAATGGGTCTTTGAGTTGTAGCTCCGTTATCCAGATAAACCAATCTATGATTATTGACCTTTAAATCTAGAGCCGGAAAATCCTTAATTATATTCGAAGGATTAAAATCACTCATTTATGATTCTCCTTTCGATTTCAGCATCAATACTAGATTTTATCTCATCTATTGGGATTTTATCTACAACTGGTCTAAAGGCAGCCTGGATTATAAGTTTTTTGGATTCCCTTTCGTTTAGGCCCCTGCTCATTAGGTAGAATAGCTTGTCCCTATCTATTTGTCCAGCACTGGCAGCATGTTCACCTGATACATCATCCTCTTCACAAAAGAGTCCCGGTATGGAGTCGGATTTCACAGTAGGATCAAGAAGTAGTACATATTCTCCTTCAAGGCCCTTTGAAGTTCTTGCCCCTTTCTTAAAGATAAGATTTCCCCTAAAGACCTTCTTTGAATTATCCATTAGGACCCCTTTAGTATCAATATTGCTAATGCTTTTACGCCCCTTATGAATCATTGAGTAGCCTAAATCCAGTCTGCGGTCCCCATCTCCCAAATAAATAGATGAGAGATTTCCTTCACTAGCGTCTCCATTCAGAATTGTAGTATAGTTACTAGCTGTGGTATTTCCCCCAAGCTCAATTGAAATCCAATTAATTTTTCCATCCCCATATATAATTCCCATGTTAGAATCGAAGTTTTGGGATTTATCGTTTAGATTTTGTATCTTGATAATATTTACAAGAGAATTCTCCTTTGCATATACCTTGGTTAGACCGTTATGGAAGTAATTTCCTTGGCTTTCGCTTTTATAGTTTATAATTATAGTTATTTCACTACCAGGTTCTGCCACTAGGATATTTCTATCTATAACCATAGGGTTTTCATTATCCATTAAGAAATCGAGAATTATTGGTTCTTCAAACCTCATATCCTTTGGGATATGAAGTGATATTCCGCTGTTATAAAAGTTGTCTACATGGGAAGTAAAGTCCTTTCCAAGACCATTTGTCTCCTTTGGCATAAAATCTTCAAGCTTTCTGCTAGATAGCTCTCTTAATTCATTGGAATTAATTTGATTTATTATTTCTAGATTACTTAGATATTCTTTTGTATATTTCTTAGGCTCAGGAAATGTAAAGCTTTCCATACCTATTCTCTTCCATTTCATCTTAGCCCTCCTATCCTATTGAGCCTTCAAGTTCTATATTTATCAAATTATTTAGTTCTACTGCATATTCCAGTGGAAGCTCTTTAGTAATGGGTTCTACAAAACCCCTTACTATCATTGCCTTAGCTTCTTCTTCGCTGATCCCCCTGCTCATAAGATAGAATATGGCTTCATCGCTTATTCTTCCTATTTTAGCCTCGTGCCCAATATCTATATTGTCATTGTTTAATTCAATTATTGGCAGGGTATCGGATTTGGATTTATTGTCCAACATCAAGGATTCACAGGAAACAGTTGATTTACAATGATGTGCTCCAGGAGCAACCTTCAATAAGCCTCTGTAGAAGGCATGACCTCCATCTTTGGAGATAGACTTGGAATTCACCGTAGAGCTAGTATAGGGTGCTGCATGAACTACCTTTGTTCCTGTATCAAGATATTGACCTGATGCTGCAAAGGTAATACCTGTAAATTCAGACCTAGCACCTTCACCACGGAGTATGCTCATTGGATAAAGCATGGATACTTTAGAGCCAAAGGAACCTGATACCCATTCGATAACTCCATTTTTATCAACTACAGCCCTCTTAGTATTGAGGTTGTACATATTTCTAGACCAGTTTTCAATCGTTGAATATCTAAGTCTGGAGCTTTCTTTAACAAAGAGTTCTACGCAACCTGCATGAAGGTTGTTTACTTTATACTTGGGAGCAGAACACCCTTCTATAAAATGAAGAGTTGAACCTTCCTCTACAATAATTAAGGTGTGCTCAAATTGACCTGCACCAGGGGCATTCATCCTAAAGTAGGATTGAAGTGGAATATCTACATTGACTCCCTTGGGTACATATACGAAAGACCCACCTGACCAGACTGCACCATGTAGGGCAGCAAATTTGTGGTCGGTAGGAGGTACAAGTTTCATAAAGTACTCCTTAACTATGTCCTCATAATCCCTTAAGGCAGTTTCCATATCTGTATAGATTACACCTTGGTCTACTAATTCTTGTTTAATATTATGATAAACTACCTCTGAATCGTACTGAGCACCAACTCCGGCTAGGGATTCCCTTTCGGCTTGTGGGAGTCCAAGTCTTTCAAAGGTGTTTTTAATATCTTCAGGAACATCCTCCCATTTGTTTTTCATTTCTGTATTGGGTCTTATATATGCAATGATTTCATCAATATCTAAATCAGATAATTCTGCTCCCCACTTTGGGATAGGCTTGCTATTGTATATTTCTAAGGATTTTAGTCTAAAGTCTGTCATCCATTGAGGTTCATTCTTCTCCTTGGATATCCCTATTATTATTTCAGGAGTAAGACCCTTTTCGCTTTTAAAGCTATAATCAACTCTATCCTTAATATCGTAGATTCCCCTATCTATGTCGGCTATATAAGTTTTCTTCTTTTCCATTTTTTCACCTCTAGTCTCTAGAGAATTCAGCTTTTATGCCTTCATAACCGTGTTGGTCAATTTCTTCAGCCAGCTCAATTCCTCCGGATTTTACGATTTTTCCATTTAAAAGGATGTGTACAAAATCCGGTTTTATATAATCCAATAGCTTATTATAGTGGGTAATAACAAGTACGGATTGATTTTTATCATGGAGTTTATTTACTCCTTCTGCAACGATTCTTATGGCATCAACATCTAGACCTGAATCCGTTTCGTCCAGTATTGCTAATTTTGGCTCAAGAATGGACATTTGAAGAATTTCATTTTTTTTCTTTTCGCCTCCGGAAAATCCAAGGTTTAAGTATCTAGATGCGTATTCTTCCTTCATCTCCAATTCATCCATTTTAGACTTTAATAGTTTTCTGAAGGGAATAAGCTTTTGTTGCACGCCTGATACTGCTGTTTTTGAAGTTCGCAAGAATTCTTCTACAGTAACTCCTGGGATCTCCTCAGGATATTGGAAGGATAAAAACATACCTTTTTTAGCCCTCTTATCGGGACTTAACTCGTTAATCTTCTCATCATCAAAGATGACTTCTCCATCCGTTATTTCATATCTAGGATGTCCCATAAGGGTATATGCTAAAGTGGATTTTCCGCCACCATTAGGACCCATGATAATATGGACTTCCCCTGGATTGATCTCCAAGTTAATTCCTTTTAATATCTCCTGGCCCTCAATACTTACTTTTAAATTCTCTATATTTAATAGTTTTTTGCTCATATTATCTCCTTTTAAGTATTTATATTGTTTAGAAACAATTGCATCATATAATAAATATGATAATGATAATCAATATCATATTTATTATACAACTAAAGTTACATAAAAATCAATCCTACAATTTTACTAGGAATTAAAAATATTTTAAAAAAACTATTTACAAAAGCAAATAAAGATGCTATAGTATGTTCTATACTACTAATGAATTAGCGAATTAAAGTGATGACGAGAAAAAGTAAATATATTATTATTTTGTAGAGAGTGCATGGCCGGTGAAAATGCATATTTAATTTATATTGAACACATCTCTGAACCATGAGGCGAAACCCTTGGAAGTAGTCGATTCGGATGCACCCGTTATAGTGCTAGGGTATGACAGTACCTGAAGAGGTTGATATCGTGAGATATTGACGAATAGAGGTGGAACCACGTGATTAATACTCTCGTCCTCTGGCATGTAGTCAGATGACGGGAGTTTTTTATGACTTGAATAAGAGGAGGAATAAAAATGAAAAGTGTATTTGTAGTTAAGAAAAACAATAAATTAGTAAAATTGGTATTAATGGTTTTAGCCCTTGGACTGATGGTATCTATGACCGGATGTACCACAAAGGATGTTGAAGCATCGGCTAAGAACAGACTAGAAGCTATTAAAGAACGTGGGTATATTGAAGTAACTATGGAACCTTATTTTGCACCATATGAATTTATCGATCCATCAAAAAAAGGTGAAGATCAATACGTAGGAGCTGATGTGGAATTTGCAAAGCTTATAGCTGAAAAACTTGGGGTAGAATTAAGAATAGTTCCTCTAGAATTTTCAGCAGTACTTAGTAGCATCACAGAAGGTAAATATGACTTAGGGATTTCAGCCCTAGCATATACTCCAGCAAGAGCAGAAGCAATGAATATGTCAAATGGCTACTACTTCTCAGAAGAAATTCCTGGTTACGGTCTATTGATTAGAAAAGCCGATAAAGAAAACATTAAGAGCCCTGAAGATTTAGGGGATAAGACTATAGTTGCCCAAAGTGGTTCTCTACAAGAGTTATTTGTAAATCAACAAGTTCCAAAATACAAGGAATTTAAAAGAGTGTCAGCTACTACAGATGGATTCTTAATGGTTCAAGAGGGAAAGGCAGACGCGTCTGCAGTTTCATTAAGTATGGCACAGCTTTATATAGATGCTAATCCTGACGCAGGTCTAATGCTAGTTGAAGATTTTGAATTCCAAGTAGACAAGGAAACTCAAGGAGTTAGGGTAGGAATTCAAAAGGGTGAAGATGAACTAACAGCAGAGATAAATAAAATAATAGAGGAAATGTTAAAAGATGGTAGTTTTGAAGGATGGATGAAGGAGTACACAGAATACGCAAAGAGCTTAGGATTGTAAAGGACGGATATGGTATGTTTGAAACAATAATACAACTTTGGCAGAAATATGATTATGTATATATAAACGGTCTCTTGGGTACCCTTTGGCTTTCAGCTATAACCGTATTAGCAGCTACACTTATTGGAACTGTAATTGCTATAATGAGGCTTTCAAAAATAAAGATATTCGATTGGATAACTCGCATGTATATCGGAGTATTGAGAGGTACTCCGATTTTACTGCAACTTTATTTCTTCTGGTTAATTCTCCCTAAGATACTACCCTTCCAAATGTCGGATACTGCCAGTATAATCGTTGCACTTATTGTTAATGCAAGCTCATATGTAGCAGAAGTAATAAGAGCGGGTATTCAAGCAGTTGATAAAGGACAGGTAGAAGCTGCAAAGAGTCTTGGTATGTCCAGTTCAAATACAATGAAGAAGATAGTTCTTCCTCAGGCCGTTAAAAACATCCTCCCAGCCTTGGGCAATGAATATATTACTATGGTAAAGCAAACATCTCTAGCTTCTGTATTCTTTGTGCAGGAGTTGATGACATCATATAGAACTGTTCAATCTGCTACATTTTTAGCAGTTCCTTCCTTGGTAATAGTGGGGATTATATATCTTGTAGTAACAGCAATACTTAGTAAAGGACTTGAAATATTTGAAAGGAGACTACAGATAAATGACTAATAAAGAATTAATAAGAGTTGAAAATCTGTATAAGTCCTTTGGTGATTTACAGGTTCTTAAGGATATAAATGAATCCATATATGAAGGAGAAGTAGTTTCAATAATAGGTCCTTCCGGAAGTGGGAAGAGTACATTTTTAAGGTGTTTAAATCTATTGGAAGAACCTACATCGGGCAGAGTATATTTTGATGGTGTTAATCTAACGGATAAGAAGGTAAATGTGGCTAAGCACAGGCAGAGAATAGGAATGGTTTTTCAATTGTTCAACGTCTTTCCTCACTTGACCGTTATGGAAAACATAACCCTAGCACCTATTCTTGAAAAGAGGATTCCTAAGAGTGAAGCTGAAAAAATGGCTATGGACTTATTGGAAAGAGTTGGGCTAGCTGATAAAAGAGATGAATATCCTACTAAGCTTTCAGGTGGACAAAAGCAAAGGCTTGCAATCGTAAGGGCTTTGGCTATGGAGCCGGAGGTAATACTTTTTGATGAGCCAACCAGTGCGCTGGATCCTGAAATGGTTAAAGAGGTTCTTGAGGTAATTAAGGGTTTAACTAAAAGTGGAATGACTATAGTAATCGTTACCCATGAGATGGGCTTTGCTAGGGAAGTAAGCGACAGGGTCCTCTTTATGGCAGATGGAATCATTCAGGAACAGGGAAGTCCGGAAGAAGTATTTAATAATCCAAAGAATCCAAGAACTATAGAGTTTTTAAGTAAGGTATTATAAAGAGATGAAAAAAATCAGTATCTACGAATGGAATCGTAAATACTGATTTTTTTAGTTTTAATTATTCATTTAGGTACAACACCTATTTAGCCTAATAGTTACCCATCACTTAAAAAATTGTGACACGTTTTCAACTCGTTATATTGACAAGTTCAAAAAAATAGTTTAGCATTAAAGTATTATCTTGAAATTAGTTTAGCGTTAAAGTGATTGGAGGTATTTATGTTAGAAAGAGATGTAGCGATGAGTTTAAAGTCAGTACATGCCGGGATGGTAAGTATTATGCAGCAAAAGATAAACGAGTACGATTTAAGGATTGGCTTATTACACTTAGCAATTATGGTTAAGAAATATCCTGAAAAAAGTCAGAAGGAATTGGCAAAGGAAATGAAATTTACTGAAGGAGCAATGAGTCAATCAGTAAAAAGACTTATTAAAGAGAATATTTTGGAGCAGATTCCTTTAGAAAGGGATATGAGGTATAACAGGCTAGTAGTAACTCCAAAAGGTGAGACCCTAATAAATGATTATGAAGAATATTTAGTAAAGGTATATGAAGACTTATTCATAGGATTTAAAGAAGAAGAGTTGGTTTTATTTGATAACTATCTAAAAAAAGTAAGAAATAATATGAATATAATCATTGAAAAAAATATAGAAAAATAGATAGAATAGGAGGGTTATATTGAGAAAAATATTACCACTGATAAAGAAATATAGTGTATATACAATATTAAGTCCAATATTAATGATTTTAGAAGTATTTGGGGATGTAATTATTCCCTACCTCATGTCTAGAATCGTAGATGTGGGTATTGTAAATCAGGACATAGACTATATTGTAAAAATAGGAAGCCTAATGATATTGGCGGCTATTATAGCTATGGTCTTCGGGATTGCAAGTTCATTTTTCGGTGCAAGTGCAGGTTATGGTTTTGCTGCTGAAATTAGGCAAAAAGTTTTTGAAAAAATCCAGAGTTTTTCTTTTTCAAATCTAGACACATTTGCAGTATCATCTCTTATTACAAGGCTTACAAACGACTGTAATACCATAGGACAGGTTACTATGATGACCCTTAGAATGGCAATTAGGGCTCCATCTATGATGGTCTTTGCACTCTTTATGGCATTTAGAGTAAATGCTTCTCTAGCAAGGGTGTTTTTAGTTTCATTGCCACTATTAGCAATAATAATAAGTCTGGTATTGAGTAAGGCAAGACCACTTTTCTTAAAACTCCAGACACATGTAGATAAGGTAAATGGAGTAATTCAGGAGAACTTAACCAATATAAGAGTTGTTAAGTCCTTTAACAGACAGGAGTTTGAAGAAGCTAAGTTTAAAGATAAAAATGATGACCTTATGAATACAGCCTTAAAAGCCATTTCATATATTATATTTTTGATGCCTGTATTTAATGTAATACTTTATTCAACGATTGTAGCAGTATTGTGGTTTGGAGGAAGGCAAATTACATTGGGGACTATGAGCGGTGGAGCTCTTATATCCTTCGTAACATATATTACCCAGGTTCTTATGTCATTGATTATGATTTCCATGTACTTTATGAACCTCTTACGTGGTTCAGCTTCCCTTTCAAGGATTTCAGAAGTATTGAATACTGAATCTGAAATAGAAGAAATACCTAATCCTATTAAGGAAATTAAGGATGGTTCAATTTCTTTCGAAAATGTAAGCTTTATCTATCCCGGCAGTTCTGAATATACCCTGAAAAATATTGATTTTAGAATTAATGCCGGAGAGACTTTAGGTATTATTGGTTCCACGGGCTCATCGAAATCCACTTTGGTTCAACTGATACCTAGGCTTTATGATGTTACAGAAGGTTTCGTTAAGGTGGGTGGAGTAGATGTTAGGAATTATGATATAGAACTTCTTCGTGATAAGGTAGCCTTTGTACTCCAGAAAAACACCTTGTTTTCAGGTACTTTAAGAAGCAATATGAAATGGGGTAACGAAGATGCTACTGATGAGGAGATTATTAAGGCCTTAAAGCATGCCCAGGCTTGGGAATTTGTATCTAAATATGAGGATGGCTTAGACCACATTGTAGAGCAGAACGGAGATAACTACTCAGGTGGTCAAAAGCAAAGACTTTCTATAGCCCGTGCCCTAATGAAATCACCTAAAGCTATAATATTGGATGACTCTACTAGTGCTGTAGACATGACTACAGATGCCAAGATTCAAATGGCATTTAAACAAGACCTTCCCCATGTAACAACCATAATTATAGCCCAGAGGATTTCATCAATACAGAATGCAGATAGAATTATAGTTATGCATGAGGGAGGAATCGAATCCATGGGTAGTCACCATGAATTGATGGAAAAGTCTCCAATCTACAAAGAAATATATGAGTCACAGCAGAAGGGAGTGATTGGAGAATGATGGATAAGAAAAATAAAGCAGCATTTAAACCAAAGGATCCTAAAAAAACCTTAATTAGGCTCTTTGGCTATTTTAAATACTATAAAGCCATATTTGTATTTGGAATATCATCCATTATCTTTGCATCCTTGGCTGAAATAGGAGCAAATGGTATGCTTAGCCCTATTATAGATGTATTTGTAAGTGGGGGAACTACAAGCGAAGCTATAAAATATATATCTATAATGGTAGGGTTTGTATTAATTCTAGCCTTGGGACAATACATGGGTAACCGTACTATGGCAGGATTAGCTCAAAAGATAATTCATAAAATTCGTGAAGAAATGTTTGAGCATATGGAAAAGTTGCCAATTTCTTATTTTGATACCCATTCTCATGGTGAGCTTATGTCCACCTTTACAAATGATGTGGATATGTTGAATCAGTCCTTGGAGCAGGCAGTATCCCAGGTCATTATATCCATAGTAACTGTAATTGGTACTTTTATAATGATGCTTATTATAAGTCCTCCACTTACCCTAGTGGTAGTGGCTATGCTTATATTGATGTTTATAATCATTAAGTTTATTGGGTCAAAGTCCGCTAATTACTTTAGAAATCAACAGCTTAGACTGGCAGATATGAATGGCTATATCGAAGAGATGATGTCAGGTCAGAAGGTAGTTAAGGTATTTAATTATGAAGAAAGGGCTATTGAAGATTTTAGAAATAGAAATGATGAGTTAAGAAAGTCATCCTCTCGGGCCTCTACATTTGGAGTTATGTTAATGCCAATAATGGGAAATTTAACTTTTATACTCTATTCTGTAATAGCCATTCTAGGTTCCTTTTTAGTCATAGCAGGTACCCTTAGTGTAGGTAATATAGCTGCTTTTTTACAATATACAAGAACTATATCAAGACCTATAACCATGGTATCCAATCAACTTAATACCTTGTTTGCAGCTCTTGCCGGAGCCGAAAGAATCTTCAACATCCTTGATGAGGAAGTGGAAATGGATGAAGGGGATGTAATTTTGCTAAAGGATTGTAAGGGAAAGGGCAATCACTGTTGGAAAGTACCCAAAGAAGATGGGAGTTTTGAGAATATACCTGTGAATGGACATATAACTTTTAAGGACGTGGATTTCGGTTATGTTCCTGAAAAGAAGGTTCTGAAGAATATCAACCTCTATGCTAAACCCGGCCAAAAAATTGCCTTCGTTGGTTCAACGGGAGCAGGAAAAACTACTATTACCAACCTTATAAATCGATTCTACGAAATCAACGATGGTACTATACTTTATGATGGAGTAGATATTAGAAGAATAAATAAAAGGGATTTAAGATCTACTATGAGTATAGTTCTTCAGGATGTTCACCTATTTGAAGGAACAGTTGCTGATAATATTAGATATGGTAGGCTTGATGCAAGTGATGATGAAGTAAGAGAAGCAGCAAAGCTTGCAAATGCACATTACTTTATAAATAACCTTCCTCAAGGATATGATACTATGCTTACAGTAGATGGACAGAACCTTTCACAAGGAGAAAGACAACTCTTATCCATTGCAAGAGCAGCCATAGCAGATCCGGAGATTCTTATTCTTGATGAAGCTACTTCATCTGTAGATACAAGAACTGAAAAGCTTATATCTGAAGGAATGGATAAGCTTATGGAAGGAAGGACTACCTTTGTAATAGCCCATAGAATGTCTACAGTCCGTGATTCCAATGCCATTATGGTATTAGAGAATGGTGAGATTATAGAACGTGGAGACCATGAAGAGCTTATGGCCCAAAATGGACGATATTATGCATTAAATGCCGGAACAATAGAATTAGATTAATTTATTATAATGTGGGGAATATCTAGGATGATATCCCCCACATTTTTGTGTACTGGGGATAGGAATTTGGCCTGAGGATGGTTCCCAATAATTGGGCTGATAATTATTATCATTTATGTTGACAGCTTTAGCTCACTAATGATATACTGTTTTTATTATTGATAACAATTATCATTTGAGGAGTGGGTAAAGTGTCCAAAAGAGCAATAGGATTAATACTGGTAAGTATTATGGTTTTAACAATATTAGTAGGTTGTAGTGAAAAATCAAGTGTCTCAAATCAGAATGAACAAGTGGTTAATATATATACTGCCCGTCATTACGAATCAGATAAGGCTGTATATGATGAGTTTGAAAAAGATACTGGTATCAAAGTCAATGTAATAGAAGGTAAGGCAGAGGAGTTAATTGAAAGAATTGAAAGAGAAGGTAAAAGCACTCAGGCAGATTTATTTATAACTGTTGATGGTGGAATATTGAACACTGCTAAATCTAGGAATATATTGCAATCATCAATTTCTCCTAAAATTGAAAGCCAAGTTCCGGAAGATTTTAGGGACATAGATAATAATTGGATTGGTATTGCTAGTAGAGCTAGGGTAATAGTTTATTCAAAAGAAAGAGTAGATGTAAATGAACTGTCTACATATGAAGATTTAACCAATGATAAGTGGAAAGGAAAGCTTTTGGCAAGATCATCAACTTCCTTATATAATCAATCATTAGTAGCATCACTAATTGCAGTTGAAGGTGAAGTGAAAGCAGAAGAATGGACAAAAGGGATTGTTAACAATTTTGCTCGTGAACCTAAAGGGAATGATAGAGACCAAGCTAAAGATATAGTTGCAGGTATAGGAGATGTAGCTATAATGAACACATATTATATTGGTTTACTTGCAAATTCATCAGATGCCGAAGAGGTTAAGGTAGCTAATAGTGTTGGTGTGTTTTTCCCAAATCAAGAGACAACCGGAACTCATTTAAATATCAGTGGTGTTGGAGTAGTTAAGGATGCAAAGAACAAGGATAATGCAATAAAGTTTATAGAATATATAACTGATGAAAAAGCTCAAACTTTAATATCAACAATGAATTTTGAGTTCCCAGTAAATGAAAAGGCAGAAATGCCAGACTTGCTTAAATCTTGGGGTACCTTCAAAAAACAAGATATAGACTATGGATTATTAGGTGAATTTAATAAAGAAGCTACAGAAATATTAAATAGAGTTGGATGGAAATAATGAGTAAACTGGTTATGAGAGACATTAAGAGAAAACTTAATATATGGAACGTTTTGAGTATATTTGGGGTGGCGGCAGTTTTGCTACCCTCTCTTAACATCTTTCTTAATATATTATCTTATCCTACAGAAAACTGGACTCATATTAAAACGTATTTACTAAAAGGATATATTACTAATACCTTTGTGTTAATTACTTTTACTTGTTTATTTACGGTAGTCATAGGTGTTATATTAGCATGGCTCGTAGTTGCTTATGATTTTCCACTTAAAAGATTTTTCAAATGGGCATTGATACTTCCTATGGCAATCCCGACTAATATAGGAGCTTATACGTATAGTGGGATGCTTAGTTATACTGGTATAATACAAACTAACCTCAGAAGGTTAGGATACTCTGTAAATCCTAATTTATTTGATATTATGTCCATTAAAGGAGCTATATTTATATTTACTATATTTCTTTTTCCATATATTTACCTAGTAACGAAATCATTTTTGGAAAAACAGAGTGCAGCCTTAATTGAAAATGCAAGAGTTTTAGGAAAGGGCTCTATGGAGATTTTTTTTCAGGTGGTGCTTCCTATCTCAAAGGTTGCTATTATGAGTGGTGCTATCTTAGTTGCTTTGGAGGTAATTAATGACTTTGGAGTCGTAAGCTATTTTGGTATAAATACATTTTCTACAGCCATATTTACTACATGGTTTGGAATGCATGACTTAAATTCAGCCATTAGGTTGGCAGGTATATTGATGATAGCAGTGGTAATTATCCTAGCTCTTGAGGAAATAATCCGTGGCAGGAAAAAATACTTCTTTACCACTAGCAAAATTACTCCATTAAAACCAAAGAAAATAAGAGGATTAGGAGAAGTCTTGGCTTTTTTAACTTGTTCCATAGTATTTTTAGTTTCTTTTATGATTCCTTTTAGCCAATTACTTATCTGGGGATTCAAGAATTATAGTAGGGTTCTAGATTTTAGATTTATAAGAATTATTTATAATACCATTTTAGTTACTGGTATACCAGCTATTATAATTATCATTTTTTCAATAGTTATAGCTAATTTTTCAAGGTTAAGTAGCACAAAAGTATCCAAGGTGTTCTCAAAACTCATTTTGCTAGGATATTCAATACCTGCTGCTGTAATTGCTGTGGGTGTAATATCTATGTTTATACAAATTGATAAAGCAATATGGGGGGAAGATTCTATATTAGTTCTTAGTGCCAGCATAATAATGTTGATTTTTGCATATATAATCAGATATTTAGGTATAGGTTTCAATCCTATAAAATCAGGTTTTGAAAAAATAGGGAATAAATATCTTGAGGCTTCTAGATTATTAGGAGTTGGGATAACAGAAAGTTTAATATCTATTGATTTGAAGCTAATTAAAGGATCTGTTATTAGTGGGTTTGTGTTGGTATTGATGGATATATTAAAAGAATTACCGCTAACGTTAGTACTTAGACCTTTCAATTTCGAAACATTGGCAACTAAAACATATCAATATGCAAATGATGAGAATATTCAATATGCAGCAATACCTGCATTGATAATAATATTTATAAGTATTATAGCAATCTATATAATTAATAAAACTAGTAGGAGGAAATCCTAATGCATGTGTCTATAAAAAATTTATCTTTTAAATATGATAATTCAAAAGAAAATATTTTGGATGGTTTTTCATTGGAAATTGCTCAAGGAGATATCGTAGCTATACTTGGACAAAGTGGATGTGGTAAGAGCACCTTGTTAAGGCTTATAGCTGGTCTTGAGGCACCAAATGATGGTGAGATAGTAATAAATAATAGGGTAGTTGTAAATAACAGTGTATTTATTCAACCTGAAAATAGGGGAGTAGGGATGCTTTTTCAGGACTATGCTTTATTCCCACATATGACAGTTATTCAAAATATTGGTTTTGGGCTACATAAGCTCCCTAAAAAAGATAGGAAGTCTAGAATAAACCAGGTTTTAGAATTAGTAAATCTAATAGGATATGAAAATAGATATCCTTATGAATTAAGTGGGGGGCAACAACAAAGAGTTGCTTTAGCTAGAGCAATCGCACCTAAACCAGCAATACTTTCTATGGATGAGCCATTTAGCAATTTGGATGCAGATTTGAGGGCTAAAATCAGAGTAGAACTTAAAGATATTTTGAAGAAAGAAAATATTACATGC
>CAZIMA010000009.1:27601-28971 GCA_964540195.1 uncultured Tissierella sp.
GATGGCTAATATTGCAAAGAAGTATGTAGATGATCTAAGTGAGAATGTAAAAAGAGGAAATAAGGCAAAACTAGAAAAAGGAGGTTGGCCTGGAATCGCTCCCTTGGGTTATCTAAATGATAAAGCTAACAGATCGATAGTCGTTGATGAAGAAAGAAAATATTACATGCATTTTTGTCACCCATGATAGGGCAGATGTAGATGCAATTAGTGACAGGGTAGTATTCTTGTCTTAAAGTAAAAGAGATTATTGCATGTTTTGTATGAATGATTATAGCACACCAAAATTGGTGTGCTTTTATGCTGAAGGGGCAGGACCTTTGTCCATTCAATTACTTCTGATATTTAAAATAGGCTATAGTTGATTATCGGTTCTTTTTAAAGTATAATTTTCTAGATGAATAGAAAGGAAGATAATATGGTTAAGAAAAATGAAATATTTGAAATAAATATAGAAAATGTAGATTTTCCAAATAAAGGTACTGCCACATATGAAGGAGAGACCATCAAGTTCAAGGGTGGAATCCAAGGTCAGAAAGTAAAGGCAAGAGCATCTAAGTGGAAAAAGGGCATCATGGAGGCTAAGATTCTTGAAGTACTTGAAAAGTCACCAATGGAAACGGAAAAAGGCTGTATACACTTTGGAGTTTGTGGAGGATGTGCTTATCAAACCCTGTCCTACGAAAATGAGCTATATTATAAGGAAACTCAAGTAAGAAGATTATTTGAAAAGGAAGGGCTGGGTATAAATCTTTTAGGGATTGAGCCGAGCCCAGTAGTAAATGGCTACCGTAATAAAATGGAGTATACTTTTGGTGATGAAGAAAAGGGTGGGCCATTGGCTCTGGGCCTTCATATGAAGGGAAGGTTCTATGAGGTAGTTAATACTAATGACTGTAATATTATAAATGATGATTTTACAATTATAAGAGATAGTATTAGAGAATATTTTACAATTAAAGAGATCACTTTTTATAATACCAGAAAACACGAAGGGGTCCTAAGACACCTAGTAATTAGAAGGTCATCATTTACTAAAGAAATACTAGTGAACTTAGTAACTAGCAGTGCTTATAAGGAAGTAGATTCATCAATATTTAATGAGGAATTGGTGGAGATGCTAAAGGGATTAGAATTGGAAGGCACCATTGTAGGAATCCTTCATACTATAAATGATGGTTTAGGAGATGTAGTCAAGGCTGACCATTTAAGGTCCTTATATGGTCGTGACTATATCATGGAGGATATTTTAGGATTGAAGTTCAAGATCTCACCTTTCTCCTTCTTCCAAACCAACTCCATAGGGGCTGAAAAGCTCTATTCTATTGCCAGAGAATTCGCAGGGGATATAGATGATAAAATAGTATTTG
>CAZIMA010000010.1:0-28082 GCA_964540195.1 uncultured Tissierella sp.
AATAACCAAAGGGGACGGTTCCCTTTGGTTATTCAAATAATGACATCAATTCTTTTTCACTTAGTTTAGATATCAAGGTTTCACCTTCTTGGATGACCTTGTCTATGATTTCTTTCTTTTGTTCTTGAAGTTGGAATATCTTTTCTTCTATGGTTCCTTTAGTTATAAGTTTTATTACTTGAACTCGGTTTTCTTGGCCTATTCTATGGGCCCTGTCCGTTGCTTGGTCTTCAACTGCAGGATTCCACCAAGGGTCAAAATGGATTACCATATCTGCCGATGTAAGGTTAAGTCCTGTTCCCCCAGCCTTTAGGGATATTAGAAAGACGTCTCCTTGACCATGGTTGAAGCTTCTAACCAGGTCTCCTCTTTCAATCATAGGGGTACTTCCGTCCAAGTAGAGGCATTCTATCTGATGAACTTCCAGCTTTTTCGCAATCCTCTGTAACATAGTTGTAAACTGGGAGAATATCAATATTCTGTGCCCACCGTTTTTAGCTTCTTGAACTATTTCTACTAGGGAATCCAGCTTTCCACTTTCTCCTTCATAGTCTTCTAAGAACATTCCCGGATGACAACAAATCTGTCTTAGTCTAGTAAGACCTGCCAATATCTTAATATGGCTCCTATTATAACCCCTTGCGCTAATCTCATCATTAATTTCGCCTTTAATCGCCTGTAGATATGCTAAATATAGCTTCTTCTGCTCATCAGTCATATCAACTACAAGTTTTTGCTCTATCTTATCCGGCAACTCCTTAAGAACCTCTTTCTTAAGTCTTCTTAATATAAAGGGTCTAATATGATTATTCAAATCCTTTAACTTTGAGTTGTCCTGGTCCTTGCTTATAGGCCTTTCATAATTGGCTACAAATTTGCTATTTGAATAAAGATAGCCCGGCATTAAATAATCGAAGATGGACCATAGCTCCGATAGGGAGTTTTCCATAGGAGTCCCTGTTAAGGCAAAATATTGTTTTGCATTGATATTCTTTACAGCTCTTGCATTCATAGAGCCATGGTTTTTTATATGTTGAGCTTCATCAAGTATACAATGGTCAAATAAAAACCTTTGGTAGTCTTCTATATCCCTTCTCATTAGGGGATAGGAAGTTATTATCAAATCATAGTCCAAAACCCTGTTTATTAACTCATCCCTTTCTGCCTTACTACCACTGATAACTAAGGTCTTTAAAGATGGGGCAAATTTCCTAACTTCCTCTTCCCAATTATATACAAGGGATGTGGGAACCACTACTATATTAGTTCCCTTGCCTTCCTGATTTTCTGATAGTAGAAATGTAATCATCTGAAGGGTCTTTCCCAGACCCATTTCATCTGCTAATATTCCACCAAATCCATATTTGGACAAGGTCTTTAACCACTTAAAACCAAAGACTTGATAGTCCCTTAAATGTGCATTAAGACCCTTGGGCAAATCAAAGTCCAAATCCTCCGGATCCTTTATATCCCTTACAAGCCTTTTGAAATCCACATTCTTCTTGATAAAGTCAATCCCCTTGTCATTGAGATAGGTATCAAGGGACATAGTCCTATATTTTGGGATTTTAACCTTACCATTTTCAAGCTTACCTAAACTGATATCAAGGTAGTCCATCATACCCACTATATCATCTAGTTCACTATTTTCCAGGGATAAGAAAGAACCATCCTTTAATTTATAATATCTCTTCTTAAGCTTAAGTGCGTTTAAAATATTTGGAAGCTCCCTTACGTCTATTCCATCTATATCGAAGCTAAACTCCAACATATCCAAATCAGAATTTAAAGTCAATCCACCATAAAACCTATTGGATTCCATTAGGCCGATTTTCTTAAAGCTATCGGAATAATAGATATCCGAGTACTTTTGGAGTTGGGGAACTATATCGCTAATGAAATCAAATATTAGCTCTTCCTCTTCCAGATAAAACTTCCCATCGGCTACTTTAAAATCACTCTGTTCCAAAAGCATCATAATAGCCCCTTCAGTTTCTATATCTCGAAGGAGTATCTTGTCTGAATCCTTTCTTGTTGAATTAGATGAAAAGGGATTGATTTCTATATCTCCATAATTAAAAATCACCGAGCCATAAATCAAATCTTCAATCCTATCAAAATATATGGTCGTATTTAGGTTAGGACTATAGATAGAGCTTTTTACCTTTTCATTTACCTTAAGCTTGGAATTTTTCTTTATTATCGGAAGTACTTCCGATATAAAAACCTCCTTAAATTCATTCCTTATCCTAATATTTTTAACATCTTTATTAAGCATTTCTTTGTAGATAGGCATATATGTTTTTACCTGTTCTCCAGCAAGTTTATGGACCTTGCCCTCATAAAGAAAATATCTGCCACTTTGGGTTATTGGTCCTTGCCCGGGACCTAAAACCATATTAAGAATTAAATCTTCATTCTTATCCTCTAAGCTAAAGTCTAACTCTAACTTATCATCTGTAATTTCAACATCCGGGAATATATTCCCATCTATCTCCATATTAAATTTTCTTCCTTGCATAAAATCAAAGAACTTCTCCTCTGTAAGAGAAGTTAGTATAAGCTTTTTGCTGGCAAATGGGTTGCTGGCTCCACTTGAATACTGACTCTGGAGTTCATAGTTTTCATAAAGCAGCTTTAAAAACTCAATAAATGGCTGATCTTCCTCTTTAAAGCAATGAATCCCAGGGGATAGAATAAAATTTTTGCTGAATTCATTGTCCCTCTTGTTGATTAAGTTGTAAAGGAACTTAGCAAAACTTTTAACTACATAGAATTTATCTTCACCCACCCTAAGACTTATGGAGGCTTCTCCCTGGTATCTCTCAAAGTTTATTTCAAGATTTAGGGGAATAAGGCCTATGTCTCTTGATTCTCGGTAGCTTTGAATTATATTCTTCAAATCACCCTCACTCTTACGATTCTTAAGCCTTCCGCTTTGGTCTATTTCCCTTATACTCATTAAAAATGCAACCATATGCTTACAATCACCTTGGTACTTATGAAAAGCAGGGCAATCACAAGAGGTATTTATAATATCCCCATAATTGTTAAAAGTCACACTGGATTCATAGTTTTGACTTCCTTCTACCTTACCCACAAAAAAATCATGCCTAGAATTTACCCTTACTTCCTTAACTCTTCCCATATTGAAATACTGCTTTCCCTTTAGATAAGTATCATAAAGGGCTACCCTATCTATTAATATATTATCAGTTAATTTTAACATCACTCACCACCATAAAAATGATTATCATATTATTATACCTTATTTCCTCATCTTTATCAATTTAATGGGAATACTTTAAGTATTGATGAAGGTGCTGTAAAAATCTCAAACACAGCTGAAACAAGGTAAAATATCAAGTGCCTTAATAATTGTTTGATAAAGACAAAAAATACTGTATAATGTATTTAATATATTTTAAGGAGACTAATTATGAAGTTATTAAAGGATAAGATTATGGAATGCGGAAAAATTACTGACGGTAGGATTTTACGTGTTGAAAGCTTTGTAAATCACCAAATGGACATAAATTTATTTAATGAAATGGGCAAGGAATTTAAGAACAGGTTTTCAGATACAAAAATTGATAAGATTCTTACTATAGAAACGTCCGGAATAGGTATTGCTGCCATAGTATCCCAATATTTTGACTGCGTACCGGTGGTATTTGCTAGGAAATTCCCTTCGGCAATCATCTCAGATAATACATATAATTACGAGGTACATTCCTTCACAAAGAATACCACCAATATGGTTAGGGTGGACAAGGAGTTTCTTAAAGAAGGAGAGAATATCCTTATAATAGATGATTTTCTTGCCAGCGGTGCTGCTGCAGTAGGCCTTATTAATATAGTAAGACAGGCTAAGGCTAATCCAGTTGGAATGGGTATCATAATCGAAAAAGGCTTCCAAGGTGGAAGAAAGGCTATTGAAGAAGTAGGAGTAAGGGTAGAATCCCTTGCTATTATAGACCACTTTGAAGACGGCAAAATAGTATTTAAGTAAGAGGTAAGAGGGAATAGGGAACAACTAACAGTGAACAGTGAATTTAAAAAACCCGAGAAATCTCGGGTTTTTTCTATAAAAGTAGTGCGACTTTTACATGTTATAAGAACGAGTGATTACCTATTAGCCCATTAAATGGGTTTCAAGTATTTGTTCCATCTTAAGACCTTGTAATCCTAAATAATGATTAAGGTTATTAAGAAGGTATTCTAATTTAACCGGTCCTACTATTTCTGAGCCTGTAACTGCAACTCCATAATGTTGAGCTTCTAATTTAACCAGCTCATATGCTCTATAAAGAGGTGTTGAGGCACAGTCAAACATATTTATGGAAACTACTACTCCTTCTCTTTCAGGGAACTTGATTCCAACTGCTCTTGTAGTTGAGAAACCACCACTTGGTCCTCTTACTGCCTTAGCAATTGCCTTAGCAATACTTACATCTTCAGTAGCCAGGAATACATTATATGCCGTTAATCCTTCCATATCAGCAGATACTATTGTAGCCCCCATATTAGGACTCAATTTTCCATCTACTGATAAATCAGGCTTTCTTTCTTCACGGTCCGGATGAGCTTCATCATCTAAAAGGGCCTTTAGTCCCTCATATTGACCTTGTCTGATAAAGGATATACTAGCCTTGTCTTTAGTTCTTGCATTTGCTCCTGAGAAGAATATCGGAACTTGGTGTTTTTCATGCAGTTCCTTGCCAATCTCTTCCGCCATTTCTTTACATTCATCTAATGTAATATTGGATAAAGGGAACAATGGAATTGTATCCTGACCTCCAATTCTTGGGTGAGTACCCTTTTGCTCAGTCATATCTATTAATTCATAGGATTTAGCAGCCATGTCCAATAAAGCTGCTTTTAAGGGTGCAGGTTCTCCAATAATAGTAAGAACAGTTCTATTGAAGTCATGCTCCGGCTCACATGTAACTAGCTTTACGCCTTCTCTGTTTTTAATGGTACCTGCTATTTGATCGATAACCTCTTGTCTTCTACCATCACTAAAATTTGGTACTGCTAAGATATACTGTTTTGACATTTAATTTCCCCCTTTATTCTTTTTATGCATTAAGTCTTCTATATACTACTTCTAAATGCTTTTCCTTCAATTCCTTGGCAGCACTTAAAAGACTAGCTGTCTTCTTAGAAATATGGCTTCTATATCCTTCGTCCTTGATACTTCCCAGGTTTATGGTTACATTAAGAAGGGCACCTTCAAGTCCTGAGTAAGCCATCAAAACTCCTACTCCAATATCGGTTATGGCATTTACATTCCCATATTCGGCAAACACATCTTGAAGCTCCAAGACCCTATAGCACTTCTCAGCACAGCCAAATGGAACTTCCAGTGCAATCTTATAACCCTCTTGGATAGCTGCAGATCTGGCCTTCTTATCTTCATCAGTTTCCTTAGGCATTTTAAATGCTTCCATAACCTTATCAAAAGCCTTTGAGTCATTATCTACAGTTTCTGCTAATTCTTCAAATAGACCATCTAATTCCTTTACGTTTGCCTCAAGTTTAGCTCTTACATCTTCAGGAAGGTCAGCGTAATCCTTCTTACTAAAGGTTAAGCCCCCTACCATGCTTGCAAGGGCTGCACCTAATGTACCGGCATAAGCAGATACACTTCCTCCACCAGGGGTTGGGTCACTGGACCTAGTGTCTAAAGCAAATTGTCTTAAACTTCTTTCGATTAACAAAAAAACACCTCCATAGTTATAAACAAGCGTCCTTCTTAATATATTATCATCTTATTTCCCTTATTACTTTGTATGTTTTCTACATATAATCCATCAAAAACATATATAGCTAAACGTATTCCCTGTGTTTTTATCCAAAGCTCCTGGCTATTCTTCCCCAAGGTATGCCTTTCTCACCCTATCATCTACTAGGAGGTCAGGTCCTTTACCATCAAATAGGATTTCTCCGGTTTCTATTACATAGCCCCTATCTGCCAATTGAAGTGCAATATTAGCATTTTGTTCTACCAAGAGAACTGTAAGGCCTGTTTCTTGATTGATTTCCTTTATGGTCTGAAATATTTCCTCTATTACTATTGGGGCAAGTCCCATGGAAGGTTCGTCCAACATCAATAACTCCGGTCCCGACATCATTGCCCTTCCTATGGCAAGCATCTGCTGCTCTCCTCCACTTAGGGTTCCTCCATATTGCTTGCTTCTTTCTTGGAGTCTTGGAAATAACTTATAAACCTTTTTGAGGTCCTCTTCCAAATTTTCATTATCACGCCTTAAATAAGCTCCCATCTTTAGGTTTTCTTCTACGGATAGGGCTGTAAAAATCTTCCTACCTTCAGGTACATGGATAAGCTTTTTGGCAACAATTTTTTCTGCCGGCATATCATTTATTTCTTCGCCCTTGTATATAATACTACCCTCAGATTTAATAAGGTTTGATATAGCCCTTAATATACTGGTCTTACCGGCACCGTTACTACCAACAAGGGTTACTATTTCTCCTTGTTTTACTTCGAAATTAACTCCTCTTATGGCGTGAATTCCACCATAATGAACCTGCAAATCCGTAACCTTTAGCATTATTCAGCACCTCCTTTGCCTAGGTAAGCCTTGATTACCCTTTCATTTTTTTGAATCTCTGCGGGTAATCCTTCAGCTATTTTGTTTCCGTATTCAAGGACTGAAATTCTATCTGATATTCCCATAACCAGCTTCATATCATGCTCTATAACAAGGATAGTATAACCCTTATCCCTAATTTTCCTTATAAATTGAGTCATTTCAACTTTCTCTCCTGTATTCATACCTGCAGCAGGTTCATCAAGTAATAATAGTTTTGGTTCAGAAGCAAGAGCACGTGCAATTTCAACCTTTCTTTGAACTCCATATGGTAAACTAGTAGCTATTTCGTCTTTTAAGTGAGTTAGGTTTAAGAAGTCCAATAAATTCATTACCTTTTCTTCAACTTCCTTCTCTTCTTTACGAATCTTAGGAGATCTCACAACCGTTGCAAAGAGATTTGATGAAGTTCTACAATATTGTCCGGTCATTACGTTTTCCAGCACGCTCATGCTCTTGAACAATCTAATGTTTTGGAAGGTTCTTCCGATACCCAACTTTACTATTTCATAAGGTTTAACATTTTCTAATTTATTACCAAGCAAGGTTACTTCTCCGGATGTGGGAGGGTAAATACCCGTAATACAGTTGAAGAAGGTAGTCTTTCCTGCTCCGTTTGGACCTATAAGGCTTACAATCTCACCTTCATCTATATGAAAATCTACGTTATTTACTGCAGTCAGTCCCCCAAACTTTTTTGTTACGCTTTTTGCTTCCAATATCCTCATTCTTCATTGCACCTCCCCTTTTTAAACTAGCCATACTGATAATTCCCTGCGGTCTAACAATCATCATCATTACTAAAAGAATTCCATAGATTGCATATCTATAAGTGGATATACCCCTAAGGGCCTCAGGTAATACTGCCAGTGTCGTAGCCCCTACTACTATACCAGGTACACTTCCAACTCCACCTAGTACAACCATTGTTAGCATAAGAACGCTTTCTGCATAAGTGAAATTATCAGGATTTACATAATGTATAAAGGATGCAAATATTCCGCCTGCTATTCCTGCTATGGCCGCCCCTAGTACAAAGGCAAGCATCTTTAAGAAGGTAGGATTGATTCCCATTGCCTCAGCTGCTATTTCATCATCCTTTATAGCTATTAATCCCCTTCCTAATCTGGAGTTTAAAAGTCTGTTGGAGATAAAAATAGTTATTATAGCCAAGGCCAATAATATATAATAATATCCCGTATTGCTTCCTAAATTAAGACCGAATAAGGTGGGAGATGGAATTCCCGGAATCCCTGCAGGTCCCTTTGTTAAGGAAACCCAGTTAATTAACACCAATCTAATTATCTCACTAAACCCTATTGTAACAATTGCTAGATAATCTCCTTTTAATCTAAGGGTAGGTACCCCTATTAATAATCCAAATATAGCCGATACAACACCAGAGAAGAATAAGGCTATCCAAAATGGAAACTTAAGATTTACCGTAAGTATAGCTGTAGTATATGCCCCTACTGCATAGAATGCTGCATGTCCCATTGAAAGCTGACCTGCAAATCCTACTACAAAGTTTAAACTAAGAGCCAGAACTATATAGACTAATACGATTATACTAGTTCTTAATGCATATGCATTTCCAGCCAATAGAAGTGGTACGGATATTACTAAGACTAAGAAGGCAATTCCAAGTCCCATCCTTTTCTTTTTTTCAAGACCGAGAAATTTACTAGTACCCTTATCGAATAACCTTGATATTATCTTTATCCCTATAAATAGAATTGCTGCATATAGGGTTAGATTAAAAAATACTTTTATTAAGTTTGACATTATTCTACCCCCTATATCTTTTCCTTAATTCCTTTTCCCAGAAGGCCTTCCGGCTTAACTAGAAGAATTATTATCAATATAATAAATGCTGTAGCATCCCTATATCCCGAAGATACATAAGCTGCTCCTAAGCTTTCAGAGATTCCCATTACTAAACCACCTAACATGGCTCCGGGAATACTTCCTATCCCACCGATTACAGCGGATACAAAGGCCTTTAATCCAGGAGTATATCCCATCATAGGGTATACTGCATTGTAATATAAGCCAACTAAAATACCTGCAGCTGCTCCAAGTGCTGAACCAAGCGAAAATGTGAAATATACTATCTTATTAGTATTGATTCCCATAAGTCTTGAAGCATCCATATCCTGAGATACACATCTCATAGCCCTGCCAAGTCTGGTATAGTTTACTATATAAGTTAAAATTACTACCAATATAATGGTTGTAGCTATTATAATCAATTGAAGCTTGCTGATTCTTATTCCAAGGAAATTGTACATCTCATTTACTATTGCCTTTGGAAAGGACTGAGTCTCAGGTCCCCAGGTTAACATGGCGAAGTTCTCTAAAAACATACCTGCCCCAACTGCAGATAGAAAGAGATTAATTCTAGGTGCTTTAAAGACAGGACTATAAGCATACTTTGCTATAATAACACCAGCTATGGATGCTCCGGCCATTCCAAAGATAAATGCCAAGCTTATTGGCATGTTAAATAATTTCAAGGCCGTTAATGATAAAAAGGCACCCATCATATATATATCTCCATGGGCAAAGTTGGTAAGCCTGATGATCCCATATACCATTGTAAAACCAATAGCAGTCAAGGCATAAACACTACCTAAAGTTAAGCCATTGCTTAGATGTTCCATAAACATATCTATCACCCTCCTTTTGGAAAAGCAAGGGTCTCATAGGAGACCCATTAGTTTTAATTTAATTGCTGTGCTGATGGAACAATTTTTCCATCTACAACTTCTAGAATTAATATATTTCTTGTTACATCATTGTTTTCAAATGATATTGGGCCTGCAACTCCAGGGAACTCTTTTACTTCATTTAGATACTTAGTTATACCTTCTCTTGTAGCACCGTTTTGTCTCATACCTTCAATAATAAGCTTTGCTGAGTCATAGGCAAGAGCTGAATAGTTATCCGGTTGTTTATTGTATTTTGCTACAAAGGCATCTACAAATTCCTTAGTTCCAGGGAACTCTACCTCAGGATGGAAGAATGCAGCAAATCTGATTCCTTCTACAGCTTCTCCTCCAAGTTTAATAAGTTCATCTGAGCTTATACCTTCTGTTCCAATGATTGGAACATCTAATCCCATAGCACGGGCTTGTTGGGCAATTAATGCTGTTTCAACATAGTATCCTGCAACGAATAATACATCCGGGTTGTCCGCTTTAATCTTAGTAAGCTGTGGACTAAAGTCCTTCGATTGTCCTTCAAAATAAGTTTCTGCTACATTAACAGTTCCACCTAGTTTTATAAACTCTTCTGAGAAGTCGTTCTTTAATCCCATTCCAAAATCGTTAGCTGTAAAAAGAATTGCAGCTTTTTTCTTACCCATTGTGTTATAAGCATATCTTGCTAAGTTATATGCTTGAGTAGTATCTGTTAAGGATATACGGAAAAGATGAGGTGTAGTTCCATCTGTTATGGACTTGTTAACTGAGTCAGTTATTACAGGGATTCCTGCTGCCTCATATATTCCTCTTGCTGCTAAGGTTGCTGAAGAGTTCCAGTGGCCTATTACTGCTAAAACCTTGTTGTCACCGGCAAATTTTTGTGCAACGTTAGGGGCTTCCTTAGGGTTCCCTGTATCATCTCCTACTAAAAGTTCAATTTGCTTACCATCCACTCCGCCTTCTGCATTTGCTTCTTCTATAGCAAGTTGTATAGCCTTTACCTTCATATCTCCAAACTGTGCAGAGTCACCGGTCATAGGATTAGCAGAAGCTATATAGATTTTATCATCACTGCTTCCTCCTGTTGTTGCAGCACCTCCACATCCGGCTAAAGCTAACATTGTAACTGCTAGAATAATTGCTAAAACACTTTTTTTATTCATTTCTCTTCCTCCATTTTCTTAATTTGGTATCGTTTTCAATATACCATTAAATATATTGAAATCATCTTATGCCTTATATAATTGCAATTAGCATGCCAAGTCTTTGAAAGGAAAACATTTTATTAAAGCTGGTTATTTGCATGTTTATTTTCGTAAAAATCAGTAGTATAATGTAAGTCAGTATGAAATAATTTCAATTACTGAAATTATTTCATACTAATCCCTAGTAAGGAGTTAATTATGGTATTAAGAAAACCTTTATCCATCGTATTCATAATCCTAATATTATTTCATTCTAATATTGGTCTAGCTTTAGAGCTACTCCCATCAAACGCAAGAACCCTAAGGATTGCAGGCGACAATAACTACCCACCCTATGAGTATATAGATAGTAACGGAAATTACAAAGGATTTAATCTAGATATTATGAGGGCTATAGCTATTGAGCTTGGATTGGATATAGAGTTGGTTCCCACAAGTTGGGAAAACGCTATCTCCACCCTCGTTAATGGCCAAGTAGATGCTATCCAAGGTATGACGATATCCCCCGAAAGAGATGTATTATTCGATTTTTCAGATGAAATAGTCTTGAATTCTCAAAGTATATTCGTATTAACTGATACAAGCTATATATCCGATTTAGGTGATTTAAAGGGGAAGAAGGTATCCGTTCAGGATGATGATATTACCAGTGAACTTCTTAAAAGTTACCCAGCTATTGAAGTAATAGAAAGGGTCAACCAATATGAATCCTTAAAATTGCTTCTGGATGGTGAAGTTGATGCTTTTATAGGTAATAGACTAACAGGTATATATAATGTCCAGAGATACAACCTTACTGAATCCATAAAAATCGTTGGAGAACCAATTTCTACTACTCCCTATAGTGTAGCTGTTAGAAACGGAAATGAGGACTTAATAAAACTCTTTAATAAAGGCCTGGCCGAAATCAAAGAAAATGGAACATATAATAAAATATACTCAAAATGGTTTGGAGAAACTATTGTAGATATTAACCAGCAATGGAGAAGTCTTATATATATCCTACTTACAGTGATACTTATAATAATGGTAGGTCTACTAATTATTTATCTAATCAACAAAAGGCTTAAAAAGGAGGTTGCACAAAGGACCCAGGAAATAGAGGAATTATATAAACTGGCAAAACACAATGATAAAATGCAAGCCCTAGGTGTTTTATCTGCCGGCCTGGCACATGAGTTGAGAAATCCCCTAACATCTATTAAAACTTTTATCGATTTAATACCTTTAAAAATAAGGGATGACAACTTTAGGGCGGAACTTATAAATATAGTTCCAAAGGAACTAAAAAGACTAGATGAATTGGTGGGTTCTCTTCTAGACTACTCTAAACCTAGAGGGGCAAGGCCGGAAATGGTAAACCTAGATGAGGTCATAACAGAAATAGTTACAATGTTTAAAAAGAACCTTAAGGAGAAAAATATAAACTTAGTAAGAAAAAATACGGACATAAATTTATATGTGGATAATTCACAACTTAAACAGATACTTATCAACATTGTATTAAACAGTGTTGATGCCATAGAAGAAGAAGGTATCATTGAAATATCAGGAACAGAAGAGGATAGGAAAAGTATTATCTTAATTAAGGATAATGGGAAGGGAATTAAAGAGGAAAACCTAGAAAAATTATTTGATCCATTTTATTCATCTAAGGACTCGGGATATGGCATTGGCCTATCTATAACAGATAGGCTTATTAGGGAAAATAGGGGAAGCATTAAGATAGAAAGTGAATTAGGAAAGGGTAGCTCTGTTATTATTAAACTACCAAATGGCAACTGAGATTCAAGGAGGGGAATTTTTTGTATAATGTTCTCATAATAGACGATGAAGTTTCAATACTCACAGCACTAAAATTTGCACTTGAAGATTATTACAATGTATTCGTAACCCCTAACGTCCCCGAAGCTTTGGAGATTATAGATCATAAGAATATAGATTTAGTTCTATTGGACCAGTTTCTAGGAGAATATAGGGGTTTAGAGGTTTTAAATACCATTAAGAATAATAATTCTAGGGTTATTGTAATTGCCATGACTGCTTATGGAAGTATTAATGATTCCATAGCAGCAATACAAAGTGGAGCCTATTACTATATAACCAAGCCACTTGATATAAATAACCTAATAGCCCTAATAAATAAAGCCTTGGATTATCAATCCTTATCAGATAAGGTAGAGGATTTGACAAAACAAATTGAAGCCTCATCCATAATCATATCCTCCAGTAAAAAGATGGATGAGGTCCATAAGATCATATCCAGAGTAAAGGATTTAGATATAAATGTACTGATAACAGGTGAAAGCGGTACAGGAAAAGAGCTTATAGCAAGAACCATTCATGAAAGCAGCAAGAGAAGGACTAAAAATATGGAAATTGTAAATTGCGCAGCTATTCCTCACAATCTATTAGAAAGCGAGATGTTTGGTTATGAGAAGGGTGCCTTTACAGGAGCTAACACTAAGTACAAGGGAAAATTCGAGCTTGCAGACCAGGGTACAATATTTCTAGATGAAATAGGAGACATGGACTTGCCCTTTCAGGCAAAACTTCTTAGGGTTATCCAAGAGAAGACCATAACACCACTGGGAAGTGAAAAAAACATACCCATAGACTTTAGATTGATTGCAGCAACCAATAAGGACTTAGTACAGGAAGTTAAAAAAGGGAACTTTAGAGAAGATTTATTCTTTAGACTCAATGTCATAAATATAGAAGCACCACCTCTAAGGGAAAGGATGGAGGATATTCCTGGTCTAACTAAACACTTTATCTTTAAGTATAGTAAATTGTTTAATAAGGAAGTCTCTAATTTTACTAGGAGTGCCATTACTGCCTTGGAAACCTATGATTATCCTGGAAATGTGCGGGAACTGGAAAATATCATTGAGCGGGCAGTTGCTTTAGCCGATGGAAATACGATTGAAATCTATGATTTGCCAAAAGAGATCGTTTCAAGAATTGGGCTCAATTTGTCAAACGAAAGTGTTCCCATATATGTAGGAGATACCATCGAATCAGCAGAAAAAAAACTTATTTTAGCTACCTTGGACCATTGCGATTTTAATAAGAGACAGACAGCCAAGATCCTAGGTTTGAGCGAAAGGCACCTATATAATAAGCTTAATCAATACGAATTAGAAGACCATAAAAAATAGGCCCTGGTATAATACCAAAGCCTATTCTTTATTTAGCCAATAAGGCAGCTCCTATTGAGCCTGCATATCTGGCTTCCTTACTTGTTAATACTTCCTGGTCTATCTTTTCAGATAATAATTGTATAAAAGAACTTACTTCACATAGGCCCCCAGTCAGATATACTGTGTTTGATTTTCCATGCTTATGCAGCATAGTGGATACTCTTCCTAATATGGAGTTCACAATACCTCTGGCTATATCCTCGCGTGGAGTTCCCTTTCCTATTAAACTAATTACCTCGGATTCAGCAAATACCGTACACATACTTGTAATACTTATGTCATTGCCTTTTAGAGCCATTTGGGCTAGATCATCTACACTTACTCCCAAGGAATTAGCCATAAGGTCTAGAAATCTTCCAGTCCCTGCCGCACATTTGTCGTTCATGGTGAAATTGCTTACCCTTCCACCTTCTATAGAGATTATCTTAGTATCTTGCCCCCCAATGTCAATTACCGTACAATCCCTACCTAACAGATAATATGCTCCCTTACCATGACAAGTAATTTCAGTTATGGTCTTATGAGCATATGGAACTGAAATTCTTCCATACCCAGTTGCTACTATTTTTGATTTCCCAATATCGATGCCGGATTCACCAAGTCTATCTTCAATTATCTTAGAAGTCTCAATACTACTCCATCCCGTAGGCATGGTGAAATTCTTATTTAATCCCTCTTCATCGAAAACTGAGACCTTGGCTGCAGTTGAGCCAATGTCTATTCCTATTTTATACATCTAATCACATCACCTTATCTAAATACTAATTAAACTGTAGCCGGAGATTTCTCTATAGTTTCTAAGAAAGCTTCAACTCTTGTTCTTACTTGTCCTGTATCTGAATCAGAGTAATCTGTTTCTATTTGGATAAATGGAAGGTTCATTTCTTCCTCTACTACCTTTTTCAATGAATATGATTCTATAGCATATGTATGACATGCTACCCAAGTTAAGTCTACGACTCCATCTACTTCATATTCCTTAGCCATTCTCTTTATAAGGTCAAATCTAGCATTATTAGGAGTCATACATGAACAAGGAGTCTTTAAATATTTTTCAGCTAAAGCCAAGAGCGGATTCTTAATGGGGTCTTCATCTACCATTGTTTCCAATGGCTTATATCCTGTACAGTTTTCAAGGGCAACTACGGATGCACCAGCATCTTCCAGTGCTTTTAATACCTTTTCAGAACCTGACCCTATTGGGCATCCTGTTAACAATATCCTTGGCGCACTTTCATCAAAGGCAAAGATACCCTTTTCTATGTTTTCTTCAACCTCAGCTACAAGTCTTTCTATTAAGTCGATTCCATATTCTTTATCAACATTAAATCCTTTTAGCCATTGTGCCAACATCATATCCATACCTGTCATAGGTGCCGGATTATGCATATTTAGCTTATGTAATCTCTTCATGGCATCTCTTTCTCTATTCATAAGATTAATTGATTCTCTTAGTTTTTCCTCAGTGATTTCGACCCCAAGTTGACCTTCTAGGTAGGTCTTAAATTTAACCATTTCATTATGCCAGATCTTTAATGCATCCTCTCCCTCTGCCGTTTGAGGTAGGTTCATTATATGCATTGGCTTAATTTTACCCATAAGCTCGTACATCTTTTTCTTTCCATCGCAAGTTGTCTCAGCCAGTAGTACATCTGAAAAGAAGAAGTATGGACATTTATCAGTTATAGCAAATCCATAGCTGGATTTAATTAGTGGACATAGGTTTCTAGGAAGTTCCTTTTCTGCATCCTCTATAGGTCCTTGAGCTGTACCACATAAAGACACTGATATTGCATCAGCTGCAAGGGCAATTTCTTGCGGAGAAAACATACAATACATTCCCACTACCTTCTTACCTGCTTCGTGGGCTTCCTTTATCTTAACGGAGTTTACTCCCCTAAGACCTTCAACTTCTTCCATAATTGCTGGTCTCATTAACTCTCCTCCTTATTTTTGTTTTTTCTACAAATATTATGATATCGAAAATAAGGAGACATTACCAATTAGAATTAAGAATACAAAAACTTCTTATTATAGATAAATCTTATAGTAGCTATTAAGAAAAGGGATTAAAGTGAATTGTAAATCCTTTAGTAATATACCCTTTCATAGTCTACATATTTATAGTAAATCTCTCCCTGCCTGTAGACTTCCGATACATTGGTCATCTTCCAATCAGGATCTAAATCAAGATTTGGGATAAAGGTATCCGCATTGGGAAAATCCAAAAACACCTTGGTGATATAAGCTTTCTTACAAAATAATAAGAGTTGCCTAGCAATAGTTCCTCCACCTGTTACAAATACCTTCTTTTCTTTATTAGGGTTAAGCTCTTTTAAAAGGGGGAATAAATCCTCCAGGCTGTTGACTATATGAAAGCCCTCCTTTTTATATTCCTTATTTCGGGTAATTAGGATGTTTATTCTATTTTCCAATGGCCTTTGGCCAGGAAGAGCCTCTAAGGTTTTTCTACCCATAATTACTATATGGCCTTCTGTAATCCTTCTAAATCGATGTAAATCCTCTTCTATATGGACCAGCATTTCTCCTTCAAAACCTATTTTCCAGTTTCCATCTACAGCAAATATCAAGTTCATATTTTTTCTCCTTAAGCTTTAAAATTATATATAGGTTTTATAATATCTATAACTTCAAGGGTTTCATGGAGATTTTTCATAATCTCCCCTATGGGTTTATAGGCAAATGGGCTTTCATCCAATGTAGATTCCCTTACAGATGTGCTATATATCCCTTCCATAGACCTTTTAAAGTCCTCCATATTAAAGGCTTCCTTGGATTCGGTCCTACTTTTAACCCTTCCGGCTCCATGAGGAGCCGAAAAGTTCCAGTCTTCATTCCCTTTTCCAACTGCCAATATAGACCCATCCCTCATATTAATAGGTATAATAACCCTTTCGCCTTCATATGCTGCAATGGCTCCTTTTCTAATTATATTGTCCCTAAAATCTATATAATTATGAATGGTATGGAAGTAATCCAGGTCTTCAAGCCTTTTATTAAATAATTTCTCCAGGATTATTTCTGCCATTGTTTCTCTGTTTAATACTGCATATTCCTGTGCTATCCTCATATCATGGAGATACTTCTCCCTATAGCTTCCGGTTAAATAGCATAGTTCCTTTGGATATTTTGGGTCCAGACCCTTATATTCCTCCTCTAAAGCCCTTAGGGCAGCCTTTATCTCCTTTCGCTTACCCGAGGACTTATATTCCCCTATAAGTTGTTCCTTTCGCTGGAAATACTCTCCCTTACCACTACAAAGGTCTACAGCAAGCCTTTGGTATATTTCGGCTACTTGCTTACCCAGATTTCTACTTCCGGAATGAATTATAAGATATTTATTGTCCTTACTGTCCACACCTAGCTCGATAAAGTGATTTCCTCCCCCTAGGGTTCCTATGCTCCTTTCAATTCGCTTAGTGTCCTTAAGGTCCCTATAGCAGTGAAGGTGGTTTAATTTCTCAAAGACATACTTCCTTTCTGTATGGGTATCTCTACCGGAAGGTATATATATTTTAATAATCTCATCTAGCTTTTCAAAATCAATATGGAGCTTACCCAGTTTAATAGTAAGCATTCCACACCCAATATCTACACCTACTATATTGGGGATGGTTTTATCTCCCATCTGGGCAGTAAATCCAATTACACAACCTACTCCCTGATGTACATCGGGCATAATCCTAACCTTTGAACCCTTAAGGAAATCTTGGTTCATCAAATTCATTATTTGGTCAACAGCACCCTTTTCTATATTGGTGGCGAAAGCCTTAGCTATACCATATTTCCCCCAAAATTCCATTTTCTCACCTCTTAAACAGTATTAAAAATATTATACCCAGTATATAGGTAATTAAAGTAGCATCTTTTTTGTCATTTCGACACAAGCTGTAGGGGAATAAAAAAAATCACCGGTCTCCCAGTGATTTTTTGTATATTTATTCTTTTGAAACTTTTATTCCCTTATTATCCATATTCAATTCCACTAGGGTCCACTTGTCCTTAAGTGTAGTTAAAAACTCCTCTAGGTCTTTTTTAAGTTCAGGATTCTTTCCATCATGTAAGGTCATAATAGTAGGGCCCGCTCCACTTAAATAGGTCCCCAAGCACCCAATTGAGTCACACTTGGCCATTATCTCATGATAGCCTGGAATTAAATCTCCCCTATATGGCTGATGAATCCTATCCTTGATAGCATATTTAATCAGGTCAAATCTTCCATTTGATAGGACTGAAAGCAAGAGAGAAGTCCTGCTAATATTGTATATTGCATCCTCGCGAGAGTATGTGGTTGGTAACACAGCCCTTGCCTCTTCAGTGGAAAGGGGAAAATCAGGGATTAATGCCATAAACTTAAGGTCACCCTTTACATTTATTTTATTATGGTAGACCCTATTATCCTCCATTATTGATATTACCACTCCGCCAAGAACAGCAGGGGATACATTATCAGGATGGCCCTCAATTCCTGTAGCTATTTCTATTATTTCATCAAGGCTTAATTTGCCTCCCAGAATTTCACTAGCTCCCGCTATACCTCCTACTATACATACAGCACTGGATCCAAGACCCCTTGACACTGGAATATCAGATTGAATACCTATCCTTATCCCAAAATCAAGTTCTCTTTTCATGTAATCCAAAGCCTTTTTAAAGGCTAGGAATACTAGGTTATCTTCATTGCAGTATTCTTCCGGACAACCTGTGATTTCAACTCCGGATGGTATGACTTCAAAGCTATAAGTATTATATAGGTCAAATGCCATTCCTAAAGCATCGAATCCAGGACCTATGTTTGCACTTGTTGCCGGCACCCTTACCCTAATCATCTTTTACACCAGCCTTCAAGAAATCCAAAACCATATTTTTCATATCTTCCTTATTGCAATTGTTGTTATGGATGATTTTCTTATCTTTTAGGCCGGAAACTGCCTCAGGTACTTCTAGCTTGGCCTTTTCAGACAAGTTATCCACTATATTAAACTCATCCTTACCCTTAGTGTCAATCCCAATAGCTTCAGCTACCTTGGATGCAAACTTAAACGGACTGGCAGTAGATGCTATTACTACCTTAGATTCATCATTGTATTCTGCCTTATACTTTTCATAAGCATTGGCAGCTACAGCAGTATGGGTGTCAAGTAAATAACCGTATTTATTAAATACTCCTCCAATAGTCTTAACTACTTCATCTTCAGATGCATAGGCCCCATAAAAGTCTACAAGCCTTTCCTTATTGAATTCATAACAACCCTTTTTTGAAAGGTCATTCATAATTTTAGAAATCTCTTTATCATCCCCGCCACTCATATGGAAAAGGAATCTCTCTAGATTGCTGGAAATAAGTATATCCATAGATGGAGATGAGGTTAGTTTAAGTTCTCTTCTTCTATCATATCTTCCCCCTGTGAAGAAGTCTGTTAGAACGTTGTTGTCATTGGATGCACATATAAATTTATTTATTGGAAGACCCATCTTCTTAGCATAGTAGGCCGCAAGAATATTTCCAAAGTTTCCTGTAGGAACACATACATTGATTTTCTCGCCCTTTTGAATATTAGCTTGTCTCAAGAGGGTGAAATAACTGTGGAAATAATATACTATCTGAGGAACTAACCTTCCTATATTAATAGAGTTGGCTGAGGATAATATATAATCCTTATCTTTAAGTATTTCAACAAAATCCCTATCATTAAATAGGTTTTTAACACCATTTTGGGCATCATCGAAATTACCATTTATGCCAACTACAAATGTATTATCTCCTACTTGAGTCTTCATTTGAAGTTTTTGTATTTCACTTACTCCGTTTTCAGGGAAGAATACAACTATCTTAATCCCATCTACATTGGCAAATCCCTCCAGTGCAGCTTTTCCTGTATCTCCTGAAGTTGCTGTTAGAATTACTACTTCTTCCTTAATATTATTGATCTTCATAGCCGTTTTTAAAAGATATGGTAATATACTAAGGGCCATATCCTTAAAGGCGATAGTAGGCCCATGATATAACTCTAAATAATGGTTTCCTCCTACTTCCACTACAGGGGCTATTTCCGGAGTATCAAACTTACTATTGTAGGCCTTATCTATACAACTTTTAAGGTCTTCTTCACTAAAGTCAGTGAGAAATCCCTTCATTATCTCATAGGCAAGTCCCTTATAATCAAGATTTCTAAGCTTCTCCAAATCTAATAGAGGGATGTCCTCAGGAACGAAAAGTCCTCCATCCTTTGAAATCCCTTGTATTATTGCTTGGCTTGAGGTCAGCGAAATTCCCTTGTCTCTTGTACTAATATATCTCATTTTTTACCCCTCTAATCCAATATTCTTCCAAGGAAATAACTTCCCTTTTCAATATTTAATGAATTTAGAAGCTCCTTAAGCTCCATTAATCCTATTTCATTGCTTATGATAGCTACCTGACCCTTAGCTGATGGCATTTCCTTAGCAATTTTTCTTAAGCTCTTTGTAATATTTTCATCCACACCGGAAACCCTAAGGTAATATGTACCTTTGAGCTCTTCATTATAGTTCTTTAAAACAGCCGTACCCAATGGATTGTTTCTCTTATATGTTCCTGTTACTATATCAAGCACATCGCTTAGGACTGCATTTCCTGTAGGAAGCTTTCCTGCACCGGAACCATAGAATTTCAATTCCCCCACCTCTGAACCATTGAAGGCTACTGAATTAAATGCAAGGTTTACATTGGCAAAGTAGTTATCCCTCGGTATGATTGTAGGCTGTACAACAGCTGTAAATCCATCCTTATAAGCCTTTGCTTCCCCAATTAGCTTAACAGTATAATTCATTTTCTTAAATACATCTATGTCAAAGGAACTAATGGAACTAATTCCATCCATTATAATATCATCTTCATTAACTACTCCTTGCAAGGATAAGGTGGCCAAAATCCTTAGCTTTCTCATAGTATCATAGCCATCTACGTCTGCAGAAGGATTAGCCTCAGCATAACCCATATCTTGTGCACTTTTTAAAATATCATCATAGCTCTTACCTTCATCCATCATTCTAGATAAGATATAATTACAAGTTCCGTTTAAAATTCCTTGAACTTGACTAACTTCATTTAAGAGAAGCTGTTCTTTAAGAGGCTTAAGAACAGGAATTCCACCAGCTACACTGGCTTCATATAAAAAGGCTACATCATTTTCTTTAGCTAGTTGAGAAAACTCCTCAAAATGCTTGGATACAACTGCTTTGTTAGCTGTAACTATGTGCTTACCAGCCTTTAATCCCTCTGAAATATACCTATAACTTCTTTCTGAATCACTTGTAACCTCAACTATTATATCAATTTCTTCATCCTTAAGAATATCATCAAAGTCTAAGACTATGGATTCAGGATCTATATCCCTTTTCTTTGAAGCATCTCTCACAAGAACTTTCTTGACTCTTATATCATGGCCTGTCAGGCCTTTTAATTCTTCTCTTTTTTTATCCAGTATCTCTATAACTCCAGAGCCTACTGTACCAAGGCCTAATAAGCCAATATTAACCATTTAATTCAACTCCTAAAACTTATTTTTCTAATGATTTTGCAACTATCTCAGCTATTTGAACTGCATTAGTTGCTGCACCTTTTCTAATGTTATCAGCTACACACCATAAGTTTAATCCATTTTCCACACTGAAGTCCCTTCTGATTCTTCCAACAAAGACCTCATCTTTGCCTTCTGCATTTATAGCCATTGGATAAAGATTGGTCTTAACATCATCTTCAACAATTAATCCAGGGAATTCTTTAAGTGCCTTATATACTTCTTCCATTTCAAATGGTTTTTCGAATTCAATATTTATAGATACACTATGGGCATACTTAACAGGAACCCTTACTGTAGTTGCAGTTACCCTTATACTATCATCATGAAGTATCTTCTTAGTCTCTTCAATCATCTTAATTTCTTCCTTTGTATATCCATTATCTAGGAAGGAATCAATATGTGGAAGTGCATTATATTGAATTTGATGAGGATAGAATTCCTTAACTCCCTCTTCCAAATCCCTTAATCCACCTAGGCCTGAACCGGATACGGATTGATAAGTTGAATAAACTATTCTCTTGATTTTGAACTTGTCATGAAGAGGCTTTAGGGGTACTACTGACTGAGTTGTTGAGCAGTTTGGATTTGCAATCAACCCCTTGCTCCACTGAATATCCTCTGGATTTATCTCCGGAACTACTAGGGGAACCTCTTTGTGCATTCTAAATACAGAGCTGTTATCTATAACCTTAACCCCTTTTTCTACTGCTATAGGAGCATATTTTTCACTTACTGACCCACCTGCTGCAAATAAGGCTATATCTATATCCTTATCGAAGGAATTCTCAGTCAATTCCTCTACAGTATATTCCTTTCCCTTAAAAAGGATTTTACTTCCTGCTGATTTCTTTGAGGATAGAAAATAGATGTTGTCTATTGGAAAATCCCTTTCTTCTAAAATCTTTAATATTGTACTTCCTACAAGGCCTGTTGCACCTGCCACTGCTACATTAAACTTTTTCATATATAAATCCCCCTTTATTTAGTTAGATATTATTTTCCTTTAAAATATATGATTACTAACTAGTTAAATGCACCATAGATTGCTTCAACTGCTTTATCAAAATCTTCGTTCTCAATTCCCACTATAACATTTAACTCACTGGACCCCTGGGTTATCATTCTAATATTTACACCTGCATTGGCTAGTGCCGTAAATATCCTTGCCGATACTCCTTTAGTTCTAATCATTCCTCTTCCCACAATAGCTACAAGGGCCATATTTGGATATGTGGTAATATTATCAGGTTTACAGTAAATTCTAATTTCCTCCATTACCTTCTTTAGTTTAGAATCTATCTGGGAGCTATTTACTACAACCGATATGGAGTCTATACTGGATGGCATATGCTCTATGGCTATGTCATTAGTCTCAAATACGGATACCAGCTTTCTAAAAAAGTCATTTTCTGAAGTCATCAGGGTTTTTTCAATGGAAATCACCGTAAAGTTCTTCTTACCGGATATGCCCGTAATAGACTTGTCCGTTGAACGACCTGAATCCGCAACTATCATAGTTCCCTTGTCATTTGGTGCATTGGTATTTCTGATGTTTATAGGGATTCCATACTTCTTTACAGGAAAAATTGCTTCTTCATGCAAAACCGGTGCCCCCATATAGGATAGCTCTCTTAACTCCCTATATGTCACTACATCCATTGGGGCTGCATCCTTTACAATATTAGGATCTGCCATTAAAAATCCGGATACATCCGTCCAGTTTTCATATAGGCTGGCATGGACTCCGTTGGCTATAATAGCTCCTGTAACGTCTGAACCTCCACGGGAAAATGTAATTATTTCTCCATTTTCACCTGCCCCGTAGAAGCCAGGAATTACTCCATATTCTATAGCGGATAACTTGTCTTTAACCTTTTTTTCCGTCAAATCCGGATTGTATAGACCCTTCTCATCAAAAACAATTACATCTGCTGCATCTATAAAATCAAAAGCAAGATAATCTGCAAGTATTAGTCCATTTAAATACTCCCCTCTACTAGCAGCATAATCTTTGGATGCTCCATCTCTGATTTTGTTCTTTACATCCTTTAGATAATCCTCAATTTTCAACCCCAAGCCTAGTTCTTTACATATCTCCAAGTATCTTTCTTCTATAATAGAAAATACCTCGTCAAAATTCAAACCATGGGATGAAAGTTGGTGGCACATCAGTAAAAGATCTGTAATCTTATGGTCCTTGCTAAATCTCTTACCAGGTGCAGACGGTATAATAAATCTTCTTCTCTTGTCAGATTCAACAATTTCCTTAACCTTTATAAACTGTTTGCTCTCTGATAGAGAACTTCCTCCAAATTTTGCCACTAAAATATCTTCCATTATCTTCTTCCCCTCTTTCAAATCCTTTGTAACCCAGCTTTGCTGCCTAAATTTAAAAATAAAAACACCCGTCCCCAAAAAGGACGAGTGTATAGTCTCGTTTCCACCTAAATATAAAAACATAACCTTAACGCCGGTTGTACGCATTTCTCTACTAAATTCAAGAATGAGCTCATAGGTGGTTTTCAATTCATTGTATCCAAGAGGTCTCTCAGCCGGTGAACCTCTCTCTCTTTTGACCTAGATGAATCTACTCTTCCTAATCAAAGCTTTTCATAATTTTACAACCAGTTTAAAGAATTGTCAATACCATATTTTAAATTTTCGCATAATTTATCCCTTAGATAACAAGTCTAATCAAATTATCTGATGGGTCTTTTACAAATATGCCTTCCTCAGTTTCAATAACCACATGACCTGCTTCCTTAATAATTCTTATCTTCTCTGTTCTAAGCTCTTCATTTGGAAACTTAAGGCTATAATATTTCATACCTGCTGAATTTTCGGGAAGTGGCGGTGCTCCTCTACCATTCCATATATTCATGCCTATATGATGGTGATAGGCTCCCGTGGATATGAAATATGCATTATGCCTCATGGCCTGAGTAAGTTCAAATCCAAATAGATTATAAAACTTAAAGGATTCATCTAAATCTGAAACATGAAGATGGATATGTCCAATAATAGCATTCTTAGGTGCCCCTTCCCAAACCCTATCTTCCGTGTACTCTAACAATTCATTGAAGTCAAGTCTTTCTGTAACCATATTTACTGAATACTCACGCCTATCCCATTGACTTTCATCAGTGTCTGCATATACCTCAATTCCATTGTCGTCAGGATCTTCCAGATAAATTGCTTCACTTACTCCGTGATAGGCACCTCCAATTATAGGATAGTTCTGTTCTCTAATGTTCTTAAGGAATAGTCCTAATTGGACCCTATCAGGCAAAAGAAGGGCAAAGTGATATAGGCCCGTTCTTCTTGGAATTTTTGGAATTATGTCATTGGGTCTAATTATTGTAACTATAGGACTCTGGCCATCTACTGTAAAGGAAACTTTGGATTCTTCTTCCTCCAGAACTTTAAAGCCCAGGATGGTCTTATAAAACTCCATAGATTTTTTTAAATCCTGAACTCTTAAAACAATATTGGTTACATATATATTTGATCTTTCATGATATTTTGACATTCAATCACCTACTTACTTTTAGTAAGCATATTATACCCTTGAATAGATTTTTTTAAACATGGTATAGTATGGATAGGACCACAAGCCTCTTAGCTATTGTCCTAAATATGTATTTGTCGTATAATATGATTATGGAAGGAGAGATATGATGAAAAAAACCCTAGTAATTTTGATTATACTAGCATTGTCCATTGGTATAGTAGCTTGTAGCAATAAAACAAACCCACCGGCTGAAACTCCAGGACCTGAAACTCCTATAGAGACTCCTCAAGTCCCATCTGAGGAAGTGCCAGAGGGGCCTGAAGGCCAAACTGTGGATGTTGTATTGTATTTCGTAAATGATGAATATATACAAACGGGAGATGAATCCTTAGAAAAACTTGTAGCAGAGAATAGGACCATTGAAATTGGAGATGTAACTTTGGAGGAAGCCATCATAAGAGAACTCCTTGTAGGACCTAAATCCCAAGGTCTTAGAACTGTAATACCAGAATCTGCGAATCTTCTTGCTGTCAATGTAGAAAATAAAACTGCATCTGTGGACTTTGCCAGAGAAGGGATGAACGGAGGCTCTTTAGAGGAGACCTTCACTATAAACCAAATAGTGGCAAGTCTAAGGGAACTTGACTCAGTGGATAGGGTTCAATTTTTAATTGACGGCCAAGTTACTGATTCCTTAATGGGTCACTATGATATAAGCAAACCATTTGAATCCCCAATAGGTGAATAATTTTAAAAAAACAAGGCATGTTCTTCGGAAAATTGAGAACATGCCTTTCTTAAATGCTAAATAATTTCCCTATTGTCCCAAACAATATTTCCATCACAAATAGTCACTTTTACCCTTCCATATAGGGATGTGCCTATAAATGGTGAATTAGAAGACTTAGATTGAAACTTTTCCACCATATAGGACTCATTTTCATCAAATATAACTATATCTGCAGGTGCCCCTTCTTTTAAGGTGCCTGTTTCCAAATTATATAGTCTTGCAGGATTGGTAGTCATCTTTGCCAATAGCTTCAACATTGAAATATGACCAGGTTTAACCAAATTGGTAATGCCTAGGGAAAGGGATGTTTCAAGGCCTATTATCCCACTTGGAGCCCTTGTAAATTCAACATTCTTTTCATCATAGCTATGGGGTGCATGGTCAGTAGCAATAATCTCAATGGTATCATCTTTTAAACCCTGAATAATCCTCTGCCTGTCATCCTCTGTCCTAAGAGGAGGGTTCATCTTGGCCATAGTTCCATGTTCCAATACCGCTTCTTCTGTTAGGGAGAAGTGGTGTGGTGTGACCTCAGCAAAAACACTCGCTCCAATTGCTTTAATAAGCATTACCATATCTATAGCTGTTTTGGAGCTAATATGCTGAATATTAATAGTTGCCCCACTATATAAAGCAAACATGGAATCTCTCGCTATCATCATGTCCTCGGAAAGATTTAAGGCTCCTTGAATGCCTAATTTTTTTGATACCTTACCTTCATTAATCCCAGGGTTCTCAATGAAGATGGGGTTCTCCTCATGGAAGCTAATGGGGGCCCCGATTTTATTTGCCCTAATCATGGCTTCCCAAGTCAACTTCTCATCTAGAATTGGCATACCATCATCGGAAAAGCCTACTGCCCCCAAACTATGGAGCTTTTCCATATCTACAAGCTCTTGTCCTTTAAAGCCCTTTGTTACAGCTGCCACAGTAAGTACCTTTATTGGCGACTCTTTCGCCTTCTGGAGTACATCTTTCAAAGCTTCTTCATTATCAATAATTGGATTAGTGTTGGCCATGGCAACAACTGTTGTAAACCCACCAGCTGCTGCAGCCTTAGAGCCTGAAATAATATCCTCCTTATGGGTTTGACCTGGTTCTCTAAAGTGAACATGTACATCTATAAGTCCAGGTGCCACTATTAATCCACCAGCATCTATGACTTGATTCTCATTAAAGTCTTCCATTTTACCAACTTTTTTAATCTTTCCATCCTCAATTAATATGTCAGTAACCTTATCGAAGCCAGTACTTGGATCCATTACTCTTCCGTTTTTTATTATCATATGGCCTCCTATTTTCATAAAAATATTTGCAGCTTATTTAATGGATTATACCCCATTTTTGATTTTTTAACTTCAAGAACTTTATTACTTGTTTTCCTTAAGCCATGCGATTATATCTGATGATTCATATAGGGGTTTTCCATCTATTAAAAGCATAGGAACCTGGTCCAGGCCACCTACTTTAATAAGGTCTTCTTGATTTTTGGGTTCCTTTTTAATATCAGCAATTTGAACCAAAATATTATTCTTTTCAATATACCTTAAAACCTTCTTACAATAAGGACAAGCTTCCATACAAAATAATTTTAATTCCATTAAATCACCTCAAAAATATTTTATTGTAACTACACCAACTTATTTATACCCTTATCTTGTAGAAATAATAGGTATTGACCAATATGGACAGCTTACCTTGATATTATTTTTTTTAAGCATCGATGAAACTGCTTGCAGTTTCTACATACTGCTGCAACGAGGCGAGTGATTAAACACCCACCTGTTGTATAACAAGGAACCCAGTCGCTTGCAGAAGCGGGGGATATATTCACCTCGTTTAATAAGTGTGGTATAATTATATTAATATTTGTTATATTAGATAACTTAGTTTACGAGGGATTTCAAAATTATGGAAAGGTGATAAAATGATCCACTTTGAAAACATATGGGATTACCAAACTACAAAAGCTGCCTTTGATCATCTTGATATTGGCGTCCATATTATCAATGAAAAAGGCATAACCATCCTATATAATACAGTATGCCAGAATATGGACGGAATAGTTGAATCTAATATAGTAGGAAAAAACTTAAAAGACCTAGTTAATGAAGGTATCTTTTCAAAATCAATTGGTCTTGAAGCCTTGGAAAAAAAGGAAGAAGTTGCAGACAGTCAATTAGTAAATGGAAAGATTATATTTGCAACAGCTGTTCCTATATTTAATAAGGATGAAAGTATTAGGTTCGTACTTACAAGTTGTATGGATATTTCTAAAATGGAACGAACCCAAAAAGAACTGGAATCCATCAAGAGGGCTAACGAGTTCTTAATAAGGGAATTATCTATTCAATCTTCTAAAGAAAGTGATGATGATTCTTTTATTTCCAATAGCAAAGCAATGGAAGAGCTTAAGTACCTTGCTAGACGAATTGCAGTTGTGGATTCAACAGTGTTAATAGAAG
>CAZIMA010000011.1:0-27131 GCA_964540195.1 uncultured Tissierella sp.
CCCTCTGTAGCTTCTATACTTCCATCTTTCATTACCCAAAGAGCCTCTACTCCATCTTGAGATTCTACAAATTTTTTACTCTCCTCATATGGGAGTAAAAATGCAACCGTAGAATAGAAGTCAGCTTCCCCGGAATCCGGTGTTACTATGGTTACAGCTCTAAAATAGTCTCCAGGCATAAGAGTCTTGGGGTCTATAAGGTGGTGTATCCTTTTATCTCCAACCATATAGTATCTCTGATAATCTCCACTGCTTACAACAGACCCATCATTTATAAATACAGTTTCTAAGACATTTGATTCCGAACCATCAATAAAGCTATCAGGGTTTTGTATACCTATACCCCATCTTTCACGAGTGTTATCAAGGGGCTTGCCAATGGTTCTAATATTTCCACCTGAACTAATAATAGCTGATGTAAGTCCAGCAACTTCAATTTCCCTTGCTACTTTTTCAGTGGCAAATCCTTTAGCTACTGCTCCTACATCAAGACTCATCTGGGGGTCTTCTAGGAAGACAGTACTATTTTCAAAATCTACTATTACCTTATTGATATCCGTATGCTCATTTGCTGCAATCAAGTCCTCCATAGGAGGAATGGCTGCATTTTCAGGTTCAGATTCAGACATATCCCTATATTCTGACCAGACTTTAAGAACTGAACCCAAGGCTATGTTGGTTTCCTTTGCCTTATTTTCATAAAGGTCCTTAGAAAAAAGAATTAACTCTAGTAGCTCTTTATCAACTTTTACAGGAGCCTTTCCAGCATTGTCATTAATGGTCTTGATATTATTTATATCTTCATAAGTCTTGTATTTATCATATAGTTTATGAAGTTGAAACATCCTTGTATGTATTTGTTCAACATAGAAATTAAATTCATCTTCGTTTTTGCTATAGCCCACTATCTGAGTGATAGTATCAAAAGGACCAAAAAAACTAGCACTATATTTTGTATACTCAGGTTTCTTTGTACACCCGGATAAGGAGCTTATGATCATGCCCATAACTACAAATTTCATTATCATTTTTTTCATTATATCACCCTTAATAATCATAACAAAAAAACTCCCTCTTTTAAAGAGGGAGTCTTAGTCCAATCTTCTTATCTAGCCATTTCTGAAGCTTCTTTAACCACCGCTAAATATCCTTCAACAGTTATAGTAACTGATGATGTTAACTCAGGAACGTCCGGAACATTTTGATGAGTTGGGTTCGATTCTTTAACTTTTAATCCGGTTATTTCATCTATGGTCTTTCCAGCCATCCAATCTTGGAATGCTGCCATTTGCTCATACCATTCTTTGCCGATGCCGGAAGCACCCTTCATTCCATAGTCTTCTTTTAACTCATGCTTAGTCTTTAATTCAGCTGCCTTATCATCTGTCACTTTGCCTTCTGCATCATAATTTACTCTAACTTGAGCATTATCAATGATAGTAACAACAACCTTGCCATCTTTATCAAATGCAGTTGCTGACATATAAGTGTCTGACTGAGCCCTTGGTAATACTTGGTTACCATTAGCATCTACACCCTTATCTCTACCACTGATATGGGTTTCAACTCCAAGACCTACTGTTTCAGCACCTGGTGAATCTACTGAATTGTTCCATGCTTCTTCAACTGCAGCTATGTAGCTCTCAACTGTAATAGTAACTGAAGAAGTTAATTCCGGAACATCAGGCACATTCTTATGACTTGGATCTCTTTCCTTAACTTTTAATCCCTTTATTTCATCAACACTTTTACCTATCATCCATTCTTCAAAAGCAGCTGCCTGCTCATACCATTCTTTACCTATTTCTGAAACGCCTTTCATTCCATAATCATCTTTTAAATCCTTCTTTGTTGGAACTTCAGCAGTTTTATCTGATGTAATTATTAAATCAGCATCAAAAGCAACCTTTGGTTGTACAACGTCTAATGTAACACTTACAACTTTACCGTCAGCATCAAATCCTACTGCTGCCATAGTTACATCCATTTGAGCTTGTGCCGTTACAGGGTTACCGTTTGCATCTGTACCGGCATCCTTAGATTTATCTATAGAAATTTTTTGGCCCAAACCAACTTTTGCAACCTTTCCTGCTTCCGGAGCTGGTGCTTGCGGTAGTGGTTCTGCCGGAGTCTCTACTGGTGGTTCAGCAGGTGGTTGTGCGGGTGCTTGAGAACACCCTACTAATGCTGCAGCCATCAAAGCCAATACTAACATCATCGGGATAATTTTCTTCATTCTTAACCCTCCATCCAAATAGATTTAATTTTCTATACATTATAATTATATCACATTGTTTAATACTAAACAATAGAAAATAAGAATTAAGACCTATAAAAAATAAGAGGAATGTCCATTTTATGAGGCTTTGATGTTTTCCAATTGCATTTTGTTTGTATTTTTGCAAAATAATAAATACTTGGGTAACGCTTTCTTCGTTATCTTTATATCGATTAACTCTAATTTCTCTTATCCATGGCACTTTTTGCCTTAATTACAGAATTAATTATGACAGCCAATATAGGTCCTAATATAAGACCTATAGGACCAAAGAAAAGAGAATCCGCCACAGTAGCTAAGAAGGTATAGAGAGGTCTTATTCCTATTTGGTCTCCCAAAACCTTAGGCTCTATAAACTGTTTTGCTATTGTTAGGACTACATATAAAATCAGAACCCCCACTCCCATATCTTTGTTACCTGAAAAATATGAGATTATCCCCCAAGGGATCATTACAATCCCTGCTCCAAGGAGGGGAATTATATCAAGCATAGCAATAAGCAAAGCTATAAGATATGGCATAGGGGCTTCTATTACAAGAAATCCAACACTAAGTACTCCAAATACTATAACTAATATTATAAGCCTAGACTTAAAATACCCCCTTAATCCACCTACCGTATCTTTAATTATTATCCTTAATAATTCTATTATATTGTTCATAGCGACTCCTTTTCTTTCATATAGACTTACTTAGTATACCCAACACTTGGCTTAATTCTTCAAGGGGGATCTGACCAGGAGCGGAAACTTGTCCCAGGGCTCCAAAGGTCATGGAAGAACCAAATACTTGACCTGAAATCCTACTTATAACTCCTAATGGACCCATTGCCATGGTTATTATAGGTCTATTTGCATATTTAGTACTCATTTCATTGGTGGCTTCAAGCAAGGTTAAGACGTCTTCTGTAGTTTGAGGCATAACTGCAACCTTTCCTATATCAGCACCCATTTCCTGTATTTTTCTAAGTCTTAAAATAATTTCGTCCTTGGAAGGGGTCTTGTAAAAATCATGGTATGAACCTACAACCAATACTCCGGCATCATGGATACTATCTATATTTTCCTTTGCCACTTCAGAAAATACCTCCACATCGATTAAATCTACATATCCACTATTGGCTGCCATTTTGTTCAGGTGGGTATAATGATTTGAGCTTATTTCTTTAACACCACCCTCATTTTTATTCCTAAAGGTAAACAGTAGGGGAATATTGCCCAAAACACCCCTTATGCCCTTAAGCAAATTTAGGACACTGTTAATATCATGTGCTTTATCATAATAGTCTGCTCTCCATTCTACCATTTGAACTTTCTTAAGAGCTATATCTTTAGCCTTTTCTATAACGGAGTCATAATTTTCTTCAACTATAGGGACAATTATCTTAGGTTGACCTTCACCAATTTTCAAACCCCTAATATCAATAATCTTCATATTATCATCTCCCGTGGGGACTTTTTATCCTCTAATATCGGTAAAAACCTGGCTTTTAACTAAATCCGTCGACATTTTTTTCCCTGTCCAGATTTCAAAGGCAAGAGCCCCTTGCCATATGAGCATCATAAGGCCGTTCATATAACTACATCCAGCTTCTTTTGCAAGTTTTAGCAATTTCGTTTCATCCGGATCATATATTAAATCAGCAACAAATATTTCTTTTGGAAGCTGGTGAGAGGATGAAATAATAGCTTGGTCAATAGTTGCTTTCATACCCAATGAAGTAGCATTTATAAGCAGGGCTGCATCTTGTATTTCCTCAACCAATTTTTTCTCTTCCATTTCTTGTGCTCTAGCCTTACATGTAGGTATATTTTTATTTATATTACTTGTAATAAGCTCAGCTGAACTTAAAGTTCTATTAAAGACAACAATTTCACCTGCACCATCTAAAGCTAGTTGAGTAGCTACTGCCTTAGCAGCCCCTCCTCCTCCTGCCATTACTATTTTCCTTCCTTTGAAGTCCACTCCATTTTCCTCCAAAGCCTTTATAAAACCTCTACCATCTGTATTATAACCGCTAATCTTTTTGTTTTCATCTATCTTAATAGTATTTACAGACCCAATTATCTTTGCATCAGGTGAAACTTCATCTATAAATTCCATTACCTTGGTCTTATGGGGCATAGTGATATTCCCACCCTTTATATTGAGGACCTTAAAGGCATCAAGGGCTTCCTTAATATGACCACTTTCTATATCAAATGCCATATAAACAAAGTCCAAACCTAATTCTTCAAATGCGGTATTATGCATATGTGGTGATTTGCTGTGCTTAGTTGGATATCCTATTAATCCTAATAATCTAGTAGTTCCTTGAATCCTATTTGTCATTTCAAAATCAGCCTCCATGTACGAAAAAACTTCCCTATTGTGGTATTATACCACCATTAGGGAAGTTTTTATCATCATTCTATGTTTCCAACTTATTCAACAGTAACAGACTTAGCTAAATTCCTTGGTTTGTCAACATCGTTCCCCTTAGCCAATGCCGTATAATATGCAATTTGCTGAGGGAGTATAACAGATAAAAGAGGCATAAATATATTAGAAGTCTCCTCTAGAAATGCTACCTTGTCACAAATAGATTCCAGGTCTAATTTTTTTCCCCTTGTGATTCCAACCACATATGCACCTCTGGCCTTAAGGGACTTAATATTGGATACAGTTTTATCATATAGACTTTGTTGAGTTACAATCGCTATAACAGGAGTTCCTTCTTCTATAAGGGCTATGGTTCCATGTTTTAACTCTCCGGCGGCAAAGGCTTCTGCATGAATATATGAGATTTCTTTTAGTTTTAATGCCGCCTCCATAGCAGTATAATAATCCAAGCCTCTGCCGATATAGAAAAGGGAGTGCTTATCTTTAATTTTCTCAGCTATTTGCCTTGCAATTTGCTCACTCGATTCTATAGCTTTTTGAACTTTTTCAGGCAATCCTCTTAACTCAATTAGTATTTCATCATAAAGGTCTTTTTCAAGACTTCCTTTAAGCTTTCCCAAATATAGGCTTAAAATATAAAATGCTACTAATTGGGTTGTGTAAGCTTTAGTAGATGCTACAGCTATTTCAGGCCCTGCCCATGTATAAAAGATATCATGGGATTCCCTTGCAACAGAACTTCCTACTACATTGGTGATGGATAAAATCCTGGCTCCTTTTGTTTTAGCTTCTCTCAAAGCTGCAAGTGTATCAGCAGTTTCTCCAGACTGACTAACAATAATCACCAGGGTGTGCTCATCGATGAAATTATCATTGTATCTGAATTCAGATGCTATATCCGCCACCACTCCTACTCTTAAAAACTGCTCCAATAGATATTTACCTACAAGGCCTGCATGATATGCCGTTCCACAAGCAACTATATATATTCTATTGATTTCAGCAATTTCATCCCTTGATATATTTATATTCTCTAGAAACAAGTCTCCCTTGTGGTCAAGCCTTCTCAACAAGGTTTCTTTGATTGCTGATGGTTGCTGATGAATTTCCTTAAGCATAAAATGAGCATAACCTTCTTTAGAAGCAGCTTCTACATCCCAATCAATATTTTGAATCTCTCTTTCTACGATTTTATCAGCATTGTAGATGGTATATGAATCTCTGGTCAACCTTGCTACATCATTATTCTCAAGATATATGACCTTCCTGGTCCTATTAAGTATAGCAGGAATATCGGAGGCTACAAAAAACTCCCCTTCTCCAATGCCTAATATCAAAGGACTTTCAAATCTTACAGCTATAAATTCATCCGGATGTAAAGATGATACTATTCCCAGAGAGTATGCTCCGGTTAATCTTGAGACAGCCTTATTAACGGCAGCCAAAAAATCCCCTGTATAATAGAAATCTATAAGATGGGAAATAACCTCTGTATCCGTTTCCGACTTAAAAGTATAGCCTCTAGCAATTAACTCTTTCTTAAGGTCTAAATAGTTTTCGATTATTCCATTATGAACCACTGCAAAATTTTCATCTCCATTAATATGTGGGTGGGAGTTTGCATCAGATGGAACCCCATGGGTCGCCCACCTTGTATGACCTATACCTAAGCTTCCACTTATGGGCTTCTGACTTAAGCTTTCCTTTAAATTTGAAAGCCTTCCTTCACGCTTGGAATATTCCAGTTTATCCCCTCTTACAAGGGCTATACCGGCCGAGTCATACCCTCTGTATTCCAACTTTTCCAAACCCTCCACTATAATTTCTTTTGCATCTTTTTGTCCAATATAACCTACTATACCACACATAATAATACTCCTCCTCTTTCTATTTTAAAGAGGGATATCACATGAACCTTTTTTGTTTCAGAATTCCTTCTGGTCTTTGTAAGATTCTTGGACCGTGAAGCCCTTGGAGCATCCGCCGAAATTTCGATAACTCCAATCCTCGTCAGCCTTATGGCTCTGGCGCTTTGTTTTAAATTATCCCTCTATATAACATAGCAAAAATACTTCTAGCTTTCCCAACATTAATCTCTTCATTTCTCTACTAATTTAAAGCTTATTAAAGCCAATCATGGAGGAAGCCTCCATAATTGGCTTTTTAGATGTTTACCATTTTAAACTAAAGTTTAATATTTTACCAGTGTATTAACATGGTACTCTTTAAGTCTATCTCTTCCGCCAAGCTCTTCTAATTCAATTATGAATTCCAAAGCTACTACTTCTCCTCCAAGAGACTCAATTAGTGACACTGCAGCTGCAACCGTACCTGCAGTGGCAAGGAGGTCATCTACTATAGCTACTCTATCACCTTTGGAAACAGCATCTTTATGGATTTCTAATGTGTTTTTACCATATTCCAGTTTATACTCATAACTTGCAGTTGGTGCAGGTAGTTTACCAGGCTTTCTTATAGGAATAAAGCCAACTCCCAGACCATAGGCAACAGCAGCACCAAAGAGAAATCCTCTGGCTTCCGGTCCCACAATATAATCAACATCCTTGTCCTTTAAATCCTCAACGATTAAATTGACCGCTTCTTGAAATGCATCTCTATCCCTTGTAAGGGTAGTAATATCTTTAAAACTTACTCCTTCAATAGGAAAATCTTCAATTTCTCTGATTTTAGACTTAAGATTCAAATTCGCTGCCCCCTCTTATTGTTTTTCTGCTCTAATAGTTTATCATATTTTATGCAAATGAAAAATACATTTATTTCTAAATAACCAGCTTAATTATTGGCCCTAGTCTTTAAGGGTTTATAAAGGTCTTCTAAATTTAAGTCAGGCCTTAGACTAGAGATATACTCCAAAGCAATCTTAGCTCCCTTATCCATTCCTTGGCAGCCTGCCAAAAATACTATATCATTCTCCCCGGTTTCCTTGAGTGTATGATTTATCGCCTCCTCAAGAGTATCATATATAACAAGCTTAATTCCTGCAGCTTGGATTATTTCTGAAAACACCTTCTCTTCTTCAAGGGATACCTCATCTTTAGATGTTACACTTCCAATGCTTTTAGTACCAATTATTTCACTAATACCCAACCTATCCTTCCAAGAAACAAGGGCCTCTGCATTCTCCTTATTTACTGTAACTCCCCTGTTACCCCTAATAGCATATATAAGGTGGAGTTTATTACAAGTGATACGGCTTAGGGTTTCAAGACTTACGTTTATATTTTTTAGATTTGCAAAGTGGTCATCTATTATAAGAAAATCCCGCTCATAGATATATTCAAATCTTCTTTCCACCCCGGCAAATTCCCTTAAGGCCTTTTGAATAATTCCTATATCAATTCCATCAGTAAGGGCTATCACCGTAGCCACCATGGCATTTTCTAAAGAATGAAGTCCCGGAATTCCAAGTGCAATGGAGAACTCCCCCTTCTTTATTAAGTGGTCAAAGGCCCGGATATCTTCTTTAATTACAATAGTAAATGTTGGTCTTCCTTTTACAAGCTCAATATCTTTTGCATAGATCATTCCAGCATCTGTCTTAGTGGAATAAGTTATAAGATGAGCTTTTGTTTCATTTACCAGACTCCTTATATGTTCATCATCAATATTTAATAGGGCATAGCTGTTTTCCTTAGCATTTCTAACAAGACTTGATTTAGCCTCCCAGTACTTTTCAAAGGATCCATGCTGGTCTATATGCTCCCTACTGAAATTGTTAAAGGATACAATATCATAATCTACATCATTTACCCTATAGAGCTCCAATGCAGAGGAAGAAACCTCCATTATGGCTTTATGAATGTTTTCATTTTTCATATCATAAAAGAGTTTTTGTAAATCCAAGCTTTCAGGAGTTGTAAGCTCAGACGGCACAAAGCGTTCACCAACCTTATTCATTACACTTCCCACAAGACCGGTAGTAAAGCCAGCTTCTTCATAGATCTGGTTCAACATATAAGTTGTTGTAGTTTTCCCATTGGTGGCAGTAACACCTATCATCCTCATATCTTTTGATGGATTTCCATAAAAAGCCCCACTGATTTGGGATAGGCTTTCCCTAGAATTTAACACCCTATATTGAGGAAGGGTACTATCTTTAGAAAAGTCCTCTACAATAATTGCTACAGCACCATTTTTTTCTGCTTCTTTTATATATTTATGGCCATCGGTTATATAGCCCCTTATGGCTACATAGATAAACCCTTCTTTTACCCTTGCTGAATGATATGCAATTCCTTTGATATCTATACTCTCTTTCTCATTTCTTTTTTCAATTATCTTAAGCACTTCTAATAGTTTATCTAAATCCATCAAGCTCCACCTTTCTTTAAGCTTTCTCATCTAATCTATTTTACCATAGTTTTAACTTTATTTAGCACACAAATTATTCTTCCCAAAAAAACATCCCGGAATCCATTAATAGGGATTCCGGGATTTATTATTCTTATTACAAAGGACCATTTCCTCCTGAAAAAATAGGAATACCCCCGCCATTAAGAAGACATCTCCTAAGCTTAATATCTTTGGCAAAGGATAAGGTTTAGGAACTAAGATAATGTCAGCCAAATAGACTAATTTAGTATCCTTATTTACAGAAATATGCTTAATGTCAAAGTCTCTATTCGGTAATTGTACTTCTATTTTATCACCTATGCCTTCTATTCCCTTTAAGGAAACGGGCATCTTCCCTTCATTAGCCCCTATAACCATAAGATTTAAACAAAGTCCAATAAAAAGACAAATCATATACTTCTTCTCCAAATTGAGGATTACAACAATTAGCATCAAGACATATGTAAATACAACTACATAAATAAAGTAATCAGTTAGGATCTTATTCGCCAAAGGAATATTTAACTTTTTCCCAATAGATAAAGAGCCTTGAATCAATGCAGCAATTATGAAGAGATACCATCCCTTAATATATACATTTTCCATATTTCTAAATCGTCCACCCCTTATCTTTGCTACTATAAGCGATAGGACTGTTGGCTCTATAAACATATCTACACTCCCTGATGCTTCATCATTTCAACAAACTTCTCTGCCAAATCAGGATGAAACTGAGTCCCTGCATGTCGCTCTATTTCATATAGGGCTTCTTCCTGACTCAAGGCCTTTCTATATGGCCTGTCCGTAGTCATAGCATCATAGGAATCGGCTATTGTAAGAATGCAAGCCTCTATTGGAATTTGCTCACCCTTTAAACCATCAGGATAGCCTGTACCATCATATTTTTCATGATGATGCTTGATAATTCCGGTGATATTCTTTAAGAAATCAACTTTGCTAATAATATCAGCACCTATACTTGGATGCTTCATAATGTGCTGAAATTCCTCCTGACTTAATTTAGTGGCTTTATTTAAAACTTCATCGTTTATTCCAATTTTACCGATATCATGGAGAACAGCAGCAGTTTTTATGTCTTGAACCTTATTAAAGGGCAGATTATATGCCTCTGCTAGGCTAATTGCCAACTGTTCAACCCTATTGGCATGTCCACTTGTATATGGATCCTTTGCCTCCAAGGATTTATTTAATGCTTGTATAGTCGATATATATAAACTTCTCATCTCAACATATAGTTTAAATGAGTATCTTGCCAATAATAAAGGTCCTAAGAATAGGATAACTGCTCCATAACCATAACCAATAAAAGCAAGGGCGATTATAATACCCATGGTTCCCACGGCTATAGCACTAGAAAACATACCTCTTACATTATTAATCCAAACTTCATAAAACTTTTGATTTGTTGCAAAAGTTAAAAACCCAGAAATAATAGTTGTATTCAAAATAATTCCTAATAACAAAATCAATATAGTGGGTAGTAGGGAAAATTCTCCAACCCTTCCATTCACTAATAAGTATACTATCGATATTATAGAAGTAACAATTATGCTTTGTGATATATTGTAGACAACTTTATATATCGGGGTATTCAAAGCATGTACATATCCTCTACCTTCTATTTTAGGACATCTAAACAAAAAACCTAACGCAGAAGCAGTAGTAGCCACCAAGGGACCACCAACAATAACTGTCTAAATATTTATAGCATAACCCACGGAAACACCTACATTATTGTTAGGTAATAATATCAACAATGACTCAACTACAATTGATAAAATCGTCCAGAACAATAATAGTTTAATGTCAGAAATATAAAAGATTGAAAATAGATATCCGTAGAAAAAAGCTGCAATGATTGCTAAAAATGTTATATAAATCTTCATATTCCTATTTAAATTCATAGTATACTCCTTTTAATCAACTCAAACTAATACATCTCAATGATTATTAACGTTTGATTTCTTAAATAAGATAATAATGCCGACTAATAAACAACTATATTTAAACTAGTGACCAGTTAGCGCCTGCTGCTAATAATAAAGCAAGTAAACTCATTAACGCCATAGTTATTTTTCTCATGGAATATAGCCCCCTTTTAGAAGTACTCTGCTGTCCGCTAATCCAGCATGCTATATCCGCTTCGCTAAGAAAAATGTACAAATGTTCTATTAGCCGGCAATGTTGCCTTTTTATTTATTTTTATTTAGTGATTACACGGTTAACTGCATCCAGTGTTGCTTTTACTACAGCTATCTCATAATTGTTCTTTATGAGACAAGACCCACACAGTCTTTGCTCCACTCCATCTACCAAGCCCATAACAACTACAATAACAACCTTATCATTGGATACAGGGCTTGTCCTAATATCTTCAAAGACAAATGTATCATCCCAATTACAAGCTTCTTCAATAGTCTTTAAGGTTACTTCTACAAGCATCCTCTCCATATTCCTAACAGTATTCATACCTGAAATAGTATTCTCATAAATATTATCCAGGTTGCTTACAGAAACTTTAAACGATGCTTTTGTTCCAAGAATTTCATGAGAAATCCCTTCTAATCTCAGCCTATGTCCTGATTTCTTCAATCTATTATCTGCTATTTGTGCTATGCTTATTTTTTTATAATCTATAGGGATATTATAAGTTGCAACGAGGACCGATTGAATATCTCTAGCAATTTGTTTTGCAGCTCTAGAATCATTTGAAACGATATGTATTTCATCTATTTGGTCCTCATCACCGGTGACGATTTTACAGGAAACAACCGAATCAATCATCTCTAAGTTATTTTCAATAACCGCTAAGTCCATAGTATCCCCCATTTTCAATTAATTTTCATATAAAAACAATATCAAAATTTCCATACATCTATTGAAAATATAGGAAAATCTTGACACCGCTAATTAGATGATAACACTAATTATCCTATATTCAACATAAATCTACATACGGCCATATAATTATCTGAATATATAGACGATTTAAAGACTTCTATATCATCATTTCATAAAGCATCTTTACAGCTACAGCAAGGGACATAGTTATAAAAACCGGTCTAATAACCTTAGCCCCCTGTCTAATTGCTAACTTAGCCCCAAAGTTAGCTCCTATTACCATGAAGATAGCCATTGGCAAACCCATTAGATAGTATATCCTACCCCCAAGGGCAAACATCACTAAGGAGGTTATATTGCTTACAAAATTCATAGCTTTGGCATTTCCACTTGCCCTTACAAAGTCAAAACCATAGATTTTAATAAGTCCAAAGATGATAAAAGAGCCTGTCCCAGGTCCAAAAAAACCATCATAAAATCCCATAACAAAGGCAAATACAGCACCTATTATAAGGGTTTTTCTACTTGTTCCTTGAAAATTATCTTCAGTGCCGATATTTTTAGAAAAGAAACTATATATTCCAACTGCCAAGATCATTATCAAGACCATGGGTTTTAGAATTGTGGAATCTATTAACAATACTACATATACGCCAAGGGTGGCTCCAATAAAACTAAAGGGTAGCAGGACTTTAAGGACGCTCTTATCCGTTTTTCCCGATTTGGCATATCTTATGGTACTGGTTATGGCTCCACATGTTGATGAAAATTTATTGGTCCCCAATGTAAAGTGAGGCGGAAACCCTATCATAAAATAAGCAGGCAAGCTAATTAACCCACCACCACCAGCTATTGCATCAACAAATGCAGCAACAAATCCTGCTGCACATAAAAATAATACAGTCACTATTATATTTGTATTTTCAAACATTTGTGGTCCTCCAAATCATAATATATAACCATATTACTTTCTTTCCAGCCAAAAATCAATACGGAAAGAAGAAAGCCCCTATAGTAACTAACGGTTTACCTTATACCCTTAATTACCATAGGAGCCTTATAAATCCCTCATAAACTATGTTTATTCAGCTCATCTCAGGATCAAAGTTTTCACTCTAACGCTTAATTTACTCTTAGCCTTCCACCGGTTTTATACCCCAAATTTCATTGGCATACTCCTGGATGGTTCTGTCTGAGCTAAACTTACCTGCATTTACAATATTCATCCAGGATTTTTTAGCCCATCCTAATCTATCCCTATATGCTTTGTCAACCTTGTCTTGTGCTTCTCTATAACTTTCAAAATCCTTTAATATATAGTAGTTATCAGCCCTATGCCAGTACTCCCCTTTTAGGAGGGAGTCATAAAGCTCTCGATACACTCCGCTACCCATATCATCAAAAGTCCCATTTATAAGACTATCAACCACTCTCCTCAATCCAGGCACCGAATTATATACCTCATATGGATTATATGTGCTTTCTATTTCTGATATGTCCTCTACCCTCAGACCGAATATAAAGTTGTTTTCCTCACCTGATTCCTGAACTATTTCGATATTAGCTCCATCATATGTTCCCAATGTAGGGGCACCATTTAACATAAACTTCATATTTCCTGTACCACTAGCCTCCTTACCGGCAGTAGATAACTGTTCTGATACATCTGCAGCAGGGAATAATCTTTCAGCATAGCTGACCTTATAATTTGCTATAAAGACCACTTTAATCTTTTTATTTACATCAGGGTCATTATTCACTAGCTTTGCAATGTCGTTGATAAACTTAATTACAGCCTTAGCCCTATAATATCCAGGTGCAGCCTTGGCACCAAAGATAAAGGTCCTAGGCACCATATCCAATTGAGGATTATCCTTTATTCTATAATATAAACCCAATATATGAAGTGCATTTAATAGCTGTCTCTTGTATTCATGCATTCTCTTAATCTGCATATCAAAAATAGAATGGGGGTCTATAACTACATCATCATGTTTCTTTATATATTCGGCCAGCTGATATTTTTTTTCTTGCTTTATATCTAGGAATTTACTCAAAACTTTTTCGTCTGAAGCATATTTTTCCAATTGCTTTAACTGAGATAAGTCTACAATCCAACTATTTGAGCCTAACAGTTCCGTCAACAGGCTTGATAATTCTGGATTTGACTGTAGAAGCCATCTTCTTTGAGTTATACCGTTAGTCTTATTGTTAAATCTCTCCGGGTATATTTTATACCATTGGTTAAGCTCTCTTTCCTTCAATAAATCAGAGTGAATTTTTGCAACTCCATTTATGGATTTCGAACCATATATGGATAGGTGGGCCATCTTAATATGCTCGTGTTGAAGGATCTCATATTTATATGCTTCTTCATTGTATATTCCCTTTTCTCCCAATTCGCTCATCAATTGGTTGTTGATTTTAATTATAATTTCAAATATATTTGGCAATAGGGATTTATATAACCTCACAGGCCACTGCTCCAAAGCCTCTGCTAAAAGAGTATGGTTTGTATAGCCAAAGGTATTCACAACTATTTCCCAAGCCTCTTCCCAACTTAGCCTTTCCAGTTCAGTCAATATTCTCATTAACTCCGGTATAGCCACTGCAGGATGTGTATCATTTAGTTGTATTGCATGAAGATTAGCGAATTCATTAAAGTCCTTATAAGTTTTCTTATATTTTCTTACAATATCCTGCAATGATGCCGAAACAAAGAAATACTGTTGTTTAAGCCTTAATAATTTCCCCTCATCATTGGAATCATTGGGGTATAGGACTTTGCCTATGTTTTCAGCCTCATTCTTGTCTTTAACCGATAAATCATAGTTCTGGTCATTAAAAGCTTGGAAATTAAAAACTTCTAATGGCTCTGAAGTCCACAACCTTAAGGTGTTTATGGTTTCTTGACCATATCCTATTATAGGAGTATCGTATGGAACCGCATAAATCTCCATATTTGAAAAACTGACTTTTACCTTTTCGTCTTCTTTCCTAATTGACCAAGGGTCCCCATACTTTAACCAGTTATCCGCCACTTCTACTTGAAAGCCATCTTTGAATTCCTGTTTAAAGATTCCAAAGGCATATCTTATACCGTAACCAGTTAGGGGATAATTAAGGGTTGCTGCACTATCTAAAAAACATGCTGCCAGTCTTCCAAGTCCTCCATTTCCTAGACCTGCATCCTCTTCAGCCTCTTCAATGTGGTTATAGTCTATCCCCATTTCCTCTAATAAGTCGCAAGTCATCTCCTTTAATCTCATATTGATTAAGTTATTAGATAGGGCTCTACCCATTAAATATTCCGAGGATAAATAATAAGCCCTTTTCATCCCATTGAATTTTTCTTCTGATTTCCTCCATTCAGGTACTATTTCCTCCATAATCGCCTTAGACAGGGAAATATGTTTTTCAGTTATAGTACATTCACTAAGGTTCTTCCCAAAAGTAGTTAGACCATACCTGTGCATGCTATTCTTAATTCTTTCTTTATACTTCATATATACCTCCTATATACTAATGTAAGATTAGCAATCCTATCTGCCAATTCATCTGTTAAGAGGGATGATGAAACCCTCCAGGTCCAATTCTTTCCTATAGTTGAGGGTTCATTCATCCTAGATTCTTCCCCAAGCCCTAGAAAATCCTGAATTTGACCAATAGACAGATTGGCAGGGGATGCCCACGCTCCTCTTAACAAGCCCCAATTAAGACCTTCTTCTTCATCTAATTTAAAGTACTCCACCGCATATTTATACTCATTTGATGGGGCAGATTCAAACCAGGCCATTACAGGATGATTGTCATGGGTTCCTATATATACTACACAATTTTTATCATAATTATGAGGCAGAAAACTGCTATTCCCTTCTGTATCAAAAGCAAATTGAAGCACTTTCATATTAGGAAAGCCAGTTTCTTCCAAAAGCTTACCTAGTCCATCGGAGTAAACGCCTAAATCTTCAGCAATTATATCTAAAGCCCCTAATTTTTCTCTCACCTTATTAAAAAATTTCGTGCCCGGACCCTTTTTCCACTCTCCATTTACAGCCGTCTTCTCACCATACTCAATCTCCCAATATGCGTCAAATCCTCTAAAGTGATCTATTCTCAATGTATCATATAAGCTAAAACCTTGTTCAATCCTACTAATCCACCATTCATATTGAGACTCCTCTAAAAATTCCCAATTATAGATAGGATTTCCCCATAATTGGCCGGTCTTAGAGAAGGCATCCGGAGGCACACCCGCTACAGTCTTGGGCATCAAATCATTATCAAGGTTGAAAATTTCAGGGTTAGCCCAGCAATCAGAACTATCTTCAGCAACATAAATAGGAAGATCACCTATAATTTTTATATTATGCTTATTTGAGTAGTCCTTAAGTCTATTCCATTGCTTTGTAAAATAATACTGTGTGAAAACCCAAAAAAAGATTTCCCCCCTATTATCCTTTTCAAATTCTAAGACCTCAAAAGAATTATAGGTCTTATATTCTTCAGGCCACTTATTCCATGATATACCCTTGTTTTTCTTCTTTAAGGACATATATAGGGCAAAATCCCTTAACCATTGTTTCTCTTCCTCATAGAATTCTACCAGTTCTTTATCAATGACCTCCTTAGCATTATCATATGCTTTCCTCAACAAGGTAATCTTATTTAAGTACAATTTCTCATAATCCACATAATTAGGATTAGTACCTAAATCCGTCATTAAAATATCATGAGAATTTAAGAAGCCCTCTTCTAATAATTGGTCCAAGTCTATAAAGTAAGGATTCCCAGAGAATACAGAAACACTTTGATAGGGCGAATCCCCATATCCTGTTATATTTAAAGGAAGTATCTGCCAATATCTTTGCTTAGATTTATAAAGGAAATCAACAAATTCATATGCTCCACTACCAAAATCACCAATACCATATTTGCCCGGTAAAGATGAAATATGCATCAATATTCCACTAGCCCTTTTCCCCATAAAATACCTCCTAGCTTGTGCAATCGTTTATACAATAATAATTAGTATATACCCTTCAGATAATTTTAGAAACAAAAGGAACCGACCCCTTTGTTCCTAATTAGGAGCAAAGGGGTCGGTTCCTTTTGTTCTCTAGCCTTCTAGATATGCTTTTCTTACTGATTCATCCTTTAATAAGTCCTTTGCATTTCCTTCAAGCTCGATTTCACCTGTTCTTATTATATATGCCCTGTCGGCTATCTTTAATGCCATATTAGCATTTTGCTCAACTAGAAGCACTGTAGTTCCTGATTTATTTATGGTTTTGATAATTTCGAAAATATCATTAACGATAATAGGTGCTAATCCCATACTAGGCTCATCTAAAAGAATAAGCTTTGGTCTAGACATTAAGCCCCTTGCAATAGCAAGCATCTGTTGCTCTCCACCCGATAAGGTACCAGCCAACTGCTCACGTCTTTCCTTTAGAATCGGAAAATAGGTATAAGCTTTTTCAATATCTTCTGCTATTTCAGCCTTATTATTCTTTATAAATGCTCCCATTTCTAAGTTCTCAAATACACTCATAGTTGAAAATATTCTTCTTCCTTCAGGTACGTGTACGATTCCTTGCTTAACTATGTCAGGTGCACTTAAATTGTTGATATTTTTCCCATCAAATATTATTTCTCCACCTCTAGGCTTTAACAATCCCGATATGGTCTTTAGGGTAGTACTTTTACCGGCACCATTAGCTCCAATCAGTGTAACTATTTCACCTTGATTTATCTTCACATTTAAGCTCTTAAGGGCATGAATAGCTCCATAATATACATTTAGATTTTTTAATTCTAACATTAATTTGCCTCCTCCCCTAAGTATGCTTTGATTACTCTCTCATTCTTTTGTATCTCTTCAGGAAGTCCACTAGCTATAAGATGCCCATAATCAAACACGAATATTCTTTCACAGATATTCATAACAAGGCTCATATCGTGCTCTATCAATATAATTGTAAGATCAAAGGTCTTTCTTATCCACTTAATCAATTCAGTCAATTCAGCAGTTTCCTTCGGATTCATTCCCGCAGCCGGTTCATCTAGAAGCAATAACTTAGGATCAGACGCTAGGGCTCTAGCTATTTCTAATCTTCTTTGATCTCCATAAGCTAGGTTTCTAGCAAATGCATCCTTTTTATCTAAAAGATTAAACTTTTCTAATAGTTTAATCGCTTTGTCATATGTTTCTTTCTCCTCCTTAAAATAGGAAGGAAGTCTAAAAAATGATGCTGCAACATTATATTTCATACCGTTATGAAAACCGATTAGGACGTTTTCAAGAACCGTCATATTTTGAAACAACCTTATATTCTGGAATGTTCTCGCTACTCCAAAACCCGTCATCTTATGTGGTTTGAAATCCTTTGATGATACCTTTGCTTTTAAATCATATTCTATTTCACCTTCAGTAGGTGTATAAATACCCGTTAACAGGTTGAAAAATGTGGTTTTACCAGCACCGTTTGGGCCAATCAGACCAATGATTTCGCCCTCTTCAATATTTAAGCTTACATCAGTAACTGCCTTAATACCTCCGAAAGCTCTTGATAGGTTACTAACCTTTAGAACTGACATTGCGTTTGACCCCTTTCTTAAATATTTTAAATTCCGACTTACCCATTAGTCCGGTAGGTTTATATACCATTATTAAGAAGAGAATAACAGCATATATTACCATTCTTAAGTCCGGTATGTTTTGTAGGAACGTTGAGATAACAGAAAGTACAATAGCACCTACAATAGAGCCAGGAATGCTTCCCATCCCTCCAAACACTACTATTACCAATATATCAATTGATTTCATAAATCCAAATGAATCAGGCTTTATAAAATAGAAGTAGTTAGCATACAAAGACCCTGCTATACCAGCAAAGAAAGCACCAATCGCAAAGGCCAAAACTTTATAAAAAGTAGTGTTTATACCCATTGCTTCTGCTGCTATCTCGTTTTCTCTGATTGATATACAGGCTCTTCCATGGTATGACTTAATAAAATTGCTAATTAACAATACAGTTAAAACCGTTAGTAGGTAAATCCAAGTCCAGTTTGTATATTGTGGAATATCATTGAAACCAATAGCTCCACCGATATAGTCTATATTAAGAGCTAAAATTCTTACGATTTCTCCAAAGCCTAGGGTTGCTATTGCAAGATAATCTCCCTTCAACCTTAAGGTAGGAATACCTATAATAATTCCCGCTATAGATGAAACAATACCGGATGCTATTAAAGCCACTATAAATGGTTGTCCAAATTTAGCAGTAAAGATTGCAGATATATATGCTCCAATAGCCATAAATGCAGCATGCCCTAAGGTAAACTGACCTGTAAAACCGGTTATTAGGTTTAAGGAAACTGCCAAGATAATATTTATGCCTATAAGGGTCATATTAAGCTGAATATAGGAGTCAATTATTCCATTATTTATTAAAATTTGTACTATTATATAAGCTGCTATTACAAGAGCTAATGTTATAATATTTTTCTTATTAAAACTTTTCATCTAAGCCTCCTCCTATACCTTTTCCTTTAAGTTCTTCCCTAACAGACCTGTAGGCTTAACAAGAAGTATAACTATTAAAATTGCAAATGCTACTGCATCCTTATATACGGATCCACCAAAAGCACTAACCATAGTTTCTGTTATACCAAGGAAAAACCCTCCAAAAACTGCTCCAGGTATTAGGCCAATACCACCTAAAACCGCTGCAACAAAGGCCTTCAAACCAGGCACTGAGCCCATAAGAGGATTGATTGTATTATAATAAATTCCTACTAAAACTCCTGCTGCTCCTGCCAAAGCTGAACCCATGGCAAATGTGTAGGATATTATCTTATTTACATTAATACCCATTAGTTCTGCTGCATCTTTATCTAAAGCTACAGCTCTCATAGCCTTACCAACCTTAGTCTTTCTTACTACAAATTGTAATGTTATCATCAATATAACCGTAATTATAAATATATATATATTCTTAGTGTCAAGGATTACACTTCCATTGAATAAGTTTAAACGTTGACTTTCAAGTACTTGGGGGAATGTTCTAGTCTCAGGACCAATGAAGTAAACCATAGTATATTGTAGGAATAAGGATACACTTATTGCAGTTATAAGAATGGCAATTCTGGTAGAATTTCTCATCGGTTTATATGCTATCTTCTCAATTATCATTCCAAGAATACTACACGCCAACATTGATATCAATAATGATGGAATAAATCCTAAGCCTAGAAAGGTGGTTAATGCGTATCCAACAAATGCACCTATCATATATATGTCACCATGTGCAAAGTTTATTAAGCTTAATATACCGTATACCATTGTATAACCCAATGCTATTAAAGCATAGATACTGCCTAAGGATACGCCATTGATTAATTGTTGTATAATTTGTTCCATATCTTGTAAAATCCTTTCTATTGAACAAAGTCTTTAGAGGGTCACCCCTCTAAAGACATCATCATTCTAACTTTTATTATTTAGGATCCAACTTCTTCAAGAATGTTGGAACTCCATCTACCATTTCGATTATAGTAACTGATTTAACAGGGTTGTGATCTTCATCTATTGAAAGAACACCTGTAACCCCTACAAATCCATCAGTTGCTTCAAGAGCTGCTTTCAACTTTTCTGAATCAGCTTCTCCTGCTCTTTCGATTGCATCCTTTAAGAAGTAAACCATGTCATATCCTAATGCGTTAAATGCATCTGCTTTCTTGCCATATTTAGCTTCGAATGCTTCGTTGAATTTCACTACATTTTCAGCAGTATCATTAGATGAATAGTGGCTTGAATAGTAAACATCGTTTAATGCTTCGTTACCTGCAATCTCAGTCAACTTAGGTGATTCATATCCATCTCCCCCAAGTACCGGAGCTGTAATTCCAAGTTCTCTAGCTTGTCTAACAATTAGACCAACTTCTTCATAATATCCAGGTACATAAATAACTTCAGGGTTATCTGCTTTAATATTAGTTAATACTGCTCTAAAGTCTGTATCTCCTGCTGCATATGCTTCCTTACTTACAACTGTTCCGCCACCTGCTGTGAATGTCTCTTCGAATGCTCTTCCAAGACCTACAGCATAGTCACTAGTTGTATCTCCTAATATAGCAGCATTTTTAGCACTTAAATCTCCAAGAGCAAATTCTGCCATCATAACTCCTTGGAAAGAGTCACTAAAACAAGTTTTAAAGATATAATCTCTTACATTTCCATTTGAATCTATAGTCACGTCATCAGCTGTTGCTGATGCTGAAATCAAAGGAATTTTGTTTTGCATAGCAGCCGGTGAAGCAGCCTTAGTGTTTCCTGATGTAGCAGGTCCAAGAAGAGCTATAACCTTATCTCTTGTTGCAAGTCTAGTTGAAATGTTAGCAGCTTCTGTATCTTCTGATTTGTTGTCTGCTACTACCGGTTCAAATTGCTTTCCTAAAACTCCACCCGCAGCATTGATTTCTTCAAATGCCAATTGAGCACCGTCATTTAAATTAGTTCCATAAGTTGCTACTGCTCCTGTTAATTCATAGTTAACTCCTATTCTGATAGTTTCCCCATCAGTTGAGCCAGTATCTGTACTTCCACCTGATGCACATCCTGCTAGTAAGCTTAAAACCAATACTAGTGATAGCATTGCCATAAATTTCTTCTTCACATTTAACACTCCTTTTGTAATTTTTTTGTAATTTTTACTTAATAATATCACCAAAATTCTATGTAGAGGGTAATAAAAAAACCCCTACATGCTTCTTACACATGTAGAGGCATATAATATGCGACACCACTCTACTCATAATTACCTCACGATAATTATCTCATTAGGTTCTTGAAAGAAAGCTCCTTCAAACCATAGCCTCGTAACGGGGCCTACCGTTATGGCCTACTCCATTCAGCCATAAAACTCAGAAGTGAGAGTTCCCTATCCAATCATGACTGGCTCTCAGCATTACCAGCTCTCTGTACTAGATTTCCTAATAGTTCACGTCTTCATCATTGTTTTAATTTTTTTGAAACTAAACTTGCAAGTGTTGTAATATTTATTAAATATAGCATGGGCAACTTATAAAGTCAATAGCTTTTTTGAAATAAATTCAACCAAAGACTGTCAAATTCTAAACAATTCTATGAAATCAGTTATCTTTAAATTTTCTCCAATTTGATAAAATTGAAGATGCAGCAAGGAATTTGATTCTATTGTTTCTTTCAAGAATTAGGGGCAAACCATTTCCCGATAAAATTAATGACCGCACCCTTTTTCAAAACTTGTAATTATCCGACTATTTAGAGTATCTATTTTAATAACTGATCTAATAAAGCCTCTCTATTTTTAATAATAATAATTTTCGGCCCAATAAAATCCAAATATCCAAGCTCTCGATATTGATTTAGTTTTCGAGTCATGGTCTCCCTAGATAGACCTGCAAAACTTCCCATTTCTTCCCTATTCATGGATAGCTCCAACCTTATTCCGTCACGGGTTACCTTTCCAAAATTATCAATAAAATTCAACAAAAGTCCTGCAACTTTAGCATCTGCACTGCTAAATGTCAGTCTTTGTATCAGGCTCTCTGCCCATCTAATCCTTTCAAAGGATTTCTCCAAGATCTTCAAGGTGATATTTGGGTTCTTTATTAGAATTTGATCAAATTTAGCCTTAGTAATAGTACTTATGGTAGTCTTCTCCAGAGCCTCTGCATTGTACCTATAATTATCTTCCTTAATAAGGTTATGGGCTCCAACAAAATCCCCCGGCGAGTATATGTATAATATCTGTTCCCTTCCATCTATTAAATAGGTAAATATTTTCATCCTTCCAGAACATACTATATACAATCTATCGGCCTTGTCCCCACTTTTAAATATATTTTCCCCTTTTTTATAGTCCCTAAAGGTAACCCCTTCTGCCATCATATCCATCTCTTCTTCATTTAGACTAGATAAAAGGGGTACATTATTAATACACCTATTACTTCCACACAATTTACAGTTAATGCATCTTTCCATTCTTATCTCCTCATCACAAAAAAGGTGGCTAAGCCACCTTTTTAGATAATTTCTTTTAGACCATCTATCCTGTTCTTATGTTTAACCAATAGCTCCATAAGAAGATTTTCATACTCTTTAGCTGTACTTGGTTCCATTTCAGGCACTTCATTTAATTTATATTTTAAACCCAAATGCTCATATTTGTCCAGTCCCATTTTATGATAAGGTAAAACTTCGATTTTTTCTATCTTATGACTAAGATAAGAGATTCTTTCAAATAACTTGCACATACTTTCCTCATTATCTGTAAAGCCCGGAACCATTACATGCCTTATCCAAAGCTTGCCTTGAAAATCATCCATATAGGATAAGAAGTTATAGAAGGCACTCATGTTTTTCCCGGTCAAATCCTTATATCCATTATCATCTATAGATTTAATATCCAATATTACAGTATCGGTATATTTTAATATCTCCTTGTAATATTTCCTATCCCCATATCCGCTTGTATCTATACAAGTATTAAAACCATTTTTCTTTAATAACTTAAAGCTTTCAAGTACGAACTCCCCCTGCATTAGGGGCTCTCCTCCCGATAGGGTTATACCTCCATCGGACCTTTTGTAATAGGGTTTATACTTATTAGCCATCTCTAAGACTTCTTTAGGAGATATTACCGTATTTGAAAACGCACTCTGACTATCAGGATTATGACAATATGAACACTTTAAAGGACAGCCCTGTAAAAAGAATACAGTTCTGATTCCTGGGCCATCTACTAATCCCATAGTTTCTATTGAATGAAGTCTCCCCAACATATAAATCCCCTTTCTAAGTTTAAGTATAAGAATCAATTACATCGAGCCACTGAACCTCGTCATTACAATTATTTACGCAACGTGGAAGGTTCTACTTATTACTTCTTTTTTCTGCTCCAATGTCAATCTGTTAAAATGCACTGCATATCCGGAAACCCTAATGGTCAAAGTCGGATATTTATCCGGATTTTCCATAGCATCTATCAATAGATCTCTATTTAATACATTTACATTTAAGTGGAAAGCTCCCTGGTCAAAATATCCTCCCATCAATGCAACAAGCATATTTATTCTTTCGTCCAGACTCTTTCCTAAGGCATTTGGCACTATGGAGAATGTATTGGAAATACCGTCCTGGCATATATCCTTATAAGGAAGCTTTGCTACTGAATTTAGTGATGCAAGGGCACCCTTAGTATCTCTACCATGCATAGGGTTAGCACCCGGAGCAAAGGCTTGACCCTTCTTTCTCCCATCAGGAGTAGACCCGGTTTTCTTTCCATAAACTACATTTGAAGTTATGGTCAGTACAGAAAGGGTATGTTCAGCATTTCTATAAGTAGGAGTTTTCTTTAATTCATTACTAAATCTTTTCACAATGTCTACAGCGATATCATCTACCCTATCATCGTCATTTCCATACTTAGGGAAACCCCCTTCTATTTCAAAGTCAATTGCAAGCCCGTTTTCATCTCTAATAGGCTTTACTTTAGCGAATTTAATGGCGCTTAAACTATCTGCCACTATGGATATACCTGCAATTCCAAAGGCCATATATCTATGAACTTCACTATCATGTAGGGCCATCTGTCCTTTTTCGTAAGCATATTTATCATGCATATAGTGGATGGTGTTCATCGTATTTACATATAGGTTTCCTAGATAACTCATAACTTTGATGTAATTATCCATTACCTTGTCATAATCTAATATTTCATCATCAATTCTTTGGATTCCATCTATTACTTGGATTAAACTGCCATCCTTGTTTTTCTTAAGCTCATCCACTCCACCGTTTATTGCATAAAGTAGGGCCTTAGCAAGGTTTGCTCTAGCTCCGAAGAACTGCATATCCTTACCTACTCTCATGGCTGAAACACAGCAAGCTATGGCATAGTCATCACCATATATTGGTCTCATAAGGTCATCATTTTCATACTGAATGGAGCCTGTTTCTATGCTAAGCCTTGCACAATAAGCCTTAAAAGCTTCAGGCAAATCATCGGACCATAGAACAGTCATATTCGGTTCAGGCGCGGGGGATAAATTAGTAAGGGTATGAAGAAACCTAAAAGCCGTCCTAGTAACTAGGGTTCTACTATCCTGTCCCATGCCACCTATGGATTCAGTAACCCAGTTAGGATCCCCTGCAAAAAGCTCATTGTAATCCGGTGTTCTTAAATGTCTTGCCATTCTAAGCTTTATAACAAATTGGTCTATTAATTCTTGAGCTCTTTCTTCATCGATTAAGCCAAGCTTTAAATCCCTTTCGATATATATATCTAAAAATGTAGTATTTCTACCCAAAGACATGGCTGCACCGTTGTTTTCCTTTATTGCCGCCAGGTATCCAAAGTATAGGAATTGAATTGCCTCCTGTGCATTTTGTGCCGGCTTTGAGATGTCTATTCCGTAGCTTAAGGCCATCTCCTTGATTTCATCAAGAGCTCTTATTTGCTCTGACAACTCTTCCCTATGTCTTATTAGTTCCTCTGTAGAATTTCCAAATGCACCTTCCTTGTCTTGTATCTTTTGAGCCTTCAAGAAGTCGATACCATAAAGTGCAATTCTTCTATAGTCACCAATAATCCTTCCTCTTCCATAAGCATCAGGAAGCCCGGTTAACAACCCCACTGTTCTTGCGGTCCTCATATCCTTTGTATAAGCATCGAAAACCCCTTGATTGTGGGTTTTTCTATAGTTATTAAAGTGGTCTTCCAAGCCCTCATCCATCTTTGTCCCATAGGCTTCAAGGGAGTCCTTAACCATCCTATAGCCTCCATAGGGATTGACTATTCTCTTTAAAGGAGCATCGGATTGATATCCTACAATAAGTTCCTTTTCCTTATCTAGGTATCCCGGCTCATATACACTGATTCCAGAAAACCTTGAAGTATCTATATTTATATTTCCACTCATTATTTCCGACTTAATCATTTCTTCAGCCTTATCCCAAAGCTTCTTAGTCCTTTCTGATGGCTCATTTAGGAAATCTTCATTACCTTCATAAGGAATATAGTTTTTTATTATAAAATCTCTAACATCAATACTCTCTTTCCAATTACCTTCAACAAAGCCTTCCCATTGCTTCATATATATCAATCCTTTCTCATACAGCTTATCTATGTTTAGTCACTAGCTCCTCTTACCTTTAACCCCATTATATAGGCTAAATATTTTAAAAGCAGTGATGAGGGTCACTTTTTAGAAATGAGGTAGGTTCATATTAAGAAGGAAAGGGATATTCCATCTCTTTTTATGTTAAAATAAGAATATATCAACTCAGGAGGGATAATATGGACTTGGATAAATGTTTAGAAAAATATGCAGACCTGGCAGTTAGAACCGGTATCAACTTAAAGGAAGGGGAAGGCCTGATAATAGGAGGAAACCTAGACACCCTGCCTCTTGCAAGAAAGATTATGAAAAAGGCATATGAGGCCGGAGCCAAACATGTGGAGTTTCAGTTTAATGATGATGAAATGACCCTTATCCGCTATAATTATGGTAAGGAGTATGTGTTTGAGAATTATCCAAAGTGGAAAGTAGATAGCTTGGAAGCTATGTATAAGGATGACTATCATCATCTTTTTATAAATGCTCCGAATCCGGAGCTATTGAAAGACATTGATGGTGGTCTTGTAGCTAAAAGCCAAAAATCAGCTTCTCTTGCATCAGCACACCTTATGCAGTACAGAATGACCGGATTCACTAAATGGACAATATTAGCCATGCCTTCAATCCCATGGGCTAAATCCGTATTTCCGGATTTAAAGGATGAAGATGCTGTTGAAAAGCTTTGGGAAAAGGTATTTGAAGCCACTAAAGTAAATCAAGAAAATCCAATAAAGGCTTGGGAAGACCATGACAAGAATCTTAAGAAATATAAGCATTACCTAAATGAAAAACAATTTGAAAAGCTGGTACTAAAGGGACCGGGCACGGATTTAGAGGTATATTTAGCAGAAGGTCACTTTTGGATGGGGGGCTCAAAGGAAAGCCAAAAGGGTACATCCTATGTAGCCAATATGCCAACCGAGGAGGTGTTCACTACACCTCATAGACTTAAGGTCAACGGAAAGGTAAAATCCACTAAACCATTAAGTCTTAACGGAAAGCTTGTGGAGAATTTCGGTTTTGAATTTAAGGATGCACGGCTAACGCATGAAAAATAATTTAAAATAAATTTCAAAAAAACATATGTTCA
>CAZIMA010000012.1:0-12462 GCA_964540195.1 uncultured Tissierella sp.
TCTATTTTCAAAGCTTGCAATATATTCCCTGTTTTTGTACTCATACATAGGGTCATAGTATTTTATCATAAGCTCTTCAATAACTGGCCTATAATCATGTTGTCTTATCATTTTCGATAATCTTTCTATATTGTCTGCTCCAAGACTTCTGGTAAGATAGGACAGGGAATTTAAAAGTTCTTCATCCGTATCATTAACATAATCTCTGAGGATATTGTCAATTCTAGTTTCAATATTGGCTGTTATTTCAATATTCTCCCCAGCTCTTATCTTATTGAAAAGGTAATCGGGCATGGTAACCTTTCCAATTTTCTTGCTTTCACCTTCAGTATATACTGTACTGGATTTCCTGTTTATTAGGCTATGATAAACCAGGCTTTCGAACATCTTTTGAGAAGATGCTTTTCCTAAACCTACTCCGCCTAGCATTGAGCCCCTATGATTTGCACAGCCTTCCAAGTCTAGAATATCCTGTCCCTTTTCTTTAAGTTTCTTTAGGACCTCGGTTTTTCCACTTCCTGTATTACCATATAGAACTCTAAATTGAACTTCATCAACTAGTTTAGGAAGACTTTGATTAACATGTCTCCTATAACCCTTATAACCATTGTCTAGTCTTATGGCATTGATTCCAAGGGATTTAAATAAGACTACTACTGACCTGCTTCTAAAACCACCTCTAGCACAAAAGAAAATCAAGTGTTGGTATTCCTTATCTAATTGGTTAACCTGTCTATAAATATCAGGTAATTTTCTGGATACTGCTTCAACCCCAAGCTGTTTTGCCTTATCTATGCTTTCTTGTACATAGGTGGTCCCAATTACTTCCCTTTCCTCATCGGTAAATATAGGTATATTTATTGCCCCGGGAATAGTTTCGGAATTGTATTCCCCTGGGGTACGTACGTCTATTATTAGGTAGCTGGCCTCAAGCCTACCCTTTTCTAAATCCTCATAAGTAATTTCTCTTAGCATTATTTTTTTCCTCCAAAAAAAGACAGGTGTGTAAACTGTCTTTCTATCTAGTATGAATATTATCTATTTAATCATATATTAAAATTATCTATACAAAATTATGTAAAATAGAATACCCTAATATTATATACCTATATAGGAAAATTATAAAGAAAAAAGTGAAAACTCAAGCTACATGAGGAAAATTTATAGAGTTTTCACCCTTTCTATGTTTATTTCTTAAAAAAATTTCTTCACAGTCCCCAATAATCCTCTTGCAATAGACCTTCCAATTTCTTTTCTGCCTCTATTTTAGCTTAAAAGGGCTTTTAAATCTTTTAAATCAATTCACAATTCACAGTTCATTTGGAATGAAACTTTGCTATAATACTCCTTAAGGGGGAATTTGAATGCCAAAATATACAAAAGAATTTACAATTCCATATTATGATTGTGATAAAGATGGGTATATAAGACCGGAAAATCTTCTTACATATATGGCTGAGACATCGTCAATGCATAGCGATAAGATAGGGGCTGGGCTTAAGGAGCTTAGAGAAAATAATTACTGTTGGATGCTTAATAGGTGGAGGGTTAGGTTTTTAAAATACCCTAAAGTCTTGGAAAAGGTCAATATAGAAACTTGGTGTGCCGGTATAAATAAGTTTTATGCAACAAGAGAGTTTATAGTATATGACCAAACTGGAGAAATAGTTGTAAAGGCAAGTACTCAGTGGGTATTTTTGGATTTAATTAAACTTAGACCTATTAGGGTACCCCTAGATTTTGGAAAGATATATGGAGAATGTAAAGATAGGGTTTTAGAGGATTATTATGATTTCAAGAAGGATTTAAAAGTAGACCAGGGCTTAGAATTTCGTGTAAGAAGGGCTGATATAGACTACAACAACCATGTAAATAATGTTATATACCTTAATTGGATGCTTGAAACTATTCCGGATCCAGTAGTGGAAAATAATAAATTGTATGACTTGGATATCTTTTATAAGAAGGAGATTAAGGGGGGGGCTATGATTAATTCTGCCCTTGTTGGGGAAGAAGGGGATGACTTGAAATTTCTTCATAAGATTTCAGGTGGAGAAGAAGTTCATGCTTTTGGAAGAACGGTTTGGAGATAAAAAAAGGGTATGTTCACTAAATGAACATACCTTTTTTAATGTAATATTAAAGGTCAGTCTTATTTACTTTACCCTTTTCATCTAAGCAGAATTCAGTTATTTTTTCAACTATTGGAACACCATCGATTTTTGTAGCCTCAATAGTATGTATCTTCTTGCCGATACCTTTTCCTTGTTTGAATTGAGCTTTCATAACCTTCATTAATGAAACTGGATGCTCAGGCTCTTTAACTGAAATAAATGGAGCATTTGAACCGATAGCTTCTCCGATAAGTGCTTCAAAATCTAAATCATCAATTGCAGGAATTAAAAGGTATTCAACGTCTGCATTGATATCATCAAAACCTTTTACTTGTAGGTTTGTGAATTGTTTTTTAGCTACTGCCATAAGAGTTGCCATAAATGGACGAGTACCTGCTGATCTGTGACCTGATACTACGATTGATTCCTTATTATTGATTGCATTTTCAATATATTGGCCTTGCTCTTCTGTAAGGAATTTTGTGTCTACAAACTTACTAATCATTGGATTCATTCTTCTATCACTCCTATAAAAATAATATAATCATATTGTAACACTTTTACCAATAATAATAAAGTCTTTTGATAAAAGATTGCGACTATATGGGTGAAAGCATCAATAATCTACCGAAAGAATTGATAAGTAACACTGAGGTAATATTTTTTTTAAAAGTTCTATGTTAGATAATTGACAAAGGTTTTGACCTACTGTTTTTGCAGGTAGCAAAGATATTTCCATTTATTGCAATGGAAATATAGAAAAAAATTTACACAATTTTGAAAAAGCTCAAAAATACCCTTGCAATATTCTTAAATCGATGTTAGAATAAGGTTGTAGCTTTAATTCAGTAGTAATAATCAAATCAACAATAAACTTAGTTTTACAGATAGAGCATATAGTAACGAAATTTATTGTTAGTAATTACATGAATTAAAGAAATAAATTTTGGAGGTATATGCAATGAAAGGTACTGTTAAATGGTTTAATGCAGAAAAAGGATTTGGATTTATTACAACTGAAGAAGGAAACGATGTTTTCGCTCACTTCTCACAAATTCAAAAAGATGGTTTCAAAACTTTAGAAGAAGGCCAAGAAGTAGAATTCAACGTAGTTGAAGGACAAAAAGGTCTTCAAGCTGAAAACATCACAGTTTTATAATTAAATAATTTAATTAATGACTATTTACCTCTTAGATGATATCTGAGAGGTTTTCTTTTGATACAGATTATGTTAAACTAAAAGCGTGGCTAATTAGGAATATTACATATTCAGTAGCTACTAAAGGTGTAACGATTGCTACTATTGCTTTAGCAAAAAAACCAGTTGAGTATTCAACTAAAAATAATATGAAAAGAGGTAAATCCATGAGCGAAAATCAAACAGTTGCCATTGTAAATGGAAAAGAGATAAGAAGAAGTGATGTGATGAAATTTCTTAGCGATATTGGTCCACAAGTGGCTATGCAGTTTCAATCCCAAGAAGGAATTCAGCAAATAATTGATGAATTGATTAATCAGGAAGTTTTGTATCTTGATGCAGTTAAGCAAAATTATGAAGCAGAAGAAAAATTCCAGGACTTGTTTGCAAGACATAGAGCTAGTTTGTTAAAGGACTATGCAGTAGATAAGATAATAGCACACGTTACTGTAAATGATGATGACCTAATGAAGCATTATGAAGAGCATAAGCATTTTTTTGTAGTAGGAGAAAAGATTCAAGCAAGCCATATTCTTATAGATAGTGAGGACAAGGCTAATGAGATACTAGCTGAAATAAATGGAGGTTTATCCTTCGAAGAAGCAGCAAATAAATACTCATCATGCCCATCAAAGGACAAGGGTGGAGATCTTGGAGAGTTTGGCAAGGGCCAAATGGTACCGGAGTTTGAAGAAGCAGCTTTTGAAATGGAGGAAGGACAACTTTCAGGACCTGTAAAAACTCAATTTGGATATCACATTATAAAAGTAACAAAGAAAACGCCTGAAACAGTTAGTAGTTTTGAGGATGAAAAGGCTCAAATAAGCAAAAGAGTATTACAAGAAAAACAAAGAGAAGTTTACATGGAAAAGATCCAGGAGCTAAGGGGTCAATATGAGATTCAAATGGTAGAACAATAGGATGATTAAGATAGTTAGTGTCAAAATGACACTAACTTTTTTCTTTTTTGCAGAAAGATAGGACACACAAAGAGTTAATCTTTAAGGAATAGTACTGAATTGCCTGTTCCAAATGTCCCGAAAGTTGTTTAAATTACTTTATTTGTGGTATTTATTAAGCAGATGACATATTTATTTAAGTGGAGGTGGTATTCTTGTTGACAGATATTTTGACAAAATATTTTATTAAGCAAAAGATGATGAGGACTGTACTATTATCATTAATCCCCATAATAATTGCAGGTACATATTTTTTTGGCTTAAGGGTTTTGACTCTTATAACAGTAGTTATTGTATTTGGACTAGCTACTGAGTATATCTTTGAAAAAAACTATAAGAGGAAGACGTCAGAGGCAGTATTTGTTTCATGCATCCTTTATACCTTAACCTTACCGGTTTCTACACCTTATTGGATAGCTGTAGTTGGTATAGTATTTGGTATCCTATTTGGAAAAGAGGTTTATGGTGGTTTTGGCAAAAACGTTTTCAACCCTGCTCTTGTAGCTAGGGCTTTTGTCTATGTATCATTTCCGGAACAGCTAACAATATCTTGGAATCAAGTTGCGACAGGAATTCCCGGGGGTTTTGGCACATATATTACCCAAGGAATTGATGCTGTTTCAACTGCAACACCAATGTTATTGTTCAGATCCACAGGAGAAACCCTAGCTAATTTGGATTTAATTATTGGAACTGTTCCCGGTTCCATTGGGGAAACTAGTAAAATATTGATTATCTTAGCCGGAATCTATTTAATTTATAAGAAAGTAGCATCATGGCAAATAATGGCGGGTTGTTTGGGAGGATTCCTAGGCCTCAATACTATTTTTTATTTATTAGGATCATCACAAGTTCCCCATCCATTATACGGCTTATTATCAGGTGGATTTTTATTTGGTACTGTATTTATGGCTACTGACCCAATATCAGCACCTAAAACCAAGGAAGGCAAGGTTTTATATGGTATTTTAATAGGTGTCGTAGCTGTTATCATTAGAGGATTTGCTCTTTTTGCCGGTGGAATGATGTTTGCTATATTAATGGGCAATATATTTGGGCCTCTTTTCGATGAAGTTGTTAAACTGTTAAAGAATAGGAAGAAAGAAGCCAAGAAGGGGGTAGCGGCATGAATCAAAAATCATTTGCTTATCCAATAATATTCATGTCTGTAATCACAGCAATATCAGTATTTGCACTTGCTATGCTTAATATGGCAACTGCAGAAAGGGTTGCAACCCTTCAAGAAACTGATTTAAGAATTAAGATAATGTATGCCTTCAATATTCCGGTAGAAAGTCAGGACCCAAGAGAAATCGAAAAAATCTTTACATCCAATATAGTTGAAGAGGAGTCTGATAGGGGGACGGTATTTATACTTAAAGAAAATGGTCAAGATGTAGGCTATGCATTTCCCGTTACAGGTCCTGGACTATGGGGACAAATCAATGGCTATGCTGCAATTAAACCTGACTTTTCAGAACTTCTGGGAATTGTATTTATAAAACATGAGGAAACACCGGGCCTTGGCGGAAGAATTGATGAAGAATCCTACTTAAGTCAATTTAGAAATTTAGACCTATCCCCAGCTAGTGATAAGAACTATATTATTTATAGACCGGCAACAGGAGGTAATTTGGATGCCATTGCAGGTGCAACCCAAACCTCTAATTCCGTAGCAAAATTACTGAATGAGGATATTGCAGCTTTTATAAATGCTAGGAAGGGGGTTCAATAATGTCTAAATTCAATGGTAAAAAGATTATGATGGATGGTCTTTGGCATGATAATCCGGTTTTTAAACAACTTATAGGGATTTGTTCAGCCTTGGCAGTTACCAACCTTTGTGTGAACTCCTTTATAATGGGAATGGGTCTTACCTTCGTAACGGGTCTTTCATCCTGGACCATCTCTCTAATTAGAAAATATACTCCAAAACACGTAAGAATGATGTTTCAAGTGCTTGTTATATCTGTATATGTAATAATTGTTGATATATTCTTAAGGGCTTATATGCCTGAGCTGAGCAAGGCGTTAGGACCTTATGTAGGACTTATTATTACAAACTGTATAATTATGGGTAGGGCTGAAGGGTATGCACAAAACAACCCACCTATTCCGTCCTTGATAGATGGAATAGCTAATGGACTTGGTTATACAGGCGTGCTGCTTACAATTGCAGTAATAAGAGAGTTATTGGCATTTGGGTCTCTATTTGGTTATAGGATACTACCTGACACAATAACTCCTTGGACCATTATGATAATGCCTCCTAGTGCTTTTTTCTTACTTGCAATAATTATTTGGGTTACTTACAATATTCAGAATAAAGGGGAGGTGGCTAAATAATGATAGAACTGCATCCAATGATTATATTCTTTGCAGCTATATTTACTAATAATATGATTTTCTCAAATTTCCTTGGGATGTGCTCCTATATAGCAGTTTCAAAGGAAATACCTACATCTCTTGGACTTGGGCAAGCTGTAACCTTTGTTCTTGCATGTACAACTGTGATTAACTATTTAATCTACTATTATATTATAGTACCATTTAACCTAGAATTTTTAAGGTTTATAATATTTATCATTAGTATAGCAGCTTTTGTACAGCTTCTAGAAATGATACTAGAAAGATATATACCTAACTTATACTATGCTTTAGGTATATTCCTACCACTTATAACTGTAAACTGTGCTATCCTTGGAGTATCATTGTTTATGATTATAAGAAACTATACCTTTATGCAATCTTTGGCATTTTCCATAGGCTCAGGAATCGGTTGGACATTAGCTATTGTAGCATTAGCAGGAATAAGGCAGAGGATTAAACTGGACAGTGTTCCAAAGGGATTACAGGGTCCCGGAATAGCCTTGATAACTACCGGACTGATGGCCTTAGCCTTTATAGGTTTTTCAGGCATCGTTCAGATACAGTAAGGGGGCGAGTAAATGACTTCTGTAATAATAGCAACCCTAGCTTTTACCTTGATGTCAGCTATATTTGCACTTCTATTGACAATTGCTGATAGGACGGTTAATAACTATGGTGAAGTAAATCTAAACATTAATGATGAAAAGGATTTTACAGTTAAGGGAGGTTCATCTCTCCTTAATACCTTGAGGGAAGAGAAGATATTCATACCTTCAGCATGTGGTGGAAAGGGGACCTGTGGATACTGTAAAGTACAGGTACATGATGGTGGTGGACCAACTTTGGCAACAGAACTTCCCTTTATGTCAGATGAGGATTTGAATAGACATGTAAGACTTTCTTGTCAATGTAAGGTAAAACAGGATATAAGAATAGAAATACCGGAAGATCTGTTTAATGTTAAGGAATTCGACGTAGTAGTGGAAAGCATTACAGACCTTACTGATACAATAAAAATGCTGAGATTTAGGTTACCGGAAGGAGAGACCATAAAGTTCAAGCCAGGACAATATGTACAGCTTAAAGCTCCTATTTATAAGGGAAATGATGAGGAAGTTTATAGGGCTTATTCCATTGCATCATCTCCTCTTAATACAAATTTTATAGACCTTGTAATAGGTTATGTACCTAAAGGAGTTGCAACTACTTATGTTCATCAGTATTTAGATGTAGGGGATAAGGTGGTAATAAATGGACCGTTCGGTGATTTCTACTATAAGGAGAACGATAGAGAGATGGTAATGGTAGCAACTGGAACCGGTGTAGCCCCAATACTATCATTATTAAACTATATGAAGGAGAATGATATCAAACGTAAGGCAACCTTCTACTTTGGTGCCAAGACGCCTAGTGATTTGTTTATGTTGGACTATTTTAAGGAGCTTGAAGAAACCATGTATGATTTTACCTTTGTACCATCCCTCTCCAGAGTAGGAGAAGGGGAAGAGTGGCATGGGGATAAGGGAAGGGTAAATGACTCTATTGACAAGCATCTTGGGGACGGAGAGAATAAGGAAGCTTACCTTTGTGGCGGAGCACCGATGATTGATTCGGTAGTAAAATCTCTTACAGCAAAGGGAATACCGGAAGAGTTAATATACTATGACAAATTCTAGAGAGACAATAGGAATCATATCCTAGCCCTTCTAAGTTACAAATAATTTAGTGAATCTCTGAGCTGTTGCAAAACTGGTTAATCTAGTTTTGCAACAGCTTTTTTGAGGACAAATATATGAAAAATCACAATGGAATTTACTATTAATAAGGTCACCGCCATGTATATATGGTATAATTAAATTGATGAAAACATTTTCTTCGGTTTCAAATTGCGAATTAATAAATGGGGGTGGTAGGGTGAAATTAGAATTATTTAAGTTCATCGAAGATTCTTTAAGATTAATCGAAGATAACAATGAAGTATTAGAAAGAGTAGCTGGTGAATTGGAGAACTTTTTTACCAATAGTTTCTTTATCAACGATTATTTCTTGAACGTAAATTATAGAATAAAGTCACCTGAAAGTTTAAAAGAAAAAATACTTAGACATAATATGTATATGACTTATAGTTCTCCAGAGGACTTAGTTGATAATCTTTCAGATTTAATTGGATTTAGGATAGAATGTAGGTTTATCTCCGATGAACTTAAAATATACAAGGAAATTATTGAACTTTTCAAATATCCTGAGGAAGACGGGTATTATTCAAACCCCTTAAACTCAAGTATTATGCTTAAACTTGATGAAAAGCAACCCCAAATTCAAAAAAATGGATTTGAAATCTATAAGATTGATGGTAAATATAGCAAAGCAGGAGTAATAGTTAATTTTGAATTGCAGATTAAGTCTATGGTTAACGTATTTTGGGGGGATATAGACCATAGAGTATTGTACAAGAACTTTAACTATATGATTACAGAGGATTTCTTTAGGGATATAATGTCATCCATTAAGGATAGCCTTGCCATGATAGATAGGCAATTGATGCTTGTATATAACCACTTAAATCAAATGGATGCCAGCAATACGGAGGCAAAAAAAGTTCAACTAAAGGCCCTCCTATCGAAGATGATTCATGATATATATATTGTTAAGGTAAGACAGGAGTTAGGATTTGTAGTTGACTTTAAAAAATCTACTGATGTTATCGTGGATTATATCTTTAAAAAATCAGGTGATGAAGATAGCTCTAGTTACAGCGATAATTTTATAATAATCATCAACAGATTAAATGAAATAATGAAGGACCATATTACTTTTGACAATTTCTTGGAATTTGAACGGGAATTGAATTTCTCCAAGGAAAAGAGCCAAAGATTAGCTGACTTGATTCTTGAAGTAATAAATAGGGATTTTAAGTGGAATTTGTTCTTTAAGATACTATTCGATATAGAGCTTGGAAGCAATGCAGATGATTTTGAACTCTTCATAGATTTCTTAATCGATAGGTTGGATAAAGAGATAGAAAGAATAGTTAATGGAAGTGATGCTGATCAAGAAGAGAAAAATCAAATGGAAGATAAATATAGGGACTATGTCTTCAGAATATTTGAAGAAAATAAAGACATAGACCTAATTAATATTTGTAACCTAAGGGAATTATTAGAACAAATAAGTCATAAATAGGTCTCAATACACCTTTTAAGAGGTGTATTTTTCTTTTGTTACTCAAACATAAAAGCTTTGATTTTAGGCATAATATATACTGATAACTAGAAAAAAATGGCATTACCATATATGTTCATTGCTAGTAGAAATGGGTATAAATAAAGTAATCCCAGTAGATAAAGGAGGATTAGGATGAAGCTTCAGGAAAGAATTAAAAACTCAATAATTAATATACGAAAAAGCATAGAAAGGTTTCCAGTAACAATCTTGGTATCTACAGCATTAGCCCTACTTTTAATCTATCAGCGAGAAGTATTTGAAAATCTTACAAGTAATCAACAAGAGATGCTTATAAGGATAAGTATGGTAGTAGGTTTGGGTATTCCCCTTTCATTAACGATAGGACTACTCCTAGAGAGATTTCCTAGGGGAAAAGTATTCAAAATTGGTGCTTATATCATAGGCGGTTTGCTTTTAGTAGGCTATTACTTCCTATTGCTTAAGGACTTAAAGATGGTTCCAACCACAAGATTTTTAGCTACTATGATTTTCTTGATTATATCGGTTTTCTATGTATTAAAGCTAAAGCATGAAATCAACTATGAAGTATATGTAATAAAGATGTTTTTTGCCGGATTTTTAACATTACTTTATAGTGGAGTTCTATTCGGTGGAATAGCAGCCATATTAGGAACCATAGACGGATTATTTGATGTAGATATCGATGGAAATTATTACTATTATACCTTTCTTATAGTAGGATTTATCTTTGGAGTATCCATGTTCTTATCTAAGTTACCGGAAAGAGATGAAGAATTCTTAGATTACAACTACTCCAAGTCCTTAAAGGTACTCTTAGTATATATTGTAATTCCATTGATTACTATTTATACAGCAATACTATATGCCTACTTTGTAAAGATTTTAGTCCAGTGGGAATGGCCTAGAGGATTAGTATCCCACTTGGTAATTTGGTATTCAGCCCTTAGCGTAGGTGTAATATTCTTAATCACACCTGTATTGGAAGAAAATAAAGTAGCAAAGTTATTTAGAACCTTTTTCCCAATAGGTAATTTACCAATTTTATTGATGATGTATATGTCCATCTACCAAAGGATTGATCAATATGGCTTTACAGAAAGACGTTATTATATTGTGGTCTTGGGACTATGGATAACAGCTATGATGTTGTACTTTATCTTTACTAAATCCTTGAGGAATATAATTATTCCAATATCCTTATCCCTAGTGGTATTTATATCGGTCTATGGTCCTATTAGTAGCTATGCTATATCAAAATCAAGTCAGAACAATAGGTTTAATAAGATTCTTATGGAGAATGGAATGCTTGAAAATGGTGTTATTATCCAAAACCCTGATTTAGATCTAAGTGAACAAAGGGAAATTAGCAATATTATAAATTATTTTATTTATAACCATTCATTAGAGAGCCTTGAGGTTTTACCTCAAGATTTTGAAGTAGGGAATATGGAGGACTTATTTGGATTTAAATATAGGGATTATGTTCCTATAGGAGAAAATAGATCTTTCTTTGGCTATTATGCAGAAACATATCAACAAGCAATAGATATAGCTGGTTATGATTATTCGATTATGATGTCATCCTGGAGAAATGATTCCATTAAAGTTGGTAATCTGGACCTTAAATATGATTCAAAAACTAAGTCCATTATTGTTAGGGAGAAGGATATTGATTTAATAAATTTAGATATAAATGAATTAGCCCTACAAGTCCATGATAAAAACAGTGGAGTTGGGGAAGTTAAATCAATTCAAAGTCTTGAAGATATGACTTATATAAGTGAGAATGAAAAGATTAGACTTAAGATGGTATTTACTAGTATAAACGGAAACATAGATATATCAACTAATGAAGCCCAAGTAGAAAATGCAGAATTTATACTGCTTTTGGATAGGAAGTAGAAATAGATATGCTCTTCTTTTAAATAGTTTAGTAAAGGGGAGCATATTTTATGGCTATTTCTAAATATTGTGTAGAAAAGCTTTAATAAATGGGTATTAAGATATTATGGACTTTAGAAAGGGTGAGTGTATTGGTTAAAGATGAGTTGGAGATAATAAAGCAAGCCATACTTAACGAAGTTGAAGGATATGAATTCTATAAACTAGCATCTGCTCACGGTTCAGGAGCTGGCAAAGAGGCTTTTATAGACCTAGCCAATGAGGAATTAAAACATATAGAATATCTAAAGAATTTGTTTGAACAAATTAAAAATAGCCAAGAGGACGACTTCCACTTAGCCTTTATAGCCGACCCCCCATCACCGGATATATATAAATGGAATAAAGTAGGCAAAGATTTATCTTCAATGGCAATGTCTGTATTCAGTATAGGAATGCAGATGGAAAAGGACTCTATTGATTTCTATCAAAATGCCAAGGAGACTACAAACTTTAGTGGAGCCAGAGAGCTTTACAGTATTTTAATTAAATGGGAGAAAGTCCATCTTGACCAATTTACAGGTCAGTATAATTTGTATAAGGAAGAATGGTGGAATGACCAAGGCTTTGCTCCATTCTAGGAACAAAAGGAACCGACCCCTTTGTTCCTAATATTACTTAAAGGTAGGTGAAGACTATGAAGACTATTTATTTGGCAGGAGGATGTTTTTGG
>CAZIMA010000012.1:12472-26959 GCA_964540195.1 uncultured Tissierella sp.
AGCAAGGTGTCAGGTTCTCCACTCCTATCTGTTTTGAGGATGTGTTTGGGGTGTTGAGGAATACTTTTCACGAATTGATGGAGTAGTAGATACAGAGGTAGGTTATGCCAATGGCCATGGACCTAATCCAACATATAGGCAGGTTTGTACAGGACTAACAGGCCATGCCGAGACTACTTATATTGAATATGATGAAGGGAAAGTAAGTCTAGAGGAATTATTAAATAGATTTTTTAGAATAATAGACCCTACTATTCTCAATAGGCAGGGAAATGATATTGGAAGCCAGTATAGGACCGGAATATACTACTCAGACCATGAAGATTTGGAAGTTATAAAGAGGGTTATAGAGAGGGAACAGGAAAAATATGATAAGCCGATAGTTACTGAAGTAAAGTTATTGTCTATCTTTTATTATGCAGAAGATTATCATCAGGATTATCTAAAGAAAAATCCGGGTGGATACTGTCATATTGATATGAATGCATAATATTGTATGTTTTTAAATATTTTTTATTAATTTTAAGGAGGCCTTTGACCTCCAATTTTTTTGTGGTAGAATAGTAGATGCTTAAAAATTATTTTAAAGAGATAAATTGGAGATATTATGAAACAATTCAAAAAAATCTACATAGAAATCACCAACGTATGCAATCTTCGGTGTGAATTTTGCCCTGCTACAAAAAGAAAGCCCGACTTTATGACAATAGAGGATTATAGAAAAATCCTTAAACGGGTTAAAGACTACACAGACCACATATACCTGCATATAAAGGGAGAGCCCCTTATGCATCCAAAATTAGGTGAATTTCTAGACCTAGCCTATGAGAACAATCTTTATGTAAATCTTACGACTAACGGAACTTTAATCCGTAAGCAGAAGGAAATACTACTTAATAAGCCTGGCCTAAGGCAAGTCAATATCTCCCTACATAGTCTTGACCAAAATCAATGGTTCACTAATCAAGAGGAGTATATTGATTCTATATTGGATTTTATTGAAAGTGCTAGGGATAAAAAGCTTATTATAGGTCTTAGACTTTGGAACCTATCCTTGAAATCAGATGATAATATGATAAAAAACAATTACATTCTTCAAAAATTAGAGGAAAGTTTTAATATTAATTTTAACTCGATGGAAGAAATTGGCAAAAAGCGAGGAATTAAAATCCGAGATAGGCTATATCTAAATGAGGATTTGGAATTTATTTGGCCTTCCTTAGCTAATGATATCTGTGAGGAAAAAGGGTTTTGTTATGGTTTAAGAGACCAACTTGGAATATTGGTTGATGGTTCAGTAGTACCTTGTTGCTTAGATGGGGAAGGTATAATAAACTTAGGTAATATCCATGAGGATTCCTTAGAAAAAATACTAGAAAGGCAAAGAGCCAAAAATATTTATAATGGATTTTCTAATCGCAATGTTGTAGAAGACTTATGTAGAAAATGTGGTTATCGTAGTAAATTTGGTAACTAGAATTACTTCAATGAATAAAAATAGTATAGAAAAGTTAAATTATATTAATATAGTTGACGCTATATATTGGGTAATGTTATGATTATCTAGACAATATATAGTGTTTTTTAATGGATTTAATAAATTAGCCTGTGGAAATCAGGGGACTTTACAGGAGGCAAGTATGATTACAAAAATTAAGAAAAGAGATGGAAGGGAAGTACCTTTTAATATAGAGAAGATAGCAAATGCTATATTTAAGGCTGCCAAGGCAGCAGGAGGACAAGATTATGATATTTCTATGAATCTTGCAGAAAAGGTAATATTACTTTGTGATAAAAAGTTCAAAGGAAAGGTACCGGAAGTAGAAGATATACAAGATATGGTGGAGAAGGTCCTTATTGAAGAGGGACATGCCAGAACAGCTAAAGAGTACATATTATATAGAGCTGACAGAAGCAAGGTAAGAAATATGAATACTAGGCTGATGAAGGTATTTGAAGACCTTACATTTAAAGATGCTAAGGACAATGATATAAAACGTGAAAATGCAAATATCAATGGAGATACTGCCATGGGAACTATGCTAAAGTATGGTTCCGAAAGTGCAAAGGAATTCTACGACCTATTCGTATTAAATCCGGAGCATTCAGAAGCTCATAAATCAGGTCAGATCCACATTCATGATTTGGATTTCCTAACCCTTACAACTACATGCTGTCAAATAGATATAGTGGACTTATTCAATAAGGGTTTTAGCACCGGCCATGGTTATCTAAGGGAGCCTCAAGATATTGCATCTTATTCATCTCTTGCTTGTATTGCCATACAGTCTAATCAAAATGACCAACATGGAGGACAGAGTATACCAAATTTTGATTATGGAATGGCAATAGGTGTAAAAAAGACTTATAAGAAGAGTTATAGAAACAATCTAAAAAGAAGTATTGAGCTTATGGTAGAGGATATAGATTTAAATGAAAACTTGGATCATATATTCAATATGTTGGAGAAAGATTATAATCTTATACCTACAATGGCTGAAAGTGAAAATTATTTGAAAAAGGAAGCGGAGTATCTTCTGGAGCTATTAAATGATGAAGAAACCGTAAGGAAGGTACAAAGTTTCGCACGTAAAAATGCATATGAGGATACTGATAAGAGGACATTCCAAGCTATGGAGGCCCTAGTTCACAATCTGAATACCATGCATTCTAGGGCAGGTGCTCAGATTCCTTTTAGTTCTATAAATTATGGTACAGACACTTCCCCAGAGGGTAGGATGGCAATAAAAAACCTCCTGCTTACAACTGAGGAGGGATTAGGTAATGGAGAAACTCCAATATTTCCTATCCAAATATTCAAGGTCAAAGAAGGGATCAATTACAATAAAGAGGATATAAATTATGACTTGTTTAAATTAGCATGCAGAGTAAGTGCTAAGAGACTATTTCCTAACTTTTCCTTTATAGATGCTCCATTTAATCTAAAGTACTATAAAGAAGGCCGTCCGGAGACTGAAATATCATATATGGGCTGCAGAACTAGGGTAATTGCTAACGTCCATGACGAATCTAGGGAGGTTGTTACGGGACGTGGAAATTTAAGCTTTACTACCATAAATTTACCAAGAATTGGTATAGAAAATAGAGGTAATATTGAAGGGTTCTACAGACAGTTAGACGATACTATTAATTTGGTAATTGCACAGCTTCTTGAACGTTTTGAAATTCAAGCCAGCAAGAAGGCAAAGAACTATCCATTCCTAATGGGACAAGGTGTTTGGATGGATTCAGAAAAGCTTAAAGATGAGGACAATATAAGAGAGGTTCTGAAACATGGAACTTTATCTATTGGATTTATAGGTTTGGCTGAATGTTTAAAGGCATTGATGGGAGCCCACCATGGAGAGTCACAACCATCACAAGACCTAGGATTAGAGATAATTGGACATATGAGAAAGAGAATGGACGAGATATCCCAGCAATATAAATTAAACTTTACCCTAATAGGAACTCCGGCAGAAGGCTTATCAGGAAGGTTTGTTAAAATGGACAGAAAAATTTATGGAGAAATACCGGGTGTTACGGACAGGGAATACTATACCAATAGCTTTCACCTTCCGGTATACTACAAGACTACTGCTTATAAAAAGATTATCATTGAGGCCCCATATCATGAATTGACCAATGCAGGACATATAACCTATGTGGAGGTAGATGGGGACCCTACTATGAACTTAGAAGGATTTGAAAAGATTATCAGAGTCATGAAGGAATCAGGAATTGGCTATGGGTCTATCAATCATCCGGTTGATAGGGACCCGGTATGTGGCTATACAGGAGTTATAGGAGAGACTTGTCCTAAGTGTGGAAGAGAGGCAGGAGAAGTCGGCTTCCATCGAATCAGAAGAATTACTGGATATTTAGTTGGAACCTTGGATAGGTTTAACGATGCAAAGAAGGCGGAGGAACATGATAGAATTAAACACTTCTCATTTGCAAACAAGTAAAAAAATCATAAGAGTTGCAGGAATTCTGGAAGAGTCCATAGTTGATGGGCCGGGTGTCAGGCTTGTAGTATTTACTCAAGGATGCAAGCATCATTGTCTTGGTTGTCATAATCCTGAGACCCATAGTTTATCTGGTGGATATGATGTTCATATAGATGAAATATTAAATATGATTAAGGAAAACCCCCTACTAGATGGAATAACCCTAAGTGGGGGAGACCCCTTCGAGCAACCGGAAGCTTGTAGCTTATTGGCTTCAAAGGTTAAGGAAATGGGATATAATGTAGTTGCTTACACAGGCTATATCTATGAAGATATGCTTCGGAAAAAGAGACATTTACACCTGTTAAAGTATGTAGATATACTTATAGATGGGAAGTTTGATATAGATAAGAAGGACTTGACTTTACCTTTTCGTGGGTCATCCAATCAGAGGATATTATTTAGAAACAGTGGGGACAGTGCTTTTTGTTTCAAGGACCAAAAGGAACCGACCCCTTTGTTCCTTGCTATTTAGGAGGGATTAGATGTTTAAACTAGATCCAATTAAGAATATGAGGGAAGAAGAAAGACTAAGATATATGCTAGTCTTATTGCAGGGGCAATTGAGTTCAGAAGAGGACCATCTAGCTAATATATCCAACGCTACTGCAATTATCAATGCCTGCATAGACAGAATCAATTGGGCAGGCTTCTATTTTATGAGGGATGGTGACCTTGTTCTGGGGCCATTCCAAGGCCTACCAGCATGTAATAGAATTGCCATAGGTAAAGGAGTATGTGGTACAGCAGTTGCAAGTAGACAAGTACAACTTGTACCCGATGTCCATAAATTTTCCGGGCATATAGCCTGTGATTCAGCATCTAATTCAGAGCTTGTAATTCCCATAATTAAAGGTGAAGAAGTTATAGGTGTATTGGATATAGATAGCCCGGAATTCAGTAGATTTGAACAAATGCATGTAGATGCACTGGTGAAGTTTGTAGACAAGTTAGTGGAACATATAGATTGGAAAGACATTTAAAGAATCCTGCTTATTCTGGCAGGATTCTTTTGATTGAATAATACCATTAAGACTTATTCGCCATATACCGTTGAGAAATACGATTTCCCATGGTATCATATTCATAGTATCATCAGGAGGTAAGCTATGCTACAAAAACTATGGGAAATAGTACATAATAGTAAAATAAAGGTAGAAAAAATACTTGCAGAATCAAAACAAATTTCAATGGAGCAAGTTGAAATACATCATGAAACTTCTAATTTGACTGGGCTGAAAAGTTTATTTGATCAGGAGTCTAAGCATATGAATGTCCTATATCATGAAGATAATATCTACGCCATGACTGATCTGTTGAATAAGGGATATAAACTTGATTTAATCTATATAGACCCGCCATTCTTTACGATGAGTGATTATATTAACCGGGTTGAGTTAGACTTTCAAGGAGAAAAACGGGTTGTTGAGTACAAGGCCTACAGCGATATTTGGAGTAGCTTTGAGGATTACCTTGAGATGCTTACTATGCGATTGATCTTAATGAGGGAGTTGTTGTCGGATAAAGGCAGTATCTATCTTCATGTTGATTTTCGAACTGTCCATTACCTTAAGGTCATTATGGATGAAATCTTTGGAGTTGATAATTTCTTAAATGAGATAATATGGTCCTATAAGTCCGGAGGAACAAGCAATAGATATTTTTCAAGAAAGCACGACTCTATATTATTTTATTCCAAGGCCAAGGATTATATATTTAATCCTATAAAGGAGAAATCCTATAATAGGAATTATAAACCATATAGGTTTAAGGGGGTAGAGGAATTTCAGGATGAGCTTGGTTGGTATACCATGGTAAATTCTAAGGATGTATGGGAGATAAACATGGTTGGCAGAACATCTAAGGAGAGAGTGGGCTACGAAACTCAAAAGCCTGAGAAGTTGCTGGAGAAAATAATATTAGCATCCACTGATGAAAATTCCATAGTGGCAGATTTTTTTGCAGGAAGTGGTACTACATTAGCTGTTGCTAATAGACTAGGAAGACAGTGGGTCGGGTCAGATATGAGCAAATCCTCCATACTTACAATTAAGAAACGGATAAGCAAGTCCAACTATAAGGAAATCCATTCTGAAGGTATATTTGAGAACAGTGAAAAGGAAGGAGAATTACTTTTAGAAACTAGGACTTTGGCTAATAATGATATAAATACTTTAAAAATAAACTTATTAGACTATAAGCCTAATATAGAAAGTCTAAAGTTTACAAAGAAGAATAAGCTTGTAATAGATGAGATACTAACTAAGGATGCACTAGCTCTCTTGGATTATATAAGCATAATTAGAGTTAAAGACAATACTATAATATATGAAGATTTTAAAACTAGAGAAAAACCTTGGATTGAAAGGTCATTTGAAGTTCAAATCCAGGGTGAAGACATAGTTCTTATTGCAATAGACATATTCGGACAACACAGAGGGATGGTTCTCTTGTGTTAAATCAAAAATAACACAGAAGAACCGTCCCCTTGTGTGAAAAAATTGCTTGTTTAAATTCCATTATTGGGGTACTATAGTCTTATATACCAATTTAATTTAAGGAGGCGTAAATAATATGAACGATAAGCATGAGCATTGCGGAAATTGCGGTTGTGACCATGACCATGATCACGATCATGACCACGGTGATGTGGATATAATTTACCTAACTCTAGATGATGATTCAGAGCTAGAGTGTGAAGTTTTAGGAATATTTGAAGTTGAAGATAAGGAATATATTGCTCTTTTACCTATAGGTGAAGAGGAAGTGCTTCTTTATGGCTACAAGGAATTAGAAGATGAGGAATTCGACCTTGTTTCAATAGAAGATGAGGGAGAGTTCGAACTTGTTTCAGAGGCTTTTTATGCCTTATTTACTGATGAAGATGATTCCGAGTTCGAGGATGAAGAAGACGAGGAATAATTATAAGAGTATCTTGCTGAGCAGGGTACTTTTTTCCTATTCTTTTTGAAATAGTTATTAAGTGTTAATTAGAGGTGTAATATTGTATAAATTAATTGCATTGGATTTGGACGGAACCCTATTAAACGATGAAAAGAAAATACCACAATTAAACCTGGACTTTATAAGCGATGCTATAGTGGCAGGATATGAGATAGTTATTGCGACTGGAAGAAGGTATTATTCAGCTAAAGAATTGACTTCAAAAATTCCAAATGGCTTGACCATTTTGGCCAACAATGGTAATATAATCCGCAATTCCATAGATGATAAGATAATCTTTAATAAGTTTATTAGTAAGGACGATTTAATGAAGGTGTTAAAGTTGGGTAAAGAGCTTAGTCTTCATCCCATTGTACACGTGGATTATTATGAAGATGGAATTGATATGTTAGTTGAAAGTGTTTTTTTTGAGAAAGAGGCCTGCTCTTATTTTACAGCGACAGAAAATCGTTATAAAATAATGTCTATAGAGGAGTTGTTTGAGCAGGAAAGAGTATTGGCCTTAGTCTATCCCGGAAAAAAATCCAAATTAGTAGACTTTTATAAACAGCTTAATAATAGGTTTCCTAAAGCTTATAACTCCCATATTCTGGAGAAAATCCAAATAGCAGAGGCAATGTTGGAGATTATGAACCCATGGGGTAGCAAGTGGAAGAGTTTAGTAGAATATGCAGACACAAAAGGAATCAAAGCTGATGAGATTATTGCAGTAGGCGATGATAATAACGACTTGGAGATGATTATCAATTCAGGCCTAGGCATCTCTATGAAAAATGGAAGTAGCTTAATGTTAGAAGCAGCAGACTTAGTTACTCAAAGGGACAACAATGAATCAGGGGTTGCATATGAATTAAGAAAGATTTTGGGATTAAAAAAGGTTAAGATTTAGTCCGTTGAAACATTTGAGGTGAAAGATTGACGATAGAAATTTACAACACATATTCAAAGTATTTACAGGATAGGTATGGGGAAAAGGTATATAAACTTCCTATAAAACTTCCTCTTACATGCCCAAATAGGGATGGAACCTTGAGCAAAGGTGGATGCACTTTTTGCGGTGAAGAAGGGGGGTCTTTTGAAAATCTACCGGATTGCATGAGTGTTAAAGAACAGTTAAGTAAGAATATGTCATATATAAGGGGAAGGTATAAGGCCAAGAAGTTTATAGCTTATTTTCAAAATTTCTCAAATACTTATATGGCATTAGAGGATTTTAAGAGATATGTCCAGGATGGAATAGTAGAAGATATTGTAGCCATATCAATATCTACAAGGCCTGATTGTATAAATGATAAATATTTAAAATTTCTTGAGGAAATTCAAATAAATATGGGTATAGATATCATAATTGAATTAGGGCTCCAGTCTGTAAATTATCATAGCCTAGTAAAGATTAACAGAGGGCATACTTTGGCTGAATTTATAGATGCAGTACTTAGGATTAAAGCCCATAATTTAAGGGTATGTACTCATTTGATATTGAATTTGCCTTGGGATGATATGAGAGATGTTATTGAAAATGCCAAGGTCATTTCAGCCTTAGGTGTTGATGAAGTGAAACTTCATAATCTCTATATATTAGAAAATACTAAGATGGGTGAACAATATAAAGATGGAGAAATAGATATAATTTCTAAAGAGGAGTATATACATAGAGTAATATCCTTTTTGGAATATCTAGATCCAAATATTGTAGTCCAAAGGATTATGGGAAGGGCACCTGAAGAGAATTCCATCTTCGTAAACTGGTCAGAATCCTGGTGGAAGATAAGGGATGAAATCGTTTCCATCATGGAGAAGGAAAATCGACATCAAGGTAAGAAATTCGATTATCTAAATGGGAAAGCATTGAAAAACTTTTAAAAACGAGGTAATACCTCTTAGTCGGGTGTAATGCGATTGATTGCCAATTGCCAATAATACCCCAAAAATAATTGAAAGGTTAGGTGGTTAATCATGGTTAAGTTCATTTTAGGTAAAAAAGGTGCTGGAAAAACTAAATGGTTAATTGATAATGCTAACAATGATATGAAGGAGGGTAATGGAAACATTGCGTTTATTGATGTAGATGATGATCATATATTCACTCTGAATTATAATGTAAGACTTATTAATGCCATGGAATTCAACATATTGAACGTTGAATCATTCTATGGCTTTTTGTGTGGTCTTATATCTATGGATTATGATTTAGAAAAGATATATGTTGATGGAATATATAAAATAATGAACCTAGAATTGCAGGACTTAGTATATATACATGATTCTCTAAATAAGATATGTAAGAAGTATGGTGTAGAGTTCTACGTAAATGTAGACTATACACTAGATAAAATTCCTGAGTTTATGAGAGAATACTGCTTAGAGGTAGAAATATAGCGAGGTGGCCATTGGCCACCTCATTTTTTTTAAGACCTACTTATTTTGGTTTAAATGTTGAACAGTCAGTGTCATCAGAGGTATTGGCATGCTTTGGCTCTACCAGAATTTGTTCTGCCATACACTTATTCCCATCCTTGTTATAAAAACATGATGTAACTATACACTTAACTCCATTTAATGGTTTGTTATCCATATCCCTACTCCTTTCAAATCTTTATTTAGTGAAGTGGTATATATCAAACACCATCTTCCTCCTTAGTTTTAACTAGTTCATAGTTTTTTATGCTTTTAATTAATGGAGTCATGGGTTAAAATAAAACGAGGAGACCTGGTTGCAATGGTGTTAAATAAATGGAGGATTTTAGAATGGCAAAATTAGAAAGATTAGATAAAGTATTGGCAAATATGGGCTATGGTAGCCGTAAAGATGTTATAAAATTTGTGAAAGATGGAATAGTTAAAGTTAATGGAAATATAATTAAGAAAAGGGACATTAAGGTAAATCCATACGAAGATGAAATTACAATAGGTGGAGAAGTGGTTAATTATAGAGAATTCATCTATCTTATGATGAATAAACCTCAGGGTTTAGTTTCATCCACAGATGATCCTTTAACAAGGACAGTAATAGATCTTCTTTCTGATGAATACCTTATATATGAACCTTTTCCAGTAGGAAGGCTTGATAAGGATACGGAAGGTTTGCTTTTAATATCTAACGATGGGAAATTAGCTCATGAGCTATTATCTCCAAAAAAGGGGGTAGATAAAACCTACTTTGCAGAGGTGGATGGAACTGTGGAAGATGAGCATATAGAAATTTTTAGTAAGGGTGTGACCCTGGATGATGGATATTTGACCTTGCCTGCAAAACTTGAAATTCTTGAATCAGGAGTAATATCCAAGATTAAGCTTACAATTCAAGAAGGAAAGTACCATCAAGTAAAGAGGATGTTTGAGTCCCAAGGAATGAAAGTCTTGTTTTTAAAGAGAATTTCCATGGGGCCATTGGAATTAGACTCTTCTTTGGCAGCGGGAGAATACAGGGAACTAACGGAAAAGGAAATTAACCTGCTAAAATTCCGTTAATGTGATATAATGGGTATAAATTGTGAATTTTAATAGAATGGGTGTATAACTTGGAATCATATCTTAATCGGTACAAACGAAAAGGCATGTTTGACTCTTTCTTTGCAGACAGGTCTTCATTAATAGTTCAGTTTAAAAATGGGGATATTACTAAGAGGGAATTTATTGAAAATAATTACGACATAGTTACAAAGATGAATATCAAGCCGTTTTTGAAGATTGACAGCTTTGAAAAGGGAATGTACAATTATCAGTATTACAACGTGATGGCCAAGTACTATACTACTATGGCCAAGGAAATAAGGAATACAAAAAAGCATCAAAAGTACTATGTTTTTTATTTAAATAAGGGTAACCACTATTATCATGAGAAGGATAAAGCTGCCTTGGGTTTAATAAAGTTTATTGAATTTAAAAACGTAGAAGCATATTATGTAAAAGTTAAATCAAAGGCCCTTCAAGATAAGCTATTTGAAGTGGTGCTAAAGGATTACAAAGAGGCAATCTTCCACTCTAAAGCTCAGTGGTTCTTAGACATACTGAAGGAAGAGGGAGTATTTATAGAGGGTATGAAGCCTTCCTTAATCGATGAGTACATTAACGAAAAATATTAAAAAACAAAAATCCCCGGAAGCTGATATGAGTCAGTTAAGTCCGGGGATTTTTCTATTTGGTCAATATTGTTATTACTTGTTCATAACTACTGCCTTTAGGGATGCTATATGTCCCTGACTTGAGTTTGGTTTCCAGACCTAATTCAACAGCCTTTGCAATAAAATTCTTGCTGCTATCTATAAGGCCTGCATCTAATAATATAGTTCCGATTTTTCCGGGATAGGATCCGGCAGGTATATTTATATTAACCATCTCTCCGCTAGCTTGTGTTGGTTTTGTAGGGGGTTCTTCTGCAAGGGGAGGAAGGTCTTCGGGTTCTTCAAGTGTTTCATCTGCTTCTTCTTTATCGGTATCTTCCTTGGCTCCCTCTTCAGATTTGTTTCCTGATTCTTCAACTGTATGTATTTCTGTTCCGGGAATAACCTTTACATCACTGGCAAATAGCACGTCCAATCTCCAACCAATAATAACCACTACAGCAACTATAATTCCTATCATTACAAGATAATCGAAGGTATCATATAATATATCCTTAATTTTCTCAATCACTTTTTTCATAAATTCACCTCATGTAGACAAATTAATAATGTTTAAACTAAAAGTTATCATTTTAAGCCATAATATATTATAATTATAACATAGAACAGAAGATAAGGGTGAGAAAACTTGAGAGAAATAACTATAGATAAAAATGAAAGTAACCAGCGATTAGATAGGTTTTTAAAGAAATATATGGAAAATGCAACACAGGGTTTTATTTATAAAATGCTAAGAAAGAAGAATATTAAGCTAAACGGTGCTAAAGCTAATCCGGAAAGCACTATTATGGAAGGAGATATAATACAGCTATATCTTGCAGATGAAACTATAGATAAATTTATAACTATAAAGGGCCAAATAAGGTCTAAACTGATGCCAAACATCATATACGAAGATGAAAACATCATATTGATTAATAAGTCTATGGGAATTCTATCCCATGGAGCAGGTGGTGGAGAGTTTGAAGACAACATAGTAGATAGTATGATAAGTTACCTAATTGAAAAGGGAGATTATATACCGAGGCTTGAAAAGACCTTTACCCCTTCTATCTGTAATAGGCTGGATAGAAACACATCAGGAATAATAATTGGTGCTAAAAATTATCAAGCCCTACAGCTAATTAATGCAGCAATTAAGAAAGGCAAAGTAAGGAAGCTATATAAGACTATAGTTAAGGGAAGGGTAGAGAAGGACTTTAAAGCTGAGGCCTTTCTTAACAAGGATGAGGAAAGGAACCTAGTAAGTGTTTCATCTGAAAGCAACGAGGGTAGTAAGAGAATTGAAACCCATTTTAAAGTCTTAAATAGTAATAAGGATTATTCCCTGTTGGAAATAGACCTAATAACAGGTCGTACACACCAGATTAGAAGTCATCTTTCCTCTCTAGGTTACCCGGTAATAGGGGATAGAAAATATGGGAATAATACAGTGAATAAAAAGTTCAGTCAAGAATATGGATTAAATAATCAATGGCTACACGGCTACAAAATAGAATTTAACGGAATTGAAGAACCCTTAGAATATTTAAATAAGAAATCCTTTGAAGCACCTCTAGATGAAAATTTAAGGAGAATTGAAAAAGACCTATTTGGATAGGAGGTTGTTTATGGATAAGAAAGTAATGGTGGTAAATTATGGAGAGTATGAAATAGCCGAAGGGATGACATTGCAGGACCTTTCTAAGGTTGTTTTTGGCTCAGAATACGAGAAATACCTTGGAGCCAGAATCAACAATGAAATTTTTCAATTGAATAAGCCAGTCCAAGATGGAACGGAGATACTATTTTTAGACAATCATGATGTAGATGGGTACAGGATATATACAAAGACTATCTCCGCAGTATTTATTATGGCAGTAAAGGACCTTTATAAGGATGCTAATGTTTCAATTGAACATTTCTTAGGATCTGGATTATATGCTGAGCTAGAACACAATAGAAGTATAACCTTTAGTAGTACTGCCGAAATTGAAGCCAAGATGCGAGAAATCGTAGAAGCCAATATTGCAATAACAAGAATCGATTACCCAAGGGATGAGGCTATTAAACTATTCAAAGATGAAGGGTACGAAGACAAGGTTAGGCTCTTTAGTTCCATAGATAAGGAGAAAGTTAGTGTATATAAGTTCAATGGCCAAGTTGATTCTTTCCATGGATATTTGGCTCCATCTACAGGTTATGTTAAGGAATTTAAGTTGAAATACTATTATCCTGGGGTGCTTTTGCTTTTTCCAAGTCGTAAGAACGACTACGATATGGATAACTACAAGGAGCAAAAAAAATTGGCTAAAGTCTTTAAGGAAACACAAAATTGGTTAGATATTTTGGATTTATCCTATATAGGGTCTTTGAACGAAAAGACTAATGCAGGCCGTATTGGTGAGATAATTGCCATATCTGAAGCATTGCATGAAAAGAAAATAGGCTTTATTGCCGATGAAATATGTAAAGATGAGGATAGAAATATTATACTTATCTCAGGGCCATCATCCTCCGGTAAGACTACTTTTGCCAATAGGCTTTCTGTACAACTTAGGGTTAATGGGAAGAGACCCGTAGCAATATCCGTAGACAACTACTTTATTGAACGTGATAAAACCCCCTTAAGTGAGGATGGAACTCCTGATTTTGAATCACTTGAGGCAATTGACTTAGAAGCATTCAATATGGATTTAGTAAAGCTATTGGAAGGCAAGGAAATTGAACTGCCAAAGTTCAATTTCTTAACAGGTAAACGGGAAAGATCAGGAAAATTCGTTAGAGTAGACCGTGATCATCCAATTATTATCGAAGGAATTCATGGCCTTAATCCAAGGCTTACTTTTAATATACCGGAAAAGAATAAGTTTAAAATTTATATATCAGCCTTAACTAACTTAAATATAGATTCCCATAATCGTATTTCAACTACTGATACCAGGCTTATTAGAAGAATAGTAAGAGATGTTAAATTTAGGGGGAATGATATTTTAAGGACTTTTGAACTTTGGAGTGGAGTAAGAAAAGGTGAAGAAAAGCATATATTCCCATTCCAGGAGGAAGCGGATATAATGTTTGATACTGCCCTGGTATACGAATTAGCAGTTTTAAAAAAATATGTAGTCCCCTTGCTATCATCTATCGACAACAAGAGTGTATACTATAGCGAGGCCAAGAAGCTTAGAAGGTTCTTAGAGTATTTTAGAGATATTGAAGATGAAGATGCAATTCCACCTAATTCAATACTAAGAGAGTTTATAGGTGGTGCTTATTTTAATGTACACTAAAAAGACAGGTAATAGGGTTGGGGATCAATTTAGAAGTCTGTTAAGAAATACTTTAGGCTTAATACAGATTAGGAGGATAAGTTGTGATTGATACAATAAGATATGAAGACGGAATTATGT
>CAZIMA010000013.1:0-24181 GCA_964540195.1 uncultured Tissierella sp.
ATAATTCTATAATCAATTGGGTTAAGAAAAAATTCGATTGGGATATTAAAAGGGAATGGATAGTATTTACGCCAGGTGTAGTTACTGGATTTAACATAGGAATGAGAGCATTGACCGATAAAAATGATGGTGTAGTAATACAACCACCGGTTTATCCTCCCTTTAGAGGAACTATTGATAATATTAAAAGGAAAGTAAACTTAAATCCCTTAATCCTTCAGGATGGAAAATATCAAATGGACTTTGAGGATTTAGCTATAAAGCTTAAAGATTCCAAGCTTCTGCTTTTTTGTAGTCCTCATAATCCAGTCGGAAGGGTATGGAAAAAGGAAGAATTAAATGAGTTAGCTAAACTATGTATAGAAAATGATAATTATATAATCTCAGATGAAATTCATTGTGATTTGGCCTATAAGGGAAATAAACACATTATGCTAGCTTCTCTTTCTGAAGAAATTGCTAATAGGACTATTACCCTTATAGCTCCAAGCAAGACCTTTAACATAGCTGGTTTGTTTACATCTATTGCTATAATACCTAATGAAGAAATTAGAAACAAGGTGAATGCTGAAATTTTATCAGTAGGAATCGACCATACATCCATTTTTGGAGCAGTAGGGTTAGAAGCGGCCTATAGCTATGGAGAAGAATGGCTAGATCAACTTCTAGTTTATTTAGAAGGAAATGCAGATTATGTATTGGATTATTTAAATGAAAACATTCCTGAACTTAAGATGATTAAGCCCGATGGAACCTTCTTACTATGGTTAGACTTTAGAGAACTTGGACTAAGCCAAGAGGAATTAAATGATTTAATGATAAAGAAGGCTAGAGTTTTTATGAATGATGGTACTAGCTTTGGAAAAGAGGGGGAAGGTTTCTTGAGATTGAATATTGGAACAAGCAGGGCCAATGTAGAAGAAGCCATGAAGAGAATAGAAAGGGCAGTAAAAGGCATTAAGTAGGGATAATAAAGTCGGGGTGAGACTATGGAAAAATTGCTTATAGTAGATGATGAAGAAAAAATAAGAGAGGTCTTAAGGGAATATGGGGAATTTGAAGGCTATGAAATCGCTGAGGCCTCAGATGGAATGGAAGCAGTTAATCTCTGTAAGACTATGGATTTTGATTTAATAGTAATGGATATAATGATGCCAAAGTTAGATGGATATTCGGCTATTAAGGAAATAAGAAAACATAAGGATATTCCGGTATTGATGCTGTCTGCAAGAGGAGAGGAATACGATAAGCTATTTGGATTTGAAATTGGAATTGATGACTACGTAACTAAACCCTTTTCACCAAAGGAAGTTATGGCTAGAATCAAAGCTATAATCAATAGAAACCAGAATAAGGAAGTTAAAAATAAAAGATTGGTTTTTAAGGGTCTTGAAATAGATTTTGATGGTAGAAATGTATATGTAGATGGTCAAAAGGTAGAGATGACCCCAAAAGAATATGATCTTTTATTTTATATGGTAAAAAATAGAAATATAGCCCTATCAAGGGAAAAACTCTTAAATGAAATCTGGGGATTTGATTTTTATGGTGATGATAGAACTGTTGATACACATATAAAAATGCTAAGAAGTAGTCTGGGGCCATATAGGGGATTTATAGTAACTCTAAGGGGTTTAGGTTATAAGTTTGAATGCGTAGAATAGGTGAGAATATGAAATTTATAGATAAGGATAGTATAAAATTTAAAATATGGTCATATTTTATTCTCTTTGCAGCAGTCATAATGATTATATTATGGCTATTACAAACTGTTTTTTTGAATCGATTTTATGAGTCCATGAAGACTAATGAAATAAAGAAAATAGGTAATTCTTTAATACAAGCATATGGAAAGGAGGGATTTGAGGACCTTCTCTATACAACATCCCTAAGTGAAGGAATAGTCATTCAAATCTTGGATGAAAGTGGGAACTTGGTATATCCCTTAAATCTATTTGATATCCTTAGACAGCCTAGGCTTGATTCCAAGCTTTTTTCGGAGTTTATAATAAACCTTTTTAATTCTCCAGACAATCATGTAGTCTATTATCGTGAGGACAGTAGGTTTAATGAACCGACACTTGTCTATGGTGCTATTTTAGAAAATGGCAGTGGGTCCAACTACTTCCTATATATAAATTCTATACTTCAACCTGTGGATTCAACAGTAAGCGTCTTGAAAAATCAACTAATAATAGTTACATTTGCATCCCTTGCAATGGCTCTTATACTTTCATATCTAATAGCAACAAGACTTACAAAGCCCATCGATGAGATTACGGACTCTGCAAAATCCTTAGCTCAAGGAGACTATAATGTAGTCTTTAAAAAGGGTGATTATAGTGAAATAAATAATTTGGCTGATACTTTAAATTATGCAACGGAGGAACTTTCAAAGACAGAAGAACTAAGGCGAGATTTAATTGCCAATGTTAGCCATGACTTGAGAACGCCCCTTACCCTTATAAAATCTTACGGTGAAATGATTAGGGATATATCAGGAAATAATGAGATCAAACGAAATTCTCATATTAAAACTATTATAGATGAAGCTGACAGACTTTCATACTTAGTAAACGATATGTTAGATTTATCTAAGGCTCAATCTGGTCTTGAAAATCTTGGTATGGTTAGTTTCGATATTAAAAAGACAACAGAAGATATATTAAATAGATTTAGGCTATTTAAGGATAAGCATGGCTATAGTTTTGAGATAAATTCAATGGGAGAGACTAAGGTCTTAGGTGATGAGAGTAAAATCCAACAAGTAATCTACAATCTAATAAGCAATGCAGTAAACTATTCAACTGATACAAAAGAAATTATAATTAATATAAAGGATGAAGGGGATAGAGTACTATTTGAAGTAAAGGATAAAGGAATAGGAATAGCTGAAGAAGAATTAGATAGCATATGGGACAGATACTATAAGGTAGGAAAGGCCCATAAGAGACCTATTTCTGGTTCAGGGATAGGGCTTTCCATTGTAAAGTCTATATTGCTTGCTCACAAGGCGGAATATGGTGTTAAAAGCACATTAGGAGAGGGAAGCACATTTTATTTTAAACTAAGAAAAGCATAGGATTAAAAAGAGGAGATTATTTGAAATCTCCTCTTTTTAATCCTTTAACAAATCCCTATTTGAGTTATTATCTTCGATTTTATTATCAGCTTCTAACCTTTGAGGATCCTTTAGTTTAGACTGTCCATGACCGGTACTAAACATTTGATTTTGCCAATTGGGGTTATCCACATTATTCCATGGATTTCCCATGGTCTTATTACCAATTAAGTAGTTTTTCTCACTGGGGCTTCGACTTCTTTTATCCCATTGATCTTCATATTTTAGCTCAAGTTCCTTATGGTTTAGCCAACCATCAAATCTGCTTCTTTTATTGTAAGCCATTTTACTTCCTCCTTAATCTTAATATAGACATTTATAAAAATTTATATACATTTTTTAAATGATAATGTTTATCAATTAAACATAGGGGTATAAAAGACATAGATAATAATTAAATTCAAATAGATTAAGGAGAGATGGAAATGACTTTTAAATTACCGGAACTAGGATATGCATATGATGCGTTGGAGCCACATATTGACAAGATGACTATGGAGATTCACCATACAAGACATCACCAAACCTATATAGACAACTTAAATAAAGCTTTGGAAGGTCATGAAAAATATCAGGAGATGAGTATAAAAGACCTTATCGCTAATTTAAATTCCCTTCCGGAGGAGATTAGAACAGCTGTTAGAAATAATGGTGGAGGACACTTAAATCACAAGATATTTTGGAAGACAATGTCACCAAGTGGTGGAGGAATTCCAGTTGGGGAGTTAGCAAGGAGAATCGATGAAGATTTAGGTGGTTTCAACAAGTTTAAAGAAGAATTTAAGAAAGCTGCATTAGGTAGATTTGGTAGTGGTTGGGCATGGCTTGTATCGGATGTTAATGGAAAACTATCTATAACTTCAACAGCAAATCAAGATAATCCAATATCTCAAGGCCTGAAACCACTTCTGGGGATAGATGTATGGGAACATGCCTATTATTTAAAATACCAAAACAAGAGGGCAGACTATATTGATGCTTGGTTTAATGTAGTTGATTGGAATAAGGTTGAAGAGAAATATAATTTAAATAATAAATAATAATTTAGGAATACCCCACTTTATACAAATTTATAAAGTGGGGTGTTTTTGTAAAGATATAACTAAAAGGATAATATTATATAAACTATTTTTATGAAGATTTAATAAGGAGATGAAATATATCCCTAGCTTCAAAAACTAATCTTAAGGTCTCATCTGTTTGTAGCTGTGTTTGAAATTCCTGCAAAGGCTTACATATATGTTTAATTAGATGGAGATTTTGTTCTGGAGTAATAAATTATCAAATATTGATTTTTGATAATTACTTTTATATAATATATACTTCACATTATAAAAAGTGATGAAAATAAAGAAAATTTGTAAATGTTCTCCACATGAATTTCTAGTCAGTTGAGTTAAACTATTTGTAAAGTTATCAGATAAGTTTACAGCAAGCTAAACTAAATAAAATAAAAGGGTGTGAAAAAATGAAAGCTAGTTCAAAGAAGGAAGTAGGCTCGATTTTTAAAATGGATGGGATTCCGGATAAAAAGGAAATAATTCCTCTGGGCTTTCAACACGTAGTTGCAGCATTCGTCGGCATTGTAACTCCCGCCATATTGGTAGCAAATGTTGCTGGTCTTAGTGTATCGGATAAAACTACTCTGATTCAGATCAGCCTTATAGTATCTGCCCTATCAACATTATTGCAGTTATATCCAATTAAGGGGGTCGGGGCAGGTTTACCTGTGATAATAGGTACTAGTTTCGCTTATGTGCCTACTATTTTAGCTATAGCAGGCCAATTTGATATTGCCACAATTTTAGGTGCACAAGTGGCCGGTGGTATAGCGGCATTTATATTTGGAGTATATGTAAAACAACTAAGAAAATTTTTCCCTCCGATTGTAACAGGAACAGTAATCTTTACCATAGGTCTTTCTCTTTATGCAGTAGCAGTAAGATACATGGCAGGAGGAGCAGGAAGCCCAACATTCGGCTCACCATCTAATTGGTTTGTTGCAATTATAACTTTAGCAGTTGTCATATATCTTACATACTTTAGAAAAGGACTTCCAAAGTTGGCAGCAATATTAATTGGTATGATAGTAGGATATATAGTAGCATTTTTTATGGGAATGGTATCCTTTAAAGCAGTGGGTGAAGCTAGTTGGTTTGAAGTAGTTCCACCTTTATACTTTGGTATGAAATTTGAAATAAGTGCTATTATATCTATGGTAATAATGTACATCGTTAACGCTGTTCAAGCAATTGGTGATTTTTCATCAACAACATTAGGGGGCCTTGATAGAGAACCTACAGATAAGGAACTTTCAGGTGGAATCAAGGCTAACGGAATAACAAGTGTAATCAGTGCGTTCTTTGGGGGGCTTCCAACGGCGACTTATAGCCAAAACGTAGGAATTGTAACAGTAAATAAAGTTGTTAATAAAACCGTATTCGCATTCGCAGCAGGAATATTTTTAATAGCAGGTATGATTCCTAAACTGTCAGCTGTATTGACGACTATACCTTATGCTGTTATTGGAGGAGCAACAATATCCGTATTTGCAATGATAACAATGACTGGGATAAAGATGATAGCTTCAGCAGACCTTACTCCTAGAAATACAGCGGTGGTAGGTTTAGCTGTTGCAATAGGAGTAGGAATTACATCGGTACCTGGCTCATTGGAAGGATTCCAAACCTGGGTTAATACAGTATTTGGTTCCTCTTCGGTAGTAATGTCAACTTTAGCTGCTATATTGCTAAATATCCTTTTACCTAAGGATAAAAAAGTAGTTGAAGAAAATATAGCTAGAGATACGGTAAATAAAACAGCAGCTAGAGTATAAAGAGGTTGGTATCCCTCGCTTTTGATTGATGAGTATATTAATATCTAATATACTCATCTTCTTAATATGGGCTAAGGAGGTAGTAAATATGGAGGAACTTCAAAAACCCAATAAGCAAACTATGTCTAAACAAGCTGTTAATATACTTAGAGATTACATATTAGGACTTGAAAAAACTAGTTTAAAGTTACCTTCTGAAAGCAAACTTGCTGATAAAATGGGTTTGTCCAGGCTTACTATTAGAGAGGCTTTAACGGTACTGGAGAGTGAAGGGCTTATTGAAAAGAATCAAGGGACCAGTACTGTTATTACAACCTTTGCTCGTAAGCTTGCAGAAAACCTGGACTATAGGGGAGAGCTAGGTAGCTTTATTGAAAACTGTGGCTATGAGTTAGATGTAGACCTTATATCCTATAAAACAACCTATGCTGATAAGGATTCAATAAAATATTTGAAACTCAAAGAAGGGGAAGAAATAATTCAAGTAGAGAAAACATTCTATGCAAATAAAAAAGTAGCTGCTTTTTGTATCAATAGGATACCGAAAAAATTCATATCCAACCTAGTTATTGATGAAAAACAGCTTGGGAAGTCCATATTTGATTTTGTGGAAAATAATAGCTCAATAGTTTTTAATTATGACTATATGGAAATGATTCCTCAGTTAGTTACTGAAGAAATTTCAAAAATACTAGGACTTGAAACGAATTCAGCAATTTTAAGAGTAGATGTAATAAAGTATTCCCATGAGGGGGAAGAAATTATGTATAACTCTGAGTATTATGTGGATGAATTAATAAGATTTAGTGCTCTAAGAAGCAATAATGGGAATAATTATAGTAAAATTGTATCAAATAACTTTAGGAGAAGAGGTGAGCTATAGTGATAACTTTTGGAGATTATTTATTACCTAAAACCATAGATGATGCATACCAGGCATTGATATCAAAAAAATCTGCCCGACTAATCGGTGGTGGGTGTTTTTTAAGAATGGGATCTAGGAGAATAGGTCTTGCCATAGATTTATCCGATCTAGGACTTGATTATATAAAGGATATGGGAGATGAAATAGAAATAGGTGCGATGGCAAGCCTAAGAAGTTTTGAGATATCTCCACTTTTAAAAGGCCAATTTGGAAGCTTGATTGGGGATTCAGTTAATCATATTATAGGTGTGCAACTTCGGAATATAGCTACAATTGGAGCTACTGTATATTCCAGATATGGTTTTTCAGATCCTATAACGGGTTTATTAGCATTAGATGCAGATATATTCCTATATAAAGGAGGAAGAATTTCACTAGAAAATTATTTAAAAGAAGAAGACCATAGAAGGGATATTTTAGAAAAGATTATTATAAAGAAAAATATTAAAGGCGGGTCCTTCCAAACCTTTAGAAATTCAGCTGTTGACTATGCTATATTAAGTGTGGCAGCAGTAGAAACAGAAAAAGGAATGAGGATTTCCATAGGGGCAAGACCTGGAGTAGCCAATTTAGCCGTTAAAGCAATGGACTATATAGATTATAATGGAATAACTGAAGAAACTGCCATAAAGGCGGGTGAAATTGCTTCTGAGGAAATGCACTATGGAAGTAACAACAGAGGCTCCGGTATTTATAGAAAAGAGCTGTCGAAAATATTAGTAAAGAGAGCCTTATTGGGGGTGTCAAAATGATTATAAACCTACAAGTTAATGGAAAAAAAAGGTCTTTTGACATATCACCAGATGAATATCTAGTCGAAGTACTAAGAAGGTATGGGTATTTGAGTGTAAAGAAAGCATGCGATACAGGTACATGTGGAGTTTGTACGGTTTTAGTAGATGGAAGCCCGGTATTGTCTTGTTCTTATTATGCAAGTAGAGCTAATAATAAGAGTGTTACTACAGTAGAGGGTATAAGTGGTGAGGATAGAAAACTTGGGGAGTTTTTAGTAGATGAAGGTGTAGACCAGTGTGGTTATTGTAGCCCAGGGCTAATATTGACTGTTATCGCAATGAAAAAAGAACTTAAAAACCCTACAAAGGAATCTATTACACAATATCTTACAGGAAACCTATGTAGGTGTACCGGTTATGTTGGACAATTAAGAGCTATTATGAGGTATATGGGGGTGTCAGAATGAAAAAATCTTTACAATCAGTAGGACAGAATCTATCAAAAGTAGATGGTATGGGACTTGTAACAGGAAAACCTGTATACACTGATGATCTTGCTCCTAAAGATTGCCTGATTATAAAAATTCTTAGAAGCCCCCATGCCTTTGCTAGGATAAAGAGTATCAATACTGAAAAGGCAGAGATGGTTCCTGGTGTAGAAGTGATTTTTACCCATGAAAATGTACCCCGGTTCCTATATACAAGAGCTGGTCAGTCATATCCTGAACCTTCAGTATATGATAAATATATATTGGATGAATATGTTAGATACGTAGGTGACGAAGTAGCCATAGTGGCAGCAGAAACAGAAGAAATCGCAATTAAAGCCATAAAGCTTATAAAAGTTGAATATGAGGTTTATGAACCGGTTTTAGATATGATGAAGGCCCAGGAAGCAGAAAGCAAAATTCACTTTAGAGAAAGATGTTTCTTAAATATGGATAAGGGTTTTGAACCTGAGAAGAATATTTCAGCAGTTTACAACTTTGCAGTTGGAGATGTAGAAAAGGCACTTGAATCCAGTGATGTCTTAATAAAAGAAAGATATGTAACACAAGCCCAAGCCCATACTATGATGGAGACCTATAGGGCATTTTCTTATATGGACCAATATGGAACCCTAGTAGTAGTATCATCTACACAGATTCCCTTCCATGTGAGAAGGGATGTTGCCAGATCCTTAGGTATACCGGTTGGTAAAGTAAGGGTAATTAAACCTAGAATAGGTGGAGGTTTCGGTGGTAAACAAACAGCCCAGGTGGAATTCTATCCGGCCCTTGTAACATACAAGACGGGTAAGCCATCAAAGATAATCTACGATAGAAAGGAAACATTCCAAGCTACTACATCAAGACATGCTATGACCTTGGATGTAGTTTTAGGCTCAGATAAAGATGGTAATATCAAGGCTATAGATATGAATGTAATATCCGATACAGGAGCCTATGGAGAACATGCTGCTACAGTTCTTGGGGCAGCGGGGTATAAGTCCCTCCCTTTATATAATAGGGTGGATGGTGCCAGATTTACAGGGAAAGCAGTATATACAAATCATACTCCTGGTGGAGCATTTAGGGGTTATGGTGTTACTCAAGGAACCTTTGCACTGGAATCAGCCATAAATGAATTAGCAGCAAAGCTTAATATGGACCCTGCAGTAATTCGTGAGAAAAACATGATTAGAAAGGGAGAAAGTTCAGAGATATTCAACCTTACCACAGTTGGTGTAGGAAATGAACCTATACCAATGGATAGTTGTGAATTAAAATATTGTGTAGAAAAGGGTAAGGAACTTATAGATTGGGATAATAAATACCCTAGAAAAGAAATATCCCCTACTAGGATAAGAGGTGTAGGAATGGCTATATCCATGCAGGGATCTGGAATTCCAGGTATAGATACAGCATCTGCAGCTATAAGACTTAACGATGGAGGAACCTTCACCCTATTAACCGGAGCTGCCGATATAGGAACGGGATCTGATACCATATTAAAGCAAATAGCGGCAGAGGGCTTAGGTGTATCTGATAATATTATTACCGTATTTTCAGCAGATACGGAACTTACTCCATTTGATGTAGGAGCATATGCATCGGGAACTACTTACTTCTCTGGTAATGCAGTTAAAATTGCAGCAGAGGACCTTAAGGAAAAGATTTTGCTGGAAGGTTCTAGAATGTTAGAAGTAGATGTTGATAAAGTAGAATTTGATGGATTAGATATAAAGTCCAAGGATGGAAGCAAATCCATATCCTTAGTTGATTTTTCTAACAAGCTTATATATAAGAGGCCTCATATGCAATTAATGGGAACAGGGTCATATACCACTACGGATATAGCACCTCCTTTTGTATCTGGATTTGCAGAGGTAGAAGTGGACTTAGAGACAGGCAAAGTGAACCTTTTAAACTTTGTTGAGGTTATAGACTGTGGAACTGTTATTAATCCTAAGCTTGCTAGAATTCAAGCTGAAGGTGGGATAGTTCAGGGAATCGGTATGGCCTTGTTTGAGGAAGTTAAGGAGACAAAGAAGGGTAAGTTAATAACCAATACTATGATGCAATATAAGATTCCATGTAGAATGGATATTAATAATATTGTTGTAGAATTTGCAGAATCATATGATATGACAGGTCCATATGGTGCCAAGTCCATAGGCGAAGTAGTTACTAATCCTGCACCACCTGCCATAGTAGATGCAGTATATAATGCTACAGGTGTAAGAATTAGGGAGTTACCAATTACACCTGAAAAACTTAAGCTGGAATTGATGAAGAACAAATTAAATAAGAGCTAATTAATGGCAACCATGGAGGTTGCCATTTTTATTTAATAGTAAACTTTTTTACATCTTTATATCTTTATGATAAAATTAGAATTAGAAAATATATCTAAGCTTAGATAAAAACTATAGTGTTTGGATAATATATTTAGGATTGGAGTGAGTATATGAAATTGGATTTTGACAGAATAATAAACAATCTTCGAACCAAGGCTATGGACCTTTCTGCAGATAATGGAAAAGTTATTGAGCTCTTAAGAAAAACTAAGAAAACCGTAGCGGAAAATAAGGAATTAAGAAGTATAGTGGAAGATTTAAAGGTAATGACAGAGTTAATAAAGGATTATTACAGCGGAAGCTATAAGGATCTTACAAATGGGTCAATAGTTCTAGTTATAATAGGCCTTATCTATTTAGTAAATCCTATGGATATAATACCGGATTTTCTTTTTGGAGGATTTATTGATGATGCAGCAGTTATTGCTTATATTCTTAAGAAAATAACTACAGAAATCGATGCTTATAAATTATGGAAATCAAAAAGAGGGACTCCTAAAATGGATGATGATATCATCGATATAGATGAGCTAATAGTAGTGGATAAAGATTATGAGGATTCTGACGATAATATGATAGATATTACACCGGATAATAAATAGAAGTAAATCAGGAGGTAACGATGAAAAACAATTTAATAATATTGGTCTGTCTTATCCTTATGATACCAACAATATCCTTTGCTGAAGGTGGATTAACAGACCTAAAGCTAGGTATACCAAGTTTTTTATCTTTAAGCATTGAAGGTAATGACTTTGTACTTGCTTGGAAAAATCCATCCTTAATCTATGGATTAGGAAATATAGATTATCAAATTGATTATAAGGTAGGAAGAGGAGAGTGGGCATCCATAAATAAGGAACTTATATCCAATTATCTGCCATTTTCTTCAGATGGAAGGACAATTGTAAGGATAAATCCACGAGTAGAAGGTATATCAGATAATATAGACTTAAATAGCACCAATTATAGCTTTAGGGTTAGATATAGTCATAAATATACAAAGGATGGAGTTGTTTTGAAAAATAATGGATTATTCTCAAGCCCTGTATCTTTGGGACTAAGGTCATATTATCAAAATGCTTCTCCATGGGCTTTTGAAGAGCTGGATAGGGCAGTTGAACTTTCTTTGATTTCAGATAGGATTAGGGATGATATGAAAAGTGAAATCACCAGGGAGGAATTTTGTGAAGTTATAGTTAGGCTTTATGAGCTTCAAACTGGAAAGACTGTAAATTATGAAGGACAACGCTTCAAGGATACTAATAATCCTGAAGTTCTAAAGGCAGCCAAGCTTGGGATTGTTAAAGGTACTGGAGAAGGCAAGTTTCTTCCAGACAATCTTGTAACTAGACAAGAAATAGCTGTAATGTTAGTAAGAAGTCTAAAGGTAGTGAGTCCTGATTTGGATTTAGCTTATGATGATAAGGATTACACAAATGAATCCAATATAGCATCATGGGCTAAGGATGCAGTATTCTTCATGAAATCAAAAGAGATTATCAAAGGAGATAAGAAAGGGCTTATAAACCCACTAGGTCATACTACAAGAGAACAGGCTGTTATTTTGGCACTAAGAACTCGCGATACATTTAAATAAAGGAAGGTGGTCATTTGACCACCTTCCTTTATTCTACATAATATTAGATGCTAGACCAGCATTTATATCACTTTTAACTGGATTATACATAAGATATATTATCGTGAGAATACAAGGAGGGTTTTTATGGATGTAAAGAGAATTACTATACTTGGTGGGGATATGAGAAATGTTGAATTAGCTTATTTATTGGAGGAAGATTGCCATGAAGTAATACTCTATGGTTTTGATAAACTTGATTTACACTTACAACAAGCAGAAAAGCTCCATGAGGCAATAGTGAATTCAGATATAATTATAGGGCCATTGCCTTTCTCCGAAGACTATGAGCTTGTTAATGCACCTTTCTTTTCCAGACAGATAAAAATCGAAGAACTATTCCAACTGATAAATAGAGAGCAAATCTTTACAGCAGGAAAAATAGCAAGAGGATTTATGGAAAGGGGGAAATCTTTGGAATTAAAAATGGAAGACTACTTTTCAAGAGAGGAAATGCAGGCCCTAAATGCAATTCCAACTGCAGAAGGGGCAATACAGATAGCAATGGAAGAGATGAGAACAACTATTCATGGGTCCAACGCTTTAGTATTGGGATATGGAAGAATTGGTAAGTCCCTTTCCAAATTACTTCATGGACTTGGGGCCAACCTCTTCGTTGAGGCCAGGAACTATGCAGACTTAGCTTGGATAAAGAACAATGGATACAAACCAATACATTTAAAGGAGTTGGGATATTACCTTACCAATATGGATGTAGTATTTAACACAATTCCACATCTTGTTCTTAATGAAGATTTATTAGGAAAGCTTAAGAGAAAATCATTGATAATAGAGTTGGCTTCAAAACCGGGAGGGATTGATTTACAAGCAGCTAAAGACTTAGGTGTAAAAGTTGTAACTGCTCTTAGCCTTCCCGGAAAGGTAGCACCTGTGTCGGCAGCAGGAGTAATCAAGGAAACTGTATATAATATAATTGATGAAAAGGGGTAATATTATGGATCTTAAGGGATTAAAAATAGGGGTTGCACTTACAGGTTCATCCTGTAACTTCAGCAAGGTATTTCCTGAAATAGAGAAGTTGGCTGAAAAAGGGGCAGACCTTTATCCAATAATATCAGCATCAGTTGATACTTTTGATACTAGATTTGGTACAGCAGATGAATGGAAGGAAAAACTTGAAAAGATAACAGGCAAAGAAATCATAAAAACTATTATAGATGCTGAGCCAGTTGGACCAAAGCTTAAGTTGGATATTATGGTAGTTGCTCCATGTACCGGAAATACCTTGGCAAAACTAGCTAATTCCATAACAGATACTCCAGTTACAATGGCTTGTAAAGCCCATCTAAGAAATGAAAGACCATTGGTCTTAGCATTTGCAACTAACGATGCATTGGGAGGCAATGCAAAGAATATAGGGATGCTTTTAAATGCTAAGAATGTCTACTTTGTACCATTTGGCCAAGATGATGCTTTGAGTAAACCAAAGTCAATGATCGCTAAATTCGAAATGCTAGAGGATGCTATAGAAGCTGCCCTAAATGGAAAACAGCTTCAACCAATATTATTGTAGTTCTTTATCACTGGGGATGGAATAGAATATATAAATCCATCCCCGGTGATTTTCTTTTAAAGGTGATTGATTTAATTCCTTATTGCTTTAGAGGGTTAAAATGTTTTTTGAGAATATTTAAAATAGTTGTTGCTTTTTTAACGGGATGAGATTATAATGATGAAAAGTAATTTTTACAAAGGAGGTCTTAATCTTGCTAATTAAAAATATTAACAAGAGCCATTGGAAATCTATGTTCGGCTGCTTTGAGAATAAGATTTCCGAAGTTCGAAGGAGTTCCTCACTATTATAGATTAAAATAATAGGAGGAATGAAAGTGGCAATAGAACAAGTTCATTTAGAAAAATGGATAAATAATAAATTAGGATTGGTGCATCCAATAGCTGCACAACTTAAAGGTAAGGATTTCATATCTCTGCATGATTTTTCAACAGAGGAAATAAAATACATCCTTAACTTTGCACACGATTTAAAATTCAAGCAAAAGAAGGGGCAACCTCATCACATTCTTAAGGGTAAGACCCTTGGTATGATATTTCAAAAGAGCTCTACCAGAACTAGAGTATCATTTGAAGTAGGAATGTATCAATTGGGAGGAACCGCTCTTTTTCTATCCTCTAATGATTTACAAATCAACAGAGGAGAACCCATAAAGGACACTGCTAGAGTATTATCCAGATATGTGGATGGAATAATGATTAGAACCTTTTCACATGACGATGTACTTGAATTAGCTCAATATGCTGATGTTCCTGTAATAAATGCATTAACTGACTTTTTGCATCCTTGCCAAGTTCTTGCTGATTTGATGACTATTGAAGAGCATCATGGCAAGCTAAAAGGAGAAAAACTCACATATATAGGGGATGGGAATAATATGGCTCATTCGCTTATGTTTGGAGGAGCAAAGATGGGCATGCATATAGTAATAGCAGCTCCAGAAGGCTACCAGCCGAATCCTGAAGTTGTTAAACTTGCTAAGGAAGATGCAAAGCTTAGCGGAGGGTCCATTACAGTTACTACAGATATTAAAGAAGCATCTAAAGAAGCCAATATACTATATACAGATGTATGGGCAAGTATGGGGCAAGAAGAAGAGTCTAAAGAACGAATTAAACATCTTAAATCATATCAAATAAATAGTGAGCTTTTAAAACTTGCTCACAAGAACTGTATTGTAATGCATTGTTTACCTGCTCATAGAGGTGAAGAAATCACCGAGGAAGTACTGGAAGGACCTAATTCCGTAGTATTTGACCAAGCTGAAAACAGATTGCATGCACAGAAGGCCATTATGGCATTGACTATGTAGATGTTTAAAGAAAATTGATTAGGAGGCCATTTTAAGATGAAAAAAGTTGTGTTAGCATACTCAGGGGGACTGGATACTTCGGTTATCATACCCTGGTTAAAAGAGAATTATGGTTATGAGGTAATAGCAGTAGCAGGCTATGTAGGTCAAGGCGATGATATGGAGGCTGTTAAGAAGAAGGCCATCAAATCAGGTGCCAGCAAGATTTATGTTGAGGATATAAGAGAAGAATTCTTAACTGAATATGTATGGCCAGGATTAAAGGCTGGATGTATATATGAGCATAAATACTTATTGGGAACAGCATTTGCAAGACCTGTTATAGCAAAAAGATTGGTTGAAATAGCACTTGAGGAAGGGGCAGAGGCAATTTGCCATGGTTGTACCGGCAAAGGAAATGACCAAGTTCGATTTGAACTTACAATAAAGGCCCTTGCACCGGAGATGAAAATCATTGCACCATGGAGAATCTGGGACATTAAGTCTAGAGATGATGCTATAGAATATGCTAATGCAAGAGGCATAGAAGTTCCCGTAACAAAGGAGCGTCCATATAGCATGGATGGAAACCTATGGCACTTAAGCCATGAGGGTGGAGACTTAGAAATTCCATGGAATGAGCCAAAAGATGACCTGTATTTGGTAATAACTCCACCGGAGCAAGCACCGGATACCCCAACCTATGTTGAAATAGATTTTGAAAAGGGAATACCTGTAGCCGTCAATGGAGAAAAACTAGGACCAATAGAGCTTCTTGAAAAGCTAAATGCCCTAGGAGCTGCAAATGGGGTAGGAATTGACGATATAGTAGAAAATAGATTAGTAGGAATGAAATCCAGAGGAGTTTATGAAACTCCGGGAGGAACCATTCTTTTCAAAGCTCACCAAGAGCTTGAGTATTTAACTCTGGACCGTCAAACAATGCATTATAAAGAAGTTATAGCTTCAAAATATGCAGAGTTAGTATATGACGGTATGTGGTTTACAACCATAAGAGAAGCCCTTGCAGCATTTGTAGATGTTACACAAGAAACATGTACAGGAACTGTAAGAATGAAGTTATATAAGGGTAATTGCACAGTTGCCGGAACCAAGTCCCCATATTCATTATATAGTGAAGATTTGGCTACCTTTGGTGAAAGCGACTACAATCAAATGGATTCAGAAGGTTTTATCAACCTATTTGGACTTCCTTTAAAGACAAAGGCTTTGATGCAAAAGAAAAACAAGTAGTTTATTAAAATTCATTAAAGGAGGTCTTAATCTTGCTAAATAATATATTTATCAAGAGCCACTGGGAATCTAAATTCGGCTTTAAGAATAAGATTTCCGAAGGTCTAAGGAGTTCCTCACTATTATAAAATAACAATTCAAATAATAGGAGGAATATAAGATGATAAAGAAAATATTAGTAGTATTATTAGCAGTTTCCATGATTGTTTCACTAGGTGCATGTGCAAATGGAGGAACTACAAAAGAGAACAATGGTACAACTACAGAAGCACCAGCAAATGATACACCAACCACTGAAGCACCGGCAACTGAAGGCAGTAAAATAGCTGAGATCAAAGAAAAAGGTAAAATTGTCCTTGGAACAGCAGCTGGTTATCCACCATTCGAATTTCATAAGATAATCGATGGACAAGATCAAATAGTTGGAGTAGATATAGAAATAGCTAAGAGAATAGCCCAGGAATTAGGTGTAGAACTTGAAATAGTAGATATGAAGTTCGAAGGAGTAATTCCGGCTCTTGTAACAGATGACATTGATATGATAATTGCAGGGATGGTTGCAACTGAGGAAAGAGCAAAAGTAGTAGATTTCTCTGTGCCATATTATCAAGCAAAGCAAAAACTTGTTGTTAAAGCAGAGGACAAGGACAAGTATAAGACTTTTGAAGATGTAGATGTTGCGGGTTCAAAGGTTGGAGTTCAAAAGGCAACCACTCAGGAAGCATTAGCTAATGAAACGTTTAAAACCGCAGAAGTAGTTGCTATCAGTAAATTACCTGACGTTGTTTTGGAATTAAAAAATGGCAAGATAAATGCTACAATTATTGCAGAGCCTGTAGCAAATGCCTATGTTAAACAAAATCCAGACCTTTATGTAGCAGAATTAGACCTAGGCCTAGAGCCTGGAATTAACATAGCTGTTAACAAGGGAAATCAAGACTTGGTAGATTTCATTAATGAACTTGTTGAAGATATGAAATCAAAAGGTGAAATTGATCAGTTTTTAGTGGAAGCAACAGCCTTATCAGAACAATAAAAAGAGATTTTTTAATTTAAATTCAAAAACAACAAAGCCCCTAGTTAACTAGGGGCTCTTATTTTTCTATAAAATATATATAAAGTTCATTTCCAAAGGATTTAAAATTAGCTTCTTCTATTAAAAAACCTATGGATTCTTCACTGTAATCGACTCTTATTATAATTTCTTTATTATCCTTTATAAATGGAAGTAGCTTTACTAATATCTGGTCTTTAAAATTAGGCTTGTAGAAAAGCGATATTAATTTTTTATCATCCATAGTCTTTACAGCAAAACCCTTAATAATCTGCTGGCTATCTTCTTTTGAAATTAAAGTACCTTCACTATTTTCAAAGGTAGAAAGTACTCTAATTGGAACATTATACTTCATTCCCGTAAAAACTGCTCTTGGATGGATCACAGAAGCTCCATAGGAAGCTAAATTATACATATCCTTATAAGAAATTTTTTCTAGATATTTAGTATTAGGGACTATAACAGGGTCCATTAAAGCAACTCCGGGAACATCAGTATAAATATATACTTCATCAGCATCCAGATATGCTCCTAATGCAACAGCGGTTGTATCGCTACCTCCTCGTCCTAAGGTAGTAATTTCCTGTTCTTTGGTTATTCCTTGAAAACCTGTAACTACAACGACCTTCCCTTCATCCAAAAGTTTTATTGTTTTATTTATATTTATTTCCAGTATCTTTCCTGAGTTAAATTCCTTATCCGTAAGTATCCCTGCTTGAAATCCCATTAGAGGCTCTGAGGGCAGACCTATGCTTTCCAACAAATGTGATACAATAGCTGCTGATATGATTTCTCCGCAGGACATGATAAAATCCTTTTTCTTTGGGTCAATTTGGCTATTGATGTTTTCCAATTGCTTAATCAAGGTGTCGGTTGAATAGGGGTCACCCATCCTTCCAATGGCCGATACAACCACTACAATTTGTTTTCCCTTATGGGCATGTTTTTTGATATGATTTAAGAATTGGCTATCCCTACTTATATTCTTAAGAGAAGTACCTCCGAATTTTAATACTACAAGGCTCATAATATACCTCCTCCATATTCCTACTTTATATTATTCTACTAGTACTAATTTGTTGAGGAATATTAGCAAATAGAAAAATATATCATAGTATAAATTACCACCAAATTTAGGAGGGATATTATGATAGATTGGGGAAGACTCATAACTGCAATGGTTACTCCATTTGATGAAAACCTTGATGTGGATTACCACGGGGCTGTAAAATTGGGAAGAAAGCTTATTGATGAGGGTAGTAGTGCCCTTGTAATTACAGGAACCACAGGAGAGGCACCTACTCTTACTTTAGAAGAAAGAACAGCATTATATAGGAGGACGAAATTAAAGTTGGATGTACCAATAATTGCAGGTGTAGGTACTAATTCAACTAGGAATACAATAGAAAATGCCAAGGCCGCAAAAGAAGCAGGAGCAGACGGATTATTGGTAGTTACTCCATACTATAACAAGCCTGACCAAGATTCCCTTTATGAACACTTTATAGCTGTGGCAGAATCAGTAGATTTACCTATTATGTTGTACAATGTACCGGGAAGAACAGGCTGTAATCTACTGCCAGAGACCGTAGAGAAATTGGCGAAAATAGGGAATATAGTAGCTTTAAAGGAGGCAAGTGGAAATATAGTTCAGATGTCTGAAATCTTAAGGAGGGTTCCTGATGATTTCTTGATTTATACAGGGGATGATGTGATGCTACTTCCTGCCCTAGCAGTGGGAGCATATGGAGTAGTAAGTGTTTGTTCCCATGTAGTAGGTCCTGAGATGAAGGAATTAATAGATGCCTTTGTAGCAAAGGATACTCAAAAAGCCAAAGAATTACATCTAAAACTTCTTAAAATATTCCAAACCCTATTTATAATATCAAATCCAATACCGGTAAAAGCGGCCTTAAATATGACAGGAACCAATGTAGGAGGACTAAGACTCCCACTTACCCAAGCAAGAGACAATGTACTAAAGGTTATAGAGGCTGAATTAAAGGAGCTGGGAAAACTGTAAATAAAAAATAAACCCGAGAACCTTCCAATAATAATTTGCTCCTAAGGAAATCCTTCTGGAGTGCAGAGATTATACTCCTCGTCTCAGGATGACTATTATGTCATTCTGAGCGAAGAGAAGAATCTCGGGTGTAGAACCTAAAGCATAACCTCACCAATTGTGCATTATGAATTGTGAATTGTGAATTATATTACAGCTCATGTATAAACAATCCACTACGTAACTTAGGCTCAAACCAGGTTGACTTAGGAGGCATTATTTCACCAACATCCGCAATTTTCATTAGTTCTTGGATAGTTACTGGATATAGGGAAAAGGCTACCATCATACCGTCAGCTACTCTTATCTCCAGTTCTGTTAAACCCCTTATTCCACCTACAAAGTCAATCCGATTATCTATTCTAGGGTCCACGATACCTAGAATTGGGTCCAGTAAATTCTTCTGAAGTATAGAAACGTCTAAGCTATCTACAGGGTCATCTGGATTAAAAGTACCCTCTTTAGCTTCTAAAGAGTACCACTGCTTATCTAGGTACATGCCAAAGGTATGTGGTTTTGTAGGTTTAAACTGATTAGGTGGCTCTATTGGAGTAATTATAAACTTATCTTTAACCAACTCCATAAATTCGAATTCGGAAAACTCGTTAAGGTCCTGAACTACCCTATTATAGTCCATTATATATAGGTCATCAGCTGGAAATAGGACTGAAAGGAAGTAATTAAACTCCTCACTACCATCATAATTTGGAAACTCTTCACGTCTTTTTAAACCCACTTTAACAGCAGATGCTGATCGATGATGCCCATCAGCAATATAGAGTCGGTCTATACTTTTAAATAGATTGCTTATTCTATCGATAATGGATTTATCATCTATGATCCAAACTATATGACCTATATTATCCTCAGATAGGAAGTCATATACCGGTTTATTATTTTCAATCCAACTTTGGATTATACTATCAATCTCTATATTGTTTCTGTAAGTCATAAAAATAGGACCCGTATTAGCATTTGTATAATCTACGTGGTTAATCCTATCCATTTCCTTTTCTGCCCTTGTCTTTTCATGTTTCAAAATAACATTATTTAAATAATCATCAATTGATGTACATCCAACCAACCCGGTTTGTGATCGATTTCCCATAGATTGTCTATATATGTAATACCTATCTTCAGGATCTTGAATAAATACTCCATCCCTCATCATATCTCTAAGATTGTCCCTAGCCTTCTCATAAACAATGGCATCATAGATATCTATCTCTGGATCTAAGTCTATTTCAGACTTATCAACATGAAGGAAAGAATACTTATTATCCTCCACTAACTTCCTTGCTTCATTACTACTTAAGACGTCATAAGGAAGGGCTGCTACTTTTTCAGCCAGGTCTGGAATAGGTCTATAAGCTTTAAAGGGTTTTAAAATCGCCATAATAATACCTCCTTGAAATTTTCCATTAAGTTACATGATAATTTAGATTATCATAATTGTACCCAATAACTAAGCTTTTAAGCTATTCTTTTAATTTTAGGTCACTAATTTACAAAAACCAAGGCCTGTGTTACCATAGAACTATTGACTAAATAGAAGAAAAGTAGAAAAGAGGAATAGTATGATTTACCTAATTACCGGAGGTGCAAGAAGCGGAAAGAGCACCTTTGCAGAAAGTTTATTTGAAAATAGAAAAGACGTTGTTTATATAGCTACCTCCAAAATATATGATGAGGAAATGGAAGAAAGGGTAAAGTTGCATAGGGAGAGTAGACCCCATATATGGAGAACCTTTGAGGGAAATTATAACCTGGTAGATGCTATTGGAGAGGAGAAAGCCTATCTTTTAGACTGTATTACTGTTTTAACTTCAAATATTATGTTTGATTTGACAAAAAATATAGAAATAATCGATTATAAGCTTCAGGAAGAGGTAGAAAATTTAGTTATTCAAGAGCTTGAGGGCCTAATTAAAGGTATCAACCATTTACAGGGTGATTTAGTCTTGGTGACTAATGAAGTTGGGGATTCCATCGTTCCTGCAAATCATATATCCAGGGTTTTTAGAGATATTCAGGGGAGGGTGAACCAGCGATTAGCAAAGCTATCTAATCAGGTTTATTTGGTATGTTGTGGAATACCGGTGAAGATAAAATGATAGACGGTCTTATATTAGCATTTCAATTTTTTACTAGAATCCCAATAAAAAGGGAAGTTGAATTTAAGGAAGAGAATATAAGAAGGAGTATATTCTTTTTCCCCCTGGTGGGAATGGTGATTGGAGCTATTGGAGCTTTTATATATTATCCGATTTCTGTAAAAAATAAAGAAGTTGCAAGTCTCTTCTCTTTATTATCCACGGTTTTTTTAACCGGAGGACTTCATATAGATGGTCTTTCAGATACCTTTGATGGTTTTCTATCAAATAGGGACAAGGAAGCTACACTTAATATAATGAAAGACAGCCGTATTGGAGCCTATGGAGTTTTGAGTATAGTAGTTCTATTATTATCTAAATTTGTTATTTTGTCTAACTTTAAAAAAGGATTGGTCATGGCGCTAATATTATCTCTTGGGAACTCAAGACTTGTAGTTTCAAGAATAATCACCTACAAAAAAAATACCAGACCGGGTGGCATGGGAGAGCTTTTCCATAATTCAAAACCGGGAAATAATTTAATCATAGTAGGACTAATATATATAGGGATAATATCAATGATCAATATATATAATCTGATTCCTCTAATGGTAAACTTCTTAGTCGGAGAATTATTTTCTGCTTGGTCATATAAAAAAATTGATGGGATGACCGGAGATACATACGGTGCCATAATTGAGATTGGAGATACAGTATCATTATTAAGCTTTTGGGGGGTAATGGAATGGATATAATTATGATAAGACATGGTGAGTCGATGGATAACGTTGCACAAGTCCTAAGTAGGCCTAATACATGCCTTACCCATAATGGAATTGAACAGATAAAGAAAACAAAGAAACTATTAGAGAAATATAAGTTTAATAAGGTTTATTACAGTCCTTTTAAGAGAACGGATGAGACTAGGTTTCATCTTGGCTTAGAAGGCATAAAGGAAGAACGTATAAGAGAGATAAACTTTGGAATATTTGAAGGACTGGGCTATAAGGACTTTACTAAAGACTTTCCTGAGGAATCTAAACTTTGGATAGATGATCCATTTACATACGAGATTCCCAGTGGAGAAAGTATCTACATGGTATATGAAAGGGTAAAGAACTTTTTAGATGAGGTAGTAAAAGACGATGAAGATATTCTTCTTGTAACCCATGATGGGGTTATAAAATTAATTTGCTCTTGGGTTTTTGATGATCCTAGTTATTACTTCAAATTTAAGGCTGAAAATGGAAGCATAAGCATTATTTCAATCGACAAGGGTTATAAGTTCATTAAAAAGTTAAATTACTATATGGAATAGAAGCTTAGGGGCCATTTTATTCCAGCCAATAACAAATTACTAAATAATTCTTAATCTACTTACTATTTGTAACTAAATGGGGTATAATATAAGTAGGTGATGATTATGGATAAAGAAAACAAATATCATATGTGTCCCAAATTCGAGTCAGCATTTGAGCTTTTAGGGAAAAGATGGACCGGTCTTATTATTCAAACCCTATTAAACGGACAAAAAAGATTCTCTGATATAGAAGAAGCAATTCCAAATTTAAGTGCTCGTATGCTTACTGAAAGGTTTAAGGAACTTGAACAAGAAGGTATAGTAGTAAGAAATGTTTATCCTGAAACCCCTGTAAGAATAGAATATGAGCTAACAGAAAAAGGACATGAACTTCATAAAGCAATGATCGAGATTCAAAAATGGGCAGAAAAATGGAATTAAAATAACCAAAGGGAACCGTCCCCTTTGGTTATTTTTTGTTTTTGTTAAAAATACTTGGGTATACTAAACTTGGAAACTCAGTAGGTTCATTTTATTTAAAAATAATTGATAATAATTATCAATTATTTGTTGACAACTCAATATATTTAATGTAATATTAATATATAAATAAGTTATTAATAGTAAGTAGCTAAAATAAAATAATCGTAAATGGGAGAGATATAAATGGAAAGAAACTTTCAAGAAGCAGTAGAAGCAAGAAGATCATATTATGGAATCAGTAAGGAAAAAGTAGTATCCGATGAAAGAATAGAAGAAGTGGTGGAGCATGCTATACTTCACACACCAACAGCATTTAATTCACAAAGTGGAAGAATTATTCTTCTCTTAGATAAAGAGCATGATAAGCTTTGGGATATAACTATGGAGGCTTTGAAAAAAGTAGTGCCTGCAGAAAGCTTTGGGCCCACTGAAGAAAAGATTAACTCATTCAAAGCAGGATATGGAACAGTAGTATATTTTGAAGATGATGATATAACTAAAGGATTACAAGACCAATTCCCTTCATATGCTCACAACTTCCCTAAATGGGCTGAGCAAGCTAACGGAATGCTTCAATATATTGTTGGAGTTTCATTGGAACAAGAAGGATTTGGAGCTTCTTTGCAACATTATAATGAGCTTATTGTAGATGATTTCAAAAAGGAATGGAATATACCTGAAAGTTGGAGAATGATAGCTCAAATGCCATTTGGAAAACCAACATTTGCTCCTGGAGAAAAGGAATTTGCACCGGTAGAAAGCAGACTAAAAACTTATAAATAAGAAAAAGAACAAAAGGAACCGACCCCTTTGTTCCTAAAATGAGGTAAGATGCAGTCCATCTATGCCTCATTTTTTTATCCTAAAAAATATTTCATCTATATATATTTTACATATAGATTCTTATATAACAATGATATAATCACCTTATTTAAGAGATTAAGAGAATTATATGTAAAAACAACATAAATATATGAGGTGAACCATATGAAAGTAGTAAAAGTAGAAAAAGCAGT
>CAZIMA010000014.1:0-1142 GCA_964540195.1 uncultured Tissierella sp.
GAAATTGAGACCAACAAGGATGAAAGGCTCCAATTAGATATTCTAACTGATGGAATGGTAATTAAGATAAACGATATAAGAACTAGGGAAGTTCTTGGATATACTAATAAATTTCCTAGATGGGCTGTAGCATATAAGTTTGAAGCTGAGGAAGTGAGTACTAGGCTTTTGTCAGTAGTATGGAATGTAGGCCGAACGGCTAAAGTCACCCCTACAGCCCTCTTAGACCCAGTGGATATAGGTGGGGTAACGGTAAAAAGAGCAACTTTAAATAATTATGATGATATTGAAAGAAAGGGTGTTAGAATTAATTCTAGGGTTTTAATTAGAAGGTCTAATGATGTCATACCTGAAATACTAGGAGCCTTAGATACAGATGAAGAAACCTTTCTAATCGAAAAGCCAACCCATTGTCCATATTGCGAAAGTGAACTGGTAAAAAATGGGGTTCATATATTCTGCCCGAATTCAATTTCTTGCAAGCCTCAGTTAGTTTCTAGACTAGTTCACTTTGCAAGCCGTGATGCTATGAATATAGAAGGCTTTAGTGAAAAGACTGCTGAAAGGCTTTTGGATGAATTGAATATTAGAAATTTATCGGAAATCTATGAAATTAAGTTTGAGGATTTAAGGAAATTAGAAGGATTTAAGGACAAGAAGAGTCAAAATCTAATTGATGCTATTGAAAGAAGTAAAAGTGTAAGTCTGGCGTCCTTTATATATGCTCTTGGTATTTCAAATGTAGGCATAAAGACGGCAAATGACTTAGCAGACCACTATAAGTCCTTGGAAAACATTAAAAATACCAACTATGATGAGCTGATAACCGTAGGAGAAATTGGGGATATAATAGCTAATAGTATCTTGGAATTTTTCCACGATGAAAGAATATTAGAGGGTATAGACAAGCTTTTAAGTGAGGGTGTTCGTCCTTATTATGAGGAAATAAAAACTGAGGAGTCCATTTTCACCGGTAAAACCGTAGTTATAACGGGTACAATTCAGGGCTTGTCAAGAAATGAAATCAAGGATATAGTGGAAAGAAAGGGCGGCAAGGTAGCAGGCTCAGTAAGTAAGAAGACGGACTTCGTAATAGTAGGCGAAGACGCCGGCTCTAAGTACGAGAAAGCAATAGAACTGGG
>CAZIMA010000014.1:1152-23633 GCA_964540195.1 uncultured Tissierella sp.
GTAATAGGTAATAGGTAATAGGTAAGAGTTCCCTATTCCCTGATTTTAAGAGGAGGTTTATATATGGTTACTAAAGAAGAAGTGCTGCATATAGGAGAGATATCTATGCTTAGCTTCTCTGAAGAGGAAGTAGATATTTTTACAGAGAAGTTTCAACAGGTAATTGATTTCGTTGATAAGATAAAGGAAGTCGATACGGATAATGTTGAGCCTACATTTTCAATAAATGATGATACTCAAATGTTGAAGGATTATGAAGGCGATGAGGTATTGACTCGAGAAGAGGTATTACAGAATACCCAAGAGCAGCAATATGGATACTTTAAAGTTTTAAGAGTATTAGAATAAGGGGTGAACTAATTGGATATAACCAGTCTAAAAGCATGGGAAATGAAAGAAAAGCTCTTTAATAAAGAGATTTCCAGTAGAGAGATAATTCAAGCTCATATAAATAAGATTGAAGATACAGATAATCAAATAAATGCATTTATTACATTGGATATGGAGAATGCCCTAAAAGAGGCAGATAGAATAGATGAGAAGATTGCAAAGGGAGAAAGGCTAGAGGTATTAGCAGGTCTTCCTGTAGGGGTTAAGGATAATATTGTAACTAAGAATTTAAGGACTACTTGTGCATCAAAGATGTTGGAAAACTTCATTCCACCTTACGATGCCACAGTAGTTGAAAATATTAGGAAGAATGATGGAATAATTATTGGTAAGACTAATTTGGATGAATTTGCAATGGGGGCCTCTACAGAGACATCGCATTTTGGTCCTACAAGAAATCCAGTGAATACAAATGTGGTTCCAGGTGGTTCTTCTGGAGGGTCAGCTGCAGCTGTAGGTGGAAATGAAGTTCCGTTAGCCCTTGGTACTGATACAGGTGGCTCTATTAGGCAGCCTGCTAGCTACTGTGGTGTAGTTGGAATCAAGCCAACTTATGGAGTAGTATCAAGATATGGAACTATATCTATGGCCAATACTCTGGACCAAGTAGGTACTTTTGGTCGAGATGTTAGGGATGCTATACTTATGCTTAATGCTATTAAAGGATACGATAGAAGGGATTCTACATCATCTAAGAAGGTGATACCAGCATACTTAATAGACAATGACAGTTCCAAGGATTTAAAATATCTAAAGGATTTAAAAATAGCTCTACCTAAGGAATATGTTGAATTAAAATCATCTAATAAGGATATTCAAGACTTGTTTGATAAGTCCTTGAAAGTATTTGAAGACAATGGTGCCAAGATAGAATTTATTTCCCTTCCCCATTTAAAATATGCATTGGAGACCTACTATATAATTATGACATCTGAGGTAAGCTCAAACTTAGCTAGATTTGATGGTATAAGATATGGGCATAGGGCTGAAAAGTATGGAACTATAAATGAGCTTTACACTAATTCAAGGACAGAAGGATTTGGTGAAGAGGTAAAGAGAAGAATAATGACTGGAACTTACTCTTTAAGTGCAGGATATGCTGAAGAGCATTATAAAAAGGCATTAAAGGTAAGAACTCTTATTAAAGAAGATTATGATAAGGCATTTGCTAATCATGATGTAATATTGTCCTTAGTTTCTCCAGTACTTCCTTTTAAATTCGATTCTATGATAAAGGATCCAGTTGAAATGTATAAAGCCGACCTTTATACTGTTCCGGTAAATATCGCTGGACTTTGCTCTCTTTCCCTTCCTATGGGTAAGGTTGATGGCCTTCCGGTGGGATTACAGATCACAGGAGATAGGTTTATGGAGGAAAAGATTATAAAGGCTGGATTAGGATTTGAAAGGGCGGTGTTATAATGGCTTTTAAGACGATTGTAGGTTTGGAAATACATGTGGAATTATCCACGAAACATAAGATATTTTGCAACTGCCCTAATGAATACGGTGCAGAAGCCAACACCCAAGTATGTCCTGTATGCTTAGGTCTTCCGGGAGCACTTCCTGTATTGGATAGACAGGCTGTTGAATACGGAATAAGGGCTGGTATTGCATTTAATAGTAAGATTTCAAACAAGATCATAATGGACAGAAAAAACTATTTTTATCCTGATTTGACCAAGGGCTACCAAATATCTCAGGCTGATATTCCTCTATGCGACGGAGGCTATATTGAAATTGAGCTTGAAGAAGGAAGCAAGAAGATTACTTTAAATAGAATCCACATTGAAGAGGATACCGGTAAGCAAACTCATACTGAAGATGGGGTTTCTCTGTTGGACTTTAATAGGGCAGGAGTACCTTTGATTGAAATCGTATCAAATCCAGATATGAACTCTGCTGAAGAAGCCAGATTATTCTTGGATAAACTGAGAGCAACTTTAAAGTATATTGGGGTTTCCAATGTAAAAATGGAAGAAGGCTCTCTAAGATGTGATGTTAATATAAATATTGTAGATAAGGAAAGAGGTCTTAAGTCCAATATTAGTGAAATAAAGAATCTTAACTCCTTCAAGTCAGTTGTAAAAGCAATAGAATTTGAGGAGAAGAGACATAAAGAACTTCTTGAAGCCGGGGACAACTCTGAGCGAGAAACTAGAAGATGGGATGAGTTGAATAATGAAACCATCCTGATGAGAAAGAAATTTGGAGCTTCAGATTATAGGTTGCTTATGATGGAGATATTCCACCAGCTGATGTTTCTAATGAATGGATCGAGGAAGTTAGACAGTCTCTACCAGAGCTTCCACATGATAAAAAGGAAAGATTTATTGAACAATATGGATTATCAGATTATGATGCAGGGGTTTTAACTCAGTCTAAAGAGCTTTCCATATTCTTTGAAGACACCTTAAAGCATGTAGATGACAGCAAGCTGGTTTCAAATTGGATAATGGGTGATGTTTTAAGAAGGCTTAAGGAAGAAGAGCAGGAAATAGAGGATATTAAGTTTACATCAAAGGATTTAGGGGATTTAATAATCCTTGTTAAAGATGGAAAGATTAACAATAATACGGGTAAGAAAGTGCTAAGAGAGATGTTCGATTCAGGAAAGAAACCCGACACTATCGTTAAGGAAAATGGATTAATCCAAATTAGCGATGAGGGTGCAATAAAGACTATTATTGAAGAAGTCCTTAACAAGAATGAGCAATCCATAATAGATTATAAAAACGGCAAGGATAGAGCTATAGGCTTTTTAGTTGGGCAGATTATGAAGGCCTCAAAAGGCAAAGCAAATCCTCAAGTTGTAAATAATTTACTCATGGAAGAAATTCAAAAGAGATAACAGAACAAATCCTCAGCTCTTAAGGGCGGAGGATTTGTTCTATATTGCTATTAATGAATAGGAGGTGGGATAATATAGTTATCCCATGTGCTTTTCTTATCCTTATCTTTATAATAAGGACAGTCTTTGATAGGAGTGCCTGAAGCATTTGTTACTTCTTTTAATGTACATAGGCCGTCGTCTTCATGAAGGCACTTTTCTGAGCATTGTATCATTAAAAAACCTCCTGACATAGTAGTAGTTTTATTTTGTCCAACAAACTAAGAAATATTCTGAAATCTACTTTAGAAGTATGAAATCTTGGGGAAATTTGATATCATTAAAATAACTAAATAAGATACTTTTATTAAATAGGAGGGAATCAATGGAAATAGGAAAGGTAGCAAATGAAGTCTTAGAGAAAATAGTTTTTTCAAATATAAAAAATAAACGTAAAGAAGTTCTTGTAAGCGCAGCAATTGGAGAAGATAACGGGATTATTGATTTTGGTGAGGATGTCTGTGTGGTCAGTACTGACCCAATTACAGGAGCTACAAAGGATATTGGGAGCCTTGCAATACATATTTCCTGTAATGACGTAAGCACCAGTGGAGCAGAACCCCTAGCGGTTCTTTTGACTATTCTGTGCCCTCCAAATACGACTGAATTAGAGCTTCAAGAGATTATGGAGGATGCTTCTTTGGCTGCGGCTAAATTAAATGTTGAAATTATGGGCGGCCATACAGAAGTGACAGATGCAGTAAATAGAGTTGTAATAAGCACAACTGTTATAGGGAAGCAGAAGAAGGATAAACTACCTGACCATGATAGTATAGAAATTGGTGATAAGGTAATTATTACCAAATATATTGGAATAGAAGGCTCATCTATTATTGCAAAGGAATTAGAGGAGAAACTGACTGATAGGCTTGGTGGGGAAAAGGTAGCTTATGTCAAATCCCTTGATAAGTACTTAAGCGTAGTCAAGGAAGGCGTCATAGCCGGAAAATATAAGGCTAAATATATGCACGACATAACAGAAGGTGGAGTATATGGAGCTATATGGGAAGCTTCTATGGCTATTAATAAAGGAATTCTAATTCATGAAGCTTTAATTCCGGTTCTTGATATAACTAAGGAAATCTGTGAGATTTTAAATATCGACCCCTATAGACTTATATCCAGCGGAAGTATGGTTATAATAATGGGAGAAGAGGATTTTCTTAAGCTCCAGTCAGAGCTTGATAAAATAGGAATAAAATCAACAATTATCGGTGAAATTACTGAAGGTGGGGTATATTATATTAAAGATGGAGCTAAAGCTGAACTAGCACCTCCGGGAAGTGATGAATTGTATAAGGTGTTATATAATGATTTTTCTTGACAGTTAATTCACTAACTGATAATATATCCTTGTCAAGATGAATATTAGCTCATATATGTTCCATAATTTTGGTTGGAACGTTTCTAGAAAATGACCTCAATCATTTAGCTATGAGCGAAAGTGTACCTAGGGTTCCGAAGAATTTTCTTGCTGGTCCAAGCGGTACAAATACTTTTTAGTATTACACCGAAGGGATAAAAGCCCAGTCGGGTAGGTTTCGCTTCCTACCCGACTGGGTATTATTTATTTTTGATGATTCCATAAAATTAAAAGGAGCGGAAGAATATGAAATTAACTTATCAAGGAAAAACTAAGGATGTTTATGAATTAAAAGATGGAAATTACCTGTTGAAATTCAAGGATGACGTAACGGGCACTCACGGTGTATTCGATCCTGGTGCAAACACAGTGGGCTTGACCATTGAAGGTGCCGGAAAAGCAGGTTTAAGACTTACTCAATATTTCTATGAGAAATTAAACAGCATGGGTATTCCAACTCACTTTATTTCTGCGGATATTGAGAATTCAACAATGACTGTACTTCCTGCAAAGATGTTTGGAGAGGGAGTTGAAGTAATCTGTCGTTATAGGGCAGTTGGAAGTTTCTTAAGAAGATATGGTAAATATGCTAGAGAAGGACAAAGCCTTGATGCATATGTAGAAGTAACTTTGAAAGATGATGATAGAAATGACCCCCTAATAACTGATGAAGCATTAGAAATGCTTGGTATTATGACTAAAGAAGAATATAAAATCTTAACAGACCTAACTAAGAAAATAGGTAGTGTTATTAAGGATGAATTGGCTAAAAAGGACTTAGAACTTTATGATATAAAATTTGAATTTGGAAGAGTTGGAGAAGACAATCATATAGCCTTAATAGATGAAATATCAGGCGGAAACATGAGGGCATATATGGGTGATGAATATATTGAGCCTTTAAGATTAGAGCAGATAATGCTAGGTTAACAATACCTATGAAGGAGGATTAGCATGAGTGGAGTAGTAGGTATTTACAGCAAAAAAAGAAATAAGGTTTCTCAGATCCTATACTATGGACTCTATGCAATTCAGCATAGGGGACAAATTAGTACAGGTATAGCAGTAAACAACAATGGATTTATCGACTACCATAAGGACCTGGGCCTTGTTCATGAGGTTTTTTCTAAAGATGCAATTGAAAGGCTTAGAGGTAATATCGGGATAGGTCATGTTAGATATGCTTATGGAGGAGAGGCACAAAACCTAGTTAACACCCAGCCTTTTGTTGTTGGTTATAAAAAGGGAGCATTAGCCCTAGCTCATGATGGAAGCATAGTCAACTTTAAAAAGTTAAGACGTGAGATGGAGGATAATGGAGCAATTTTTCAGACGGATATAGATACTGAAGTAATTGCAAATCTAATTGCCAGATACCACAAGGAAAACATTGAAGATGCCGTTATTAAGACACTTGAAGTGATTAAGGGTTCTTATGGCATGGTTATAATGACAAGCGAAAAGTTGATTGGAGCGAGAGACCCTTATGGGCTTAAACCATTGGCTATCGGTAAACTTGGAGATGACTATATTATTGCATCCGAAACCTGTGCCTTTGATACTATAGGTGCTGATTTTATAAGGGATGTAGAGCCAGGCGAAGTAGTAGCAATAGATGGAAGTGGACTTAGAACTATTTCTCTTAAGCCCCAGAAAAGAAATTTATCCTTATTTGAATTAATCTACTTTGCAAGACCTGATAGTAGAATTGATGGTAAAAGCGTATATATGAGTCGTCTTGAAGCGGGGAAAATTCTTGCAAAAAAGAGCCCCGTAGATGCTGATATTGTAATAGGGGCTCCTGACTCAGGAACAGTAGCTGCTATTGGATATGCAACGGGTTCAGGACTTCCATATGCAGAAGGCCTTATTAAGAATAGGTATGTTGGAAGAACTTTTATCCAACCTACTCAAGAATTGCGTGAGCAAGGTGTAAAGATTAAGCTTAATCCACTTAAGGAAAATATTGAAGGCAAGAGGGTAATTCTTGTAGATGACTCCATTGTTCGTGGGACTACCATGAAGCAAACCGTAGCCATGATAAGAAGTGCCGGTGCTAAGGAGATACACATAAGAATTGCTTCCCCTCCAGTTTTATATCCATGTTATTTCGGTATGGATACTCCTAGCAGAGAAAATCTAATTGCAGCAAATATGACTAAAGAAGAAATAAGGCAAATGCTTGAGGTAGAATCCCTTGAATTCATAACATTAGAAGGCTTATTTGAAGCTGTAGGCGGAGATGACGGATATTATACCGGATGCTTTACCGGGGAATATCCAGTAATGCCGGAAGAGTAAGCAGGGAATAGGTAAGATGTAAGAAGTAAGAGGTAAGGAATTAACAAAGAACAATAAAATTTGCGATTGTTATTTGCTCCCTTTAAGGTATATAGATTGATAAAGGTCTAATACCAGAGGGGGCTTTTTCATTTATAGATATTAAATTTTCATGAGTTGTAAACTCTGTTGACTTATAATAAAATATAGTTACAAAAATTTCATTTGGTTTATTTAATTACTGCTATTATTATAAATCTGAAATTAAAAATTTTCAGAGGTGAGTTAGATGTCAGAATTTATAATGGAAATAAATGATTTAACACATTTTAATAATGAAGGGGAAATCTATAACATTACCCTAGGCTTAAAACATAAAGAGGTTCATGCTATTATAATTAAAAATAGTGGTGAACAGGTTGCATTTATTGAATCGATTATCTCAAATAAATTAAATACTTTGAAAATCAAAAAAGCTGAAGATAATCAAAAAATTGGTGAAGAAGATATAGTCATTATTTACAAAGAGCCTTTTCTAATTAATAATTTAAGTATTGCTGAAAACCTATTCTTTGAGAAATTGCCTAGAAAAAAGCTTTTTCCATTTTTAATAGATTGGGGGAAAATTAAAGAAGACTCAAATAAGATAAAATCCTTGATTGATTCTGATACAAACTTCAAACTAAAGGTTAAAGAATTATCGACAGAAAATAAAAAAATGCTTTATTTATATAAATGTTTTAATAAGAACCCAAAAATTATAATCATGCAAGAACCCATGGAGTATCTATCTTCCGATAATATTGTTAAAGCAAATAAACTAATTAAAAACTATTTAAACAATGGTGGCAGTATAATTTATATTACTAAACAATGGGAGGAAGCCCTTAGTTTTTCAAATTGGATTACAGTTATATCAAAAGGTAAAATAAATGGAAGAATGTCTGCAGAAGAAGCTAAATCTAATCCAAGAAAATTACTGAGTTATGTGGAAGGTTATCATTATAAAGACAGCCAAGACAAGGAAGGGAACAATGTAATAAATGCGGTGTTTAAATCTGCGGAATATTTAACTTCAGAATATGAATTAAATGAAATTTTAACCCTTTTAGCAAAGGAATTAACTGAAGTGATGGGAGTTGAAGGTTGTTCGATAGATCTTATTAATTCCCCAACTAATACCATAATAGAGGAATATTCTTATACTAGGTCTTTAGTTGAGTTGCCACCATTAAAAGAAAAATTCATACTAGAAATAGCATCTCAGAAGGATATTTTTTATGCTAATGCCAATGATACAGAGTTTAGGTCTATGTTTGATGGAATGGTTGATATTAAGACAATTATAAGTATTCCTATATTGATTAGAACTCAACTAAGTGGAGTAATACATATCTATTATAAAGATATCTACACACAATCTCAGGAAGAAACCATGTATTTATTGACATTTGCACGACATGCTGCAATTGCAATTGAAGATACGAGATTATTAGGTAGGTCTGCACTTTTACAAGAAAGTCATCATAGAATTAAAAATAACCTTCAATCAATAATAACATTAATTACTATGCAAAGGGAATATCTAGAAGGAGATAACAGAAAGGCTATCAATGAGGTGTTTGATAAAATCGTATCTTCTATTATGAGCATTGCATCTATACATGAGTTACTATCAAAGAACGAACATGGTAGTATAATTAATTTAAGCGAAATTTTAGATGTATTGATAACTACATTCGGCCTAGAGGGTATAATTGTTAAGAAGGAATTTGACAATGTTTTTATATCATATAGTAAAGCTACATCCATTGCTATTATTGTTAATGAGTTACTAACAAATATTAGGAGACATGCTTTTAAAGGATTAGCAGAGGATTACAAGAAGGCTATATCTATTAGTCTAAAAATGATAGATGATGATATGATTTTGATTGTTAAGGATAATGGTGTAGGATTACCAACTGATTTCGATGTTGATAATATAAATTCTATTGGTATATCTATTTTATGTGGAATAATTAAGAATGAGTTTAATGGAAATATATCTTTTGAAAATATGGATGGCACAATGATTAAAATAGTAGTTTCTAGAAGGTGGATAATATGACGGATTTAATGAGGGATAAAGCTATGTCTGATAAGCTTAGAGTTTTAATATGTGAAGATGATTATTTAGTTTCGCGGGGATTAAAAAATAGTGTTGAATCTCTTGGTCATAAGGTAGTGGCCATTGCTAAAAATGGGAAAGAAGCAGTGGAGCTTGCATTGGACCACCTACCTGACTTGATATTTATGGATATCAATATGCCAATAATGAGTGGTTTAATAGCAATAAAAAAAATCAACGAATCTATTAGCGTTCCTAGTATTATATTGACAGCATATCATGATGATTCGCTTATTAAAAAGGCATCAGAAATTGGAGCGCTATATTATTTGATTAAACCTGTGACTAATCAGGAAATCAATGCTGCTATAAGTATTGTTATAGCAAGATACAATGATTTAAAAAAATTAAAAACTGAATTGTTAAATACTAAGGACAAGCTTGAGTCTAGAAGATATATTGAAAAAGCTAAGGGTATAATTATGAATAAATTAGACTTGTCAGAAGAAGAAGCGATGGTCAAATTACAAAAGCTTAGTCGTGATAAGAATATTAAATTAATTGATATTTCCAAGCAAATAATCAATTTGTATAGCACATAAAAAGAATTGTGTTAATTATTCTTGACAATTTTATGACTTTGGGATAATATATATATTGCAGAAAACATTTTCCTAGGTTTTAATTATGTAATTGACAATAAAATATTTTAGAGGTTATGATTGCCTCACTAACAAGAGTAAATAAGCTCTTGTTAGTGAGGTTTTTTTGTCAATTATATTTGGAAAAATTATGGAAGGAGGCAAGGTTAGGGTTTGTTTTTCAGTTTTATCAATTATAGGGAGGAATTTATATGAAAAAAAGGTCAATTCTAAGTATTTTAGCTATTATGCTAACAATGACGTTAGTATTATCTGGATGTTCTAGTTCAACACCTACTACTAATACTGAGGGAGAACAAGCGCAGGAACAATTATTTATTGGTATGGCTTTTCAAGATATGAACAATCCATATTTTATCACTATGAAGGAAGCTTTTGAGGAGGCGTGTACATCAATTGGAGCAAAGTATATATTTACTGATGCTAGTCATGATGTAGGTAAACAAATAAACGATGTTGAAGATATGATTCAACAGGGAATTGATATTCTATTAATAAATCCTGCTGATAGTGCTGGTATTGAAAATGCAGTTGTAGCAGCAAAAGAAGCTGGGGTAATTGTTGTTGCCATTGATGCACAAGCAAATGGTCCTATTGACTCCTTTGTTGGATCAAGAAACTATGATGCGGGGTACTTAGCTGGTAAGGAAATGGTAGAAGATTTAAATGGACAAGGAAAAGTAGCTATACTAGATGGTATACCGGTAGTTCCAATTCTAGAGAGAGTTGAAGGCTTTAAAGCTGCAGTTGCAGAAGCTCCGGGAGTTGAAATAGTTGATATACAAAATGGTAAGCAAGAAAGAGATATAGCATTAGACGTTACAGAGAATATGTTACAAGCTAATCCGGATTTAGATGCAATCTTTAGTGTTAATGATGGTGGAGCTTTAGGTTCATTAGCTGCAATTGAAGGTTCAGGAAAAGACGTTCTATTATATAGTGTAGATGGTCATCCGGAAGTTATAGAAGCAATACTAAAAGGTGGGGCATTTAAGGCTACAACAGCTCAATTTCCTAGAGACCAAGTTAGAATTGGTTTAGGTATGGCTTTAGCTAAGCTTTGGGGAGCAGAAGTAGTACCAGATGCTGTTCCTATAGATGTAAAGCTTATAAATGCTGACAATGCAGAAGGATTTAGCTGGTAAATATAAAGCGCTCATTATGAGCGCTTTATATACAGATTTAATGAGAAGGATGTGTTATGAAAATGGATTATATTCTAGAAATCAAAAATATATCTATGGAGTTTCCTGGTATCAAAGCCTTAGATGATATAAGTCTTAGTATATCAAGAGGAGAAGTCCACGCTATAGTTGGGGAAAATGGGGCTGGAAAGTCTACAATGATGAAAATTCTTTCTGGGGTATACCAACCTACTTCTGGAGAACTATTTTTTGATGGCAAAGCCATTACTTTTAATAAGCCAAAAGATGCGCAAGATGTGGGGATTAGCATTATCCATCAAGAGTTTAGTTTGGTCCCATATTTAAATGCAGTAGAAAACATATTTTTAGGTAACGAAATTCTAAATAAACTTAATATGCTAGATAAACAATTAATGAAGAAAAAAGCCAAGGAATTAATGAAAAAATTAGATGCAGAGATAGATTTGGATGTACCTGTTAATCAACTTAGTGTAGCAAATCAACAATTTGTAGAAATTGCAAAAGCAATCTCGACAGAAACAAAAATACTAATATTTGATGAGCCAACTGCCAGTTTAACAGGTAAAGAAGTAGATAAGCTATTTGAACTAATACATAATATGAAAGAACATGGTGTAACTATTCTTTATATCTCACACCATCTGGATGAAATATTTACAATAGCAGATAGATTTACATGTCTTAGAGATGGAACTTTGGTTGAGACAAAAAATGTTAAAGATTCAAACAAGGAAGAGATGGTAAGATTAATGGTTGGTAGGGAAGTGACCAGTCAATTTCCCGAAAGACAGATAGAGGTAGATGATAATGTTATATTAAATGTAAAGAATCTTACAAATGAAAATGTTAAGGGTATAAGTTTTCAACTTAGAAAAGGAGAAGCACTAGGAATAGCAGGATTGGTAGGTTCAGGTAGGACTGAAACAATTAGAGCTTTAATAGGAGCAGATAAATGTCAAATAAAAGATGTGGAGATGTTTGGCCAAAAAGTTAATTTGACTACTCCAACTGATGCCATTAAACATGGAATAGGTCTAATACCGGAAAGTAGAAAGACTCAAGGTTTAATTATAGATATGCCAATACGAGAAAACATAACAATCACCTTTTTGGATGATTTGTTAGGGTCAATTCCATTAATAAATAGAAGAAAAGAAAGAAATATTGTAGAAAAATCTATTAAAGAATTGTCAATAAAAGCAACAAATATGAATCAAAAAGTTAAAAACCTAAGTGGTGGCAATCAACAAAAGGTTGTATTAGCTAAATGGCTAAATAGAAAACTTAATGTTTTAATTTTTGATGAACCTACAAGAGGGATAGACATAGGAGCTAAGGAAGAGATTTATAAATTAATAAGAAAATTAACTGAGGAAGGATTATCAGTAATCATAATTTCATCTGAATTGCCTGAGGTTATTGGTTTAAGCGATAGGGTGCTTGCTATGTACAAGGGGAAAGTTGCTGCTGAAATAGATAAATCAGAAGCCACTCAGGAAAATATTATGTACTATTGCACAGGAGGAGTTAAAAATGCAAGAACAGAAATTGGGTAAAATTGATTTTAAGGAATTACTTAAAAAACAAGGAACAATAACTACTTTAGGATTTCTTTTATTAGTAGTAATAATGACAATAGCTAACAAGGACTTCTTAACAGCTGACAATCTTATCAATATTACAAGACAAATAACTGTTAATGGGATAACAGCAGTGGGTATGACATTTGTAATACTTACTTCCGGTATTGATTTGTCTGTAGGCTCTGTAATGGCATTATCAGGAACTATGATGGCAGGATTTATGATTAATTTTGGCCTGAGCCCTATTGTAGCAATTTTTCTTGGCATATGCATAGGAGCATTATCAGGATTAGTAAGTGGTTTATTGGTAGCTTATGTTAAGATACCTGCAATTATTGCTACATTGGCTATGATGGAGATTACAAGAGGTTTAGCTTTAATTTATACTGGCGGATATCCATTATCAGGTTTACCAAGCTCATTTGGAGAAATTGGGAAAGGATATGCCTTTGGGCTTATACCATACCCGGTAATAATAATGATTATTGTATATGCTATTGGTTATATAATATTAAATCACACCCCTGCCGGTAGATATATTTATGCCTTAGGTGGTAATGAAGAGGCAGTTAGGTTATCAGGTATTAGAGTGAAAAAATATAAGATTATTCCTTTTGTAATAAGTGGTATAACTGCTTCAATAGCAGGTTTGATTTCAACCTCAAGATTATTATCAGGTCAACCAAACTTGGGAGTAGGATTTGAGCTTGATGCCATAGCTGCTGTAGTATTAGGTGGTACTGCAATATCTGGAGGTAAGGGACATATCTTTGGAACTCTTATTGGTTCCTTAATTCTTGGTGTTATGAGTAATGGTCTTAACTTTATTGGAGTAACACCATATGTTCAAAGAGTTTTTAAAGGACTAATAATTATATTAGCTATTTATGCAAGTACTAAGAAAAAGGACTAGTTAAATAAATTAAGTAAATGAAAGGGGATATTTAAATGTATAATTTACCAGAAATGATGAAAGCCGTAAAAGTTTATGGACCAGAAGATTATAGGGTAGTAGAAGTAAAAACACCAGTACCTGCTAGAGAAGAGGTTGTTATAAAAATTGGTGCTTGTGGTATATGTGGCAGTGATATAAAAGTTTATCATGGATCGGATTTATATTTTGCAGGAGATAATCCTTGGATGAAGACTCCTGTAATACCTGGACATGAATTCTATGGTACTGTAGTAGCTCTAGGAGAAGGAGCTGAAGAAAAACATGGTGTAAAAATAGGTGATAGAGTTACAACAGATCAAATTAAACCTTGTGGAAAATGTCGCTTCTGTCAAACAGGGCAATATTGGATGTGTGAAGTTCATGATATGTATGGTTTTCAAAAAGACGTTGCAGAAGGAGCTATGGCAGAATATTTAAAAATATATCCTACATCAAAAATATATAAAATCGATGATGAATTAAGTGATGATGAAGCAGCGATTATAGAACCACTAGCGTGTGCTATTCATACGGTTCAAAGGGCAAGAATTGAATTTGAAGATGTTGTAGTATTGGCTGGAGCCGGAACCCTTGGCTTGTGTATAACTCAATTGGTTAAATTAAAAACTCCAAAGAAATTAATTGTACTAGAAACTAACGAAAAGAGATTAGAATTAGCTAGAAAACTTGGAGCTGATTTAGCTTTAAACCCATTAAAGGTTGATGTTGTTAAAGAAGTTAAGGCTTTAACAGATGGTTATGGCTGTGATGTTTATATTGAAGCAACGGGTTCACCTATTGGAGTAACCCAGGGATTAGAAATGATAAGAAGACTGGGTAGATTTGTAGAAATGAGTGTTTTTGGAAAAGATACAACTACTGATTGGAGCGTTATAGGGGATAAAAAAGAATTGGATTTATTGGGTTCTCATCTTGGACCATATACCTATCCTATTGCAATTGATTTATTAAAGAGAAAGCTAATAACTGTTGATGGTATAGTAACTGATACCTATAAGGTTGAAGATTTCCATGCAGCATTTGAGAGAGCACAAGATCCTGAAGCGATAAAAGTATTATTGAAACCATAGTATTGTAATTTACTGCTAGTATATTTATTTATGTACTAGCAGAAATTTTGTTTTCAATATTTATTAGGAGATGATTAGATGGAATATGTTATAGGAGTAGATATAGGTACACAAGGTACGAAGGCAGTCTTGGTGGATGTAAATGGACAAGTATTACACCATAGTTATAAAGGCTATGATGTGGAAACACCCAAGCAATCTTGGGCACAACAATGGCCAGAACCATGGGTTGATGCAACACTTGAAACAATAAAAAATGTTGTGAAAAATTCAGGTGTGGAAGCTAATAAAATTAAAGGAGTAGCTGTTAGTAGTTTATATGGTGGTTCAGGTATACCGGTAGATAGGGATATGAAGCCTCTTGCTCCCTGTTTGATATGGATGGATAGAAGGGCAGAGGATGAAGTTAAATGGGTTAAGGAAAATATAGATTTAGATAAGTTATTTGACATTACAGGCAATTATGTAAATTCATATTTTGGATTTACAAAGATACTATGGATAAAAAACAACTTAGAAATATGGAATGATATAAAGTGCTTTTTACCTCCTGCAAATTATGTAGTGTATAAGCTTTGTGGTGAAGTTGCTGTAGATTATTCTTCTGCAGGAAATATTGGAGGAGTATTTGATTTAAAGAAGAAAAAGTGGTCAGACGAAATGCTAAAAGACCTAGGAATTCCTAGAAGTTTCTTCCCTGATAGGTTGGTTACATCTACAGAGATTGTAGGCGGTATTACTCAGGAAGTTGCAGAAATGACGGGATTAAAACCTGGAACTGCAGTAATTAGTGGAGGCGTAGATGCTCCGGTGGCTACTTTAGGGGCTGGTGTTTTTGAGGAAGGTAATCACGTAGCTATGTTGGGCACCTCCATGTGTTGGGGATTTATAACAGATAAGCCAAACCTATCAAGAGAATTAGTAAGCATGCCACATGCAATAAGTCCTATGGACAAGATATATACCTTTGGTGGGGCTGCTACTGCAGGTGCCATAATGAGATGGTTTAGAGATACTTTTGGTGAAAAGGAAATGGAAATTGAAAAGACGAAGAATATCAATGCCTATACTCAGTTAGAACAAAAGACAGTTGGCATAAAACCAGGCTCAGAGGGACTAGTAGTTCTACCATATTTTATGGGTGAAAGAAGCCCTATTTGGGATAGTGATGCTAGGGGTACAATCGTTGGCTTAAGTCTTGTTCATAAAAAGGAACATATCTATAAGGCTTTTATGGAAGGTGTAGCCTACTCTCTAAGACATAATATAGAAGCAGTTCTAGGTACTGATGTAAAACTAGATAAAGAAATAATAATTGTGGGTGGGGGCTCTAAATCAACTGTATGGCCTCAAATCTATGCTGATGTTACCGGTAGACCTGTTAGAATAATAAAAAATGATGTAGAAGCACCTTTAGGGGATGCTTTACTAGCAGGACTAGCAACTGGAGTATTTAAAGATCCCCTAGTTATTAAAGAGTGGTTGGATTTTGATGAGCCAATTTATCCTAATCTAGAAAATACAGCTATTTACGATTTTTATTATAGTAAGTACAAGGAAATATATTTATCATTAAAAGATAATATGAAAGCTATTTCAGCTTATAATCATCAATAATGGAGTGTTTATTATGTTAGAAAATTTGAAGGAACAGGTATACTATGCAAATATGCTATTAGCAAAATATGATTTAGTAAAGCTTACTTGGGGAAATGTAAGTGGAATAGATAGGGATAGTGGATATGTGGTAATTAAGCCTAGCGGTGTAGAATATGAAAAATTAACTCCCTATGATATGGTTGTTGTTAATTTAGAAGGTCATGTTATTGAAGGGTCTTTAAGACCATCTTCAGATACACAGACACATCTACAATTGTATAAACATTTTGAAGATATTAAGGGGATAGTTCATACACATTCAAGATGGTGCACAATATTCAGTCAGGCCGGTAAGAGTATCCCGGCATTGGGAACTACACATGCAGATTATTTCCCGGGAGATATACCTTGTACTAGAAGTATGACAGATTCAGAAATTAAAGGAGAATATGAGGTAGAAACGGCTAAGGTAATATTAGAAACTTTTGATTCCTTAGACTATAATAATTATCCCGGAGTATTGGTAAAAAATCATGGTCCTTTTTCATGGGGCCGTGATCCTATTAAGGCAGTAGAAAATGCTTTAGTAATGGAAGAGATTGCAATGCTTGCATATCATACTATGATTTTAGAAAAGGATATTGAAAGCCTAAATGTTACTCTGCTTAATAAACATTTTTATAGAAAGCATGGGGCTAATGCATATTACGGTCAAAGATAGGAGGACTATTATTGTTTAAGTTAGTTGCACTTGATATGGATGGCACGTTATTAAACTCTAGACATGAAATATCAGCGGAGAATAAAGAGGTAATTAAGGCTTGTATTGAGAAGGATGTTAAATTTGTTTTAATATCTGGTAGAGAAATAGAATCAATTAAGCATTATAGTGATATATTAGGGCTAGATACTTATTTAACGGGATATAATGGAAGTTTAATAACTAATAATGATGGAGATAAGGTTGTTTTTAGTAATACATTAAATCCTAGATTAGTAAAAACTGTTATAGAAGAAGCTTATAAGGCAAATAAGTTTATAATTGTATTTTTACAAGATGGCATATTAGTATCAGATAATAGTAGTAAATGGTACAAAAATTACCTTGATTTTACTATTGCCAATCCAACCGTTGTGGATGATTTATTGCTATATCTAGATGAGAAGGATAAATGGGATGAGATAAATAAAATCTGCCTTTCTGATGACCATAAGGAGCTTATTGCCTTTAAGGGAGCAATTGAACCAAGGGTAAAGGAAGAATTTACCCTCTTGTTCTCGCTTCCTTTTTTCTTAGAGGTATTCAATAGCGATGTATCCAAGGGACTTGCTCTAGAAAAACTAGCACATTATTATGGTGTTAATCGGGAAGAGGTATTAGCAATAGGTGATGGAGAAAATGATATCTCTATGATAAAGTTTGCTGGCTTGGGAGTTGCCATGGGAAATTCTAATCAATTAGTTAGAGATAGTGCAGATTTTACAAGTCTGACTAATGATAAAAATGGTGTTGCTTTTGTTTTAAAGAAATTTCTGTTGAATCCTGACACTTCTAAAAAAGACCCTGTTTAAGTCCCCTAATCCTATATTACATTCTGATTACAAAATCCCTAATCAATTGACATAATAATTGGCATAATGATATAACTAACTTAGGATGATTACTAGTGGGGAGGGCAAGCAAAGGAGGTCTTAAGAAATGAAGAGGATTAAGCGATGGTTTGTTTTATTGTCGCTATTAATTTTTATCATGTTATTTAGTTCCATATCATATGCGAATAACAATATAATACAAGTAAGTATGAATGGAAGTAGGGTTCAAGTTAAGGAAGTTCCGGTTTTAATGGATGGACGAGCAATCTTATCAGAAGTGCCTTCATTCGTATATGTAGATAGGACTTTAGTTCCTATTAGGTTCGTTGCAGAGGGTTTTGGAGCAGATGTTCAATGGGACCAAGCTACAAAAACCGCTACAGTTCTTCATGATAAAAAGGTAGTTAAACTTACAATTGATAGCAACAAGGTAATCGTAAACAATTCAAATCAAACATTGGACAAAAACTCGGTTCCAAAGCTGGTTACATTTCCAAACGATGATTCCAGGACCATGGTACCTGTTAGGTTTGTTTCAGAGGTGTTGGGATATGATGTTAGTTGGGATGATATAAATCAAATAGCATATATCAATTCCAATCCAGATGAAGTAGAGGTAATTGATATTAATCCAGAGATTGATGAGACTAAGAAACCTGAAAAGCCTGAGGATGGAAAGCCGGTAGTTCCGTCGACAACAGCTAGCATTACAGGTATAGACATAGTAAAGGGAAGTACTTCAAATAACACCCTTATTATTAAGAGCAATCAGAGTATATCTTATGAGACCTTGTTCTTACCTGATTCTAACAAACTAGTTATAGATATTGATAACTCAGTATTAAATATTCCTGGAAAAGCTGGACAAGCTGGGGAGATACTAGTAAATGATAAGGACTTTAGTAGGGTTACTTACTCACAATATACCACTTCGCCATATGCAACTAGGATAGTAGTTGATTTAAAGGGAAGGCTTGATTATGAATTCTATACTACTGAAGACGGAAAAACTACAACCTTAGCCATTAATGACAATGAGTTTAATGGGGTTGAAGTTGAAAGAGTGGATGGTAAGGAAGCCCTTGTAATTGAAGGTTTAGGACAAGTAAAATACAACATTATGAAGCTGAAATCACCTGAGAGAATAGTAATTGACCTTATGGATACTAATCTAGGTAACAAGAAGACTAGCTATGATGTTAAAACTGGATTTATAAAGGGTATTAGGGTTTCTCAATTTGCCGGAGACAACAATTATAGCCCTGGAGACAGAATAGTTAGAATCGTAATAGATGTATTAGATGGAGTAGAAAACCCAGAAATCAAAATAGTATCAGAAGGTGATAGACTTGTAATACATCCGGAGAAAAGCATCTGGGAATTCATTGATTATGATAATACACAAGCAAAAAGACTTATTAACATAGAAAACAGCCATAAAACAAGATATGATGTAAATTATAACCAGGATAATAAGACGATGGAAATTATAATTCCAAAGGAAGGTACTGAATTAAGAGAAGGGTACTCATCTATAAAGGATGGATTTATAGAGGATATAACTATATCAGAAAACTCTGATGATGTAGTATTAAGGATTAAATTCAGAAGAGCTATAGTATATGATGTTTTATCTGCAAGTTCTTCAGAAGAAATACTTCTTTCCCTTCAGAAGGATCCAAATGCTATAAATGATTATACAATAGTGTTAGATCCCGGACATGGGGGAAAGGACCCGGGTGCAGTGTCGCCTAATGGAACTAGGGAAAAGGATGTAAATTTATCAATAGGACTGAAGACTAGAGATAAGTTAAATACTCTTGGTTATGATGTAATAATGACAAGGTCTGATGATACCTTTGTTGATTTATATGAAAGGGCTAGGATTGCAAATAGAAACAATGCTGATATCTTCCTTAGTATTCACCATAATTCTACACTGAATAATGGAGTTAGGGGTCTTGAAATATTATACTGTCCTAGAGGTCAAGGAACTTCTAAGACAGATGATCAATATCCATTAGCAGAAGCAATTTCAAAGGGGATACTTGAAAAGACTAAGGGACTTGATAGAGGCATTATACAACGTCCAAATCTAGTAGTAATTAGGGAAACCAATATGTCTGCAGTTCTTATAGAGGTAGGCTACCTTTCAAATGCTTCAGAAGAAGCTAATATAATAAGTGATACTTACCAAAACAAAGTCGTAGAAGGTATTATTTTAGGAGTTCAAAAATATTTTGAAATGTATTAGAATATAGGGAAGGGAGACCTTCCCTATTTGCATGAAAGGAGAATTTTATGTCAGGATTTCTTGGGTATGCCTTAATATTTCTATCTAGAGTAGTAGATGTATCTTTAACTACAGTAAGAACTCTTATGGTAGTGCAGGGAAGAAAAGTCCAAGCAGCTATAATTGGATTTTTCGAAGTTGGTATTTATGTAACGGCTTTAGGTTTTGTAGTAAAGGATTTAAGTGATAATCCTCTTAAACTCTTTATATACTGTCTTGGATTTGCAACTGGGAACTATGTCGGGATTACTATTGAAAACAAGATAGCCCTGGGCAATCTTTCAGCTCAAATAATACTTAGAGATTCTGAAAATCACGAACTTGTTCAAGCTTTAAGAGAAAATGGCTTCGGTGTTACAATTATTCAAGGTGAGGGAATTAACGGACCAAAGGAAGTATTGACTGTTGCTTTAAACAGAAAGGACTTGAGATTCCTTAAAAACCTTGTGTATGAATATGAAGAGAAAGCCTTTATAACCGTAAATTCAATTAATCCAATAAGTGGTGGATATTTCGCACAGATAAAAAAATAGAAGACCCTTTTCTTTATCATAGTATAATCAAGCCCCCCATATAATATAATAGTAGTGTTTAAAAGAGGATTAGCACCTCACCTAAATACCAAAGGGGGTTTTTTTATGATTAATAGGAGAATAATGATCTTTGGACTAATAGGATTAATGGTTTTATCATTAGTTACTCTGGGCAAAAAGTTAGTCACTAAAGATATAACTGAAATTCCACAGGAGATGGAGATTGTAAGCTCTAGTGAATCCGCTTATATTGAGCCGGAGGTCGTCGATGAGGAAGGTGTTAGAAAGACTGTTATGTATTTTCAAGATGATGATGGTTATTTGGTACCGGTTATGAGAAAGATTCCTTGGGAAGAGGGAATTGCAAAGGTAACCATCAACAATATGATTGATTCGCCTGAATTAAGAGAAGCCTTAGCTTCTACAGGACTAAGTCCAATAATTCCTGCAGGTACTAAAATCAATGGTATTACTATAGATGATAATGGCCTATGTAAAGTGGATTTCTCCTCAGAGATACAAAACAAGGAAGATAAAACGGATGAGGAGAATTTAATAAAGGGTGTTGTATATACACTTACAGAATTTCCTAATATAAAATCCGTTAAAATCTTAGTAGAAGGCAAAGAGATGGATGCCTTGAATAATGGTACTGGTATTGCTGGAACTCTTACTAGGGAAAATATTAACTTATTGGGGAAATTAGAGGATGGAAGGTCTAATGTAATGGTATATTTTAAAAGTAGTACTGATACAGATTTTGAGTACTTCGTACCTGTAACTATTCCTACAATGGCACCAATGGCTAATGTATATACTGCCCTAGATTTATTATTTGAAGGACCTCCTTCCGATGCCGGTCTAAGTTCTGACATTCCTTCAGATGTGGATTTCCAAGGGGTTGAAATTAAGGAAGGAACAGCTTATGTGGATATTAATTTAGGGGCTGAAAGCCTTCTTACTAAGGAAACAACTATTAATGAGGTTATTAAGAATATAGGCCTTACCCTTAGCCAATTTGATGAGATCAACTCAGTAGAAGTATTAGTAGATGGAGAAATTATCAACTCGGCAATACCTGTATTTGCAAATGAATACTAAATTAATTCACAATTCACAATGCACAATTCACAATTAAAAGATAAAAATAAATAAAAAAATATTAGCAAATAAAGAAGTGCTCCTTGAAGGAGCATTTTCTCTGTCTTATTCACTCATATATTCCTGAAGCATATTATAATATTACACCAATATATGTACAAGAAAGGAAGAGATATATGAGCAGATGTAGAAGACCATGTCCGAGACCTTGTCCAGATCCGGAACCTGATTATGAGGATTATTATTATCCTTGTCTTGATTTGAGGGATTATGGGCCAAACCCATTTGTAATTAATATTAATGAAGCTACTATTCAAAATACAAACTATAGATTAGCATTGTGGACTGGAACTCATCTTCAATTGACTTTAATGAGTTTAAACCCCAGAGAAGATATAGGATTAGAAGTCCATTATGATGTAGACCAGTTTCTTCGTATTGAACAAGGGCAGGGATTAATTTTAATGGGTGATGGACCTAATAATTTGTACTTTCAGGAGAGAGTTTTTGATGATGATATAATAATAATACCAGCAGGCAAATGGCATAATTTGATTAATATAGGCTGTATACCATTAAAATTATATTCAATTTATGCACCACCAAACCATCCTTGGGGTACAGTTCATAGAACTAAGGAAGATGCAGAAGAAGATGAACATCACTATTAATGATTAATTACCTCTAATGTAAGAAATAATAACGAAGCAGTGTGATTTCAACACTTGCTTCGTTTTTTCATGTCTCTATTGTTATTTTATGCATCTTATTTATCATTTCGACTGGAGCAATAGCGGAATGGAGAAATCCCTTCTTTTAATGTTCCTTTAATTTCTTAATTGTGAATTGAGTAAAGGTCTGTTAAAATTAAAATAGATTGGAGTTGTTAATAT
>CAZIMA010000015.1:0-1255 GCA_964540195.1 uncultured Tissierella sp.
AAGAGAATGGCGGGTTACGAGGCACTGTGGTTACCGGGTACAGACCATGCCAGTATTTCTACAGAGGCTAAAGTCGTTGAGAAGATCAAGTCAGAAGGAAAGTCTAAAGAGGAAATGGGTAGGGAAGCATTTCTGGAAGAAGCTTGGGAATGGACCCATCTATATGGTGGAAGGATTAAAAACCAGCTTAAGAAACTAGGAGTTTCATGTGACTGGTCTAGAGAGGCCTTTACCCTTGATGAAAATCTTTCTAAGGCTGTTGAAGAAGTATTCATTAGACTATATGATAAAGATTTAATCTATAGGGGAGATAGGATTATAAACTGGTGTCCTAGCTGTACTACGGCTATTTCCGATGCAGAAGTTGAACATGAGGACAGCCATGGCTCTATTTGGCAAATTAGATATCCACTAAAGGATGGTAGTGGGCATATAGAAATTGCAACCACAAGACCTGAAACCATGTTAGGAGACTTAGCTATTGCCGTTAACCCTGAAGATGAAAGATATAAAGACTTAATAGGAAAAACTGCAATTCTACCATTGGTGGGACGTGAAATTCCTATTATTGGAGATAGTTATGTAGAGATAGAATTTGGAACAGGGGCCGTAAAGATTACTCCTTCCCATGACCCTAATGACTTTGAGGTTGGAGCAAGACACAATCTAGGTCAGTGTATAATAATGAACGAAGATGGGTCTATAAACGAAAAAGGTGGAAAGTATAGTGGTCTTGAAAGATTTGAAGCAAGGAAGAAAATAGTTGAGGATTTAGAAGATGGAGGATATTTAGTAGAAGTAAAAGACCATGACAATGCTGTAGGTCATTGTGAAAGATGTAAGACTATTATAGAACCTCTTATATCTAAGCAATGGTTTGTGAGAATGGAGCCCCTAGCTAAGCCTGCCTTGGATGCATATCATAAGGGTGAGGTAAACTTCATACCTGAAAGATTTGGAAAAATCTATACACATTGGCTTGAAAACATTAAGGATTGGTGTATTTCAAGACAGCTATGGTGGGGGCATAGACTTCCTGTTTACTATTGTGACTCATGTGGAGAGATAATAGTTTCAAGAACCCCAATCGATAAATGCCATAAATGTGATAGTACTAATGTTAGACAGGATACGGATACTCTAGATACATGGTTTTCATCAGCCTTATGGCCATTTTCAACCTTAGGTTGGCCTGAAAAGACTCCTGACTTGGATTATTTCTACCCTACAGATGTGTTGGTAACAGGTTACGATA
>CAZIMA010000015.1:1265-22892 GCA_964540195.1 uncultured Tissierella sp.
TAATCTTCTTCTGGGTAATAAGAATGGTATTTTCTGGTATAGAGCAGATGGGAGAGGTTCCATTTAAGGATGTATTCTTAACTGGCCTAGTTCGTGATTCACAGGGAAGGAAGATGAGCAAGAGTCTTGGAAATGGAATAGATCCATTAGAGGTTATAGATGAATTTGGTGCTGATGCACTTAGGTTTACTCTTTTAACTGGAAATAGTCCAGGAAATGATATGAGGTTCTCAAATGAAAGAGTTGAAGCCAATAGAAACTTTGCAAACAAGCTTTGGAATGCAACAAGATTTGTTCTTATGAATCTTCAAGATGATATTGATTTTGATAATATCGAACTGGAATCTTTAGAGGAAGAAGATAAATGGATAGTATCCAAGCTAAATAAGACAATAAAAGAAGTCTCAGACAATCTAGATAAATATGAGCTTGGAATGGGTGCTCAAAGAATATATGACTTTATCTGGGATGAATACTGTGACTGGTATATAGAAATGGTTAAGTCTAGACTTTATGGAAGCGATGAAAAAAGTAGAATATCAGCTCAAAAGGTATTGGTATATGTCCTTAAGGATATTTTAAAGCTATTACATCCTTTTATGCCATTTATAACAGAAGAGATTTGGCAACACCTTCCAGGAAATGAAAGTGCCCTAATCGTATCTTCATGGCCTGAACATAAGGCTGAATTGGAATTTGATGAATCGGAACATTCTATCGAATATATTAAAACAGCTATTAAGCATATTAGAAATGCAAGAGCGGAGATGAATATTGCTCCGTCTAGAAAGGCAACTACTATATTTGTAACAAAAGATGAAAAGATTAAATCCTATTTAGAAAATGGAAAGAGATATTTCTTAAACCTAGCAAGTGCAGAATCCATTGAAATCCTAGAAAACAAGGATGGACTTGGAGAGGACAATATATCTGTAGTCCTTGATAAGGCTGAAGCTTTTTTACCATTAAAAGAATTAATCGACTTCGATAAAGAGATTGAAAGATTAGAAAAGGAAAAGGAAAAGCTTGAAGGTGAGATTAAGAGAGTAGTAGGTAAGCTTTCTAACCAAGGTTTTGTAGCTAAGGCACCTGAAAAGGTAGTTGAAGAAGAAAAAGACAAGCAAAGAAAATATGAAGAAATGCTTGAGAAGGTCCTGGAGAGACTGGAAAGCATAAAGAAGATCAAATAGGAGGCGTATGATGAATTATCAAGAAGCACTTGCTTATATTAATGATAAGGATAAATATGGATCCAGACTAGGCCTTGAATCTATTTCAAGGCTTATGGACCTATTGGGAAATCCTCAAAGAGGACTTAAATATTTACATGTAGCAGGAACTAACGGCAAGGGTTCCGTCTCCTCCTATTTAGCAAATTCCTTGAAAACGGCAGGATATAAGACAGGCTTATATACTTCCCCCTTTCTTGAGAGATTTAATGAAAGAATCCAAATCAATGGAGTGGATATACCCGATGAGGACTTGGCCCAAATTACGGACAAGGTTAGGGATGCTGCCGATAAAATGGTAGAGGAAGGTATGCTACATCCAACTACTTTTGAAATAGTTACAGCTATTGGTTTTGTGTATTTCCAACAAGAGAAATGTGACTATGTAGTTTTAGAAGTTGGTTTGGGAGGAAGATTCGACTCTACAAATGTAATAGGTACACCTCTAGCATCTATTATTACTACTTTAGATTATGATCATACTGAAATTCTTGGAAATACTTTAGCTGAGATTGCTTATCAAAAGGGTGGAATTATCAAGAAAGATGGAATTACAATATCATATCCTCAAGCTGAAGAAGCTATTGATGTATTAAAGGATTTAACAAATAAAATGGATGGAGAATTCTATCTAGACCCTGTTGACACCATTGAGATAAAGTCAGAAACTGAATTTGGTAGTAGCTTCGACTTTAAATTCGAGGGTGAAGTCCTTAAGGATATTAAGATATCAATGCTTGGAGAATATCAAGTATATAATGCATCCTTAGCAGTTACTACACTTCTAGTATTACGAAGTAAAGGGCTTGTGGAAATAAGCAACGAAGACCTTTATAAGGGTCTTGCAGATACAAAGTGGAAGGGAAGACTTGAAGTATTAAAGAGAAATCCTACCTTCTTAATAGATGGTGCTCATAATACTCAAGGGATAACTCATTTAGCAAGAGCATTAAAATTATTTAAATATAAGAGATTAATTCTGGGCGTTGGAATTCTTAAGGATAAGGATTATACTCATATGGTAGACCTTCTTGGACCCTTAGCTGATGTGGTTGTAGTTACGGAAGTTAACATGCCAAGAAAGCTGGATGCTGAGAATCTTGCAGATGAATTTAGACGACATGTCTCGGAAATATATGTTGAAAAGGATATAAAAAAAGCAATTGAAAAGACTATAGAATTGGCAAAGGAAGATGATTTAATCGTCTTTGGAGGCTCATTATATCTTATTGGTGAAGTAAGGACTATTTTCAACCTTCTACAGTAAATCTGTAGAAGGTTTTTTTCACCCTAATAAGCTTAAATGCATAGATTGTTACTGGGGGTGATTTGGTGATTCCAAGAAAAATAGTTACGGGAAATATTGGCGATGATACCATAAGCATAATAGATATTGAAAACCCTAAAATGAGTAACAAAATTTACCTATCTGAAGAAAGGGGTAAAAAGCTTGGACCTTGGGATGTAATTATTAAAGATGAGAGGACCCTGTATATCCTAAATTCTTTTGGTGAATCATTAATGACCCTTGATTTAGAGTCCTCAAAGACGTCCTATGTGAGAAGGCTTGGAAGAACTCCAATTTCTATGTTCAGATACGACTCTAAGCTTTATATACTAAATTGTGATTCGAATTCCTTATCAATATTAGATGAAAAAGATTACATCCTATTGGAAGAAATACCTTTAAATGAAAAACCTTCTGATATTCAGATTGATAGGTTAAAATCTACTGCATATATAGCATGTACAAATGGATCCTGTATTAATACTATGAATTTAGTAGACAATACATTAAATACTATAAGTATTGAGGCCCAGCCTTTTAAGATTTTTTTAGATAAGTCAATGATTTATGTGCTCTCTTATATAAATAATGGATTAACGAACTATAGTTCTATATCCATTATTGAACCTTATAATAGGGTATTAAAGCAATATAAAATAAAGGGAAATTTTATGGATTTAAATTTCTATAATAATGTTATTCTATTAACAAATCCAGAAGATGGTTATCTCTACGAATTTTCAGTAATAAGAAAGAGGCTTAAAAGAAGAATGCATTTAGGTGGTATGCCTAGTAAGTTAGCAATAAGGGGGTCTATTTTATTTGTAAATGATATGATTAATGATCAGCTTATAATAATTGATTTAATAAAGAACAAGATATTAGAAAGAATCAGCGTAGGGAAGGAACCTCAAGGGCTCCTTCTAATTTAATCCTAGTGATTTATAAAAAGCTCAAGTATATTTTCATATATGGATTGAGTATTTTCTTTCCAAATATTAGTGATTTTTTTACTTTGTTCTTCTGTTGCTACATCGAAGTAGAGACTAAATAGGGTTTCGTCATTTTCTACAAGCTTTAGATTTACTGTATATTGCTTGTTTTCCTTCTGATAATAATCTCCTATTACTTCTGTTTGCTTAACTATGACTTTCTCGATATTATTAAACTCATGATTTAGTTCCTGAATGATTCGTTCAGGAATTTTGCCTTTAAACAATTCTAACATATTTTCTCCTTTTTGGAGAAGTTGATATTTCATAGTACTATCTTCTAATTTAATTAACTCGCCTTCCGTAAGTTCTACTAAATATTGTTGAAGCAAAAAATAGTTCATAAAACCCTTATCAAGAATTAGTTCAGTAAGTTGGGTGTTATTTAAAGCTTGGGGTATATTTTTAATTATATATAAGATTAACAGCTTGTTTTGTGCTATCTCTTCGGTATTGTATGATAGCATGAAAAATCACCTCGTTTTGGATTATATATAATTATACCACAAAAAAACAAAGAAGTGGATAACCACTTCTTTGTAAATATATTATTTACCTGCTAATTGGTTCTGAGCACTTTCAACTAGTCTCTTAACCATATATCCTCCTACATATCCGTTGACTCTAGATGGCAATTCACCTTTATCGATGTTTGCATAGTTAGTTATCCCAAGTTCATTTGCTATTTCCAACTTCATTTGATCTAGAGCCTGTCGAGCTTCAGGAACTACTATCCTATTACTGTTATTTGCCATTTCTTATCCTCCTCTACAACAATAATTATTTTGTTGTAGTAATAATATAACCTTTAAAAAAATTATTATCCTGGTAAAAAATTAATATTTGAATAAAAATTCTTAAAAAAGGTAATAATCAATAGTTTACACCTCTAAATCTAGTAATAATAATTCTTAAATCGAATATTACTTAAAGAGGAGGAGATAGAATGCAATATTTTAAGAAAGAGTTTTTAATTAAGATAGGAATTGTCACTTTTGTTGTATTGATTCTAATTGGTGCTTTGTTTTATGATGATGTAGATATAAAGTCCGTTTTTTCACCAACTAAAGAATTACCAATTTATAGTGTAGATAGGGATGATAAAAAAATAGCTATATCATTTGATGCAGCATATGGAGATGAATTTACAGATGACATTTTGGATATTCTAGATAAATACAAGGTTAAATCTACATTTTTTTTAGTAGGATTTTGGATAGACAAATTTCCACATAGGGTGGAGGAGATCCATAAAAGGGGCCATGAAATAGGAAATCACTCTTCAACTCACCCTAATATGCCTACTCTTTCTAGAGAAAAAATGATTGATGAATTGATGGAAACCCATGAAAAGATTATGGAAATAAGTGGAGCAAAGCCTATTCTTTTCAGACCCCCGTATGGAGATTACAATGACTTGTTAATTAAAACAGCTAAAGAATTGAATTACTATGTTATTCAATGGGACATAGACTCCTTGGATTGGAAGGAGTTGGGTGTAGAGCCTGTTATCGATACTGTGGTCAAAAATACAGGTAGTGGCTCTATAATATTATTTCATAACAATGCTAAATATATTAAGGAATATTTACCTGTAGTAATACAAAGACTACAAGAGAAGGGTTTTGAAATAGTTCCAGTTTCTGAATTAATATATAAGGATAATTTCAGGATGGATAATAGCGGAAGACAAATACTTATTGAACAATGAGGGATTAAATGGAAAGAGATATTCTTTTTATAGGAATACTAGAAAGAGATATAGATAGGGATATTCTAAAGGTAATTAAACAACTCTTGAAATTATCTGAATTTAGATTGATTTATGAACACCTAGATGAGACTATAATAGGATTTTGTAAATCAGACCAAATATTCATTATCGTTGATATATTAGAAGGAGACCTATATCAAGAGAAAATTGCAAACTTAGATTTTGATATACTTATTCATAACCTAGCTGAGAATAAGAGTAATCTAGTGAAAGAAATTTTAAGTAGAAGCAAGGTATGGGTTTTAAATACGGATAACGATGACTTGATTTCCCTGGTAGAGGGACTTGATAGTAGATTGACCATTACTTACGGTTTTAATGGGAAGGCTACTTTAACCATATCTAGTTATGATGTTGATCCTACTATAAAGATTAGCATCTGTCTTCAAAGGGATATCACATCTCTTAAGGGAATAAAAACTGAACCCTTTGAATTTTGTATTGCTATGGAAACTACAGATGAGAGTAAGATATACCCTCTTTTAGCAGGTGTGGCTTTAAATATACTTATGGGTGACACCATATTAAATAAAAGTCAGGAAGACTATATTTTGCTGACAGTATGACAAAAACTAAGAGTTGAGGCTAAGCCCTCAGCTTTTTTCATGCATAAATATTGAGTGGGATGAATAGTTATAGGAAAGAGTCACATACATGAAAGGGAGGGAATTTCGTGGTAGACAAAATTATTGATACAAATAAGGTAAAAGTTGTTGGTAGGGTGATTTCAGAAAAGGAATTTAGTCATGAAATGTATGGAGAAAAGTTCTATATATTCGATTTGGAAGTGCCAAGGCTTAGTTCATCAGTAGATATTTTGCCAGTAACTATTTCTGAGAGGTTGTTGTACAACTTTGACATTGAATCAGGAGGATTTGTTATAATTGAAGGACAACTTAGGAGCTACAACAGATATGTAGGTAATAATAATAGGTTAGTTTTGACCATCTTCGCTAGGGAATTATATATTCCTGATGAGGAAGAATTACTTGATACTTTAAGAAAGCCTAATGAAATCTATTTGGATGGGTATATATGTAAGAAACCAGTTTACAGAACCACTCCTTTTGGTAGGGAGATAACCGATATGCTTGTAGCTGTAAATAGACCTTATAATAAGTCGGATTATATACCGTGTATAGCCTGGGGCAGAAATGCCAGGTTCTGTGAAAATTTAGAAGTTGGAGACCATATTCGTCTTTGGGGAAGGATTCAGAGTAGGGAATATCAAAAGAAGCTATATACAGGAGATATAGAAACTAAAACAGCCTTTGAAGTATCCCTATCCAAAATGGAATATGTAGAAAATGATAATAATAGGGTAAGCGAAATGGAAGGGTAAAAAATATAGGTGAAAAAAACCATATTAGTGTTATAATGAGGTTAGGAACTCCAAAAAGTCATGGATGAAAGGGGAGAATAATTTGGAGGGTAACAAAAGAGAAAAGGTGCTATTCTCAAGAGAGGAAATCACCAGTAGAGTGCAAGAATTAGGTTTGGAATTGACAAAGGAATATAGTGATAGAGAGCTAGTAATAGTATCCTTGTTGAGAGGAAGTTTCATATTTGCTGCAGACCTTGTAAGAGAAATTGATACTAAGGTTGAAGTAGACTTCATTACAACTGCCAGTTATGGGGATGAAGAAATTTCTTCAGGGATAGTGAACATAGTCCATGATTTAAGATCTAATATTGAGGGTAAGGATGTAGTGATTGTGGATGATATTATTGATTCTGGATTTACACTAAAGAAGGTTAAAGAACATCTTCAGGCAAAAAATCCTAATTCCATTAAAATCTGTGTGATGTTGGATAAGCCAAGTAGAAGGAAGGTTAATCTATCTCCTGATTTTGTTGGATTCTCAATACCAGATGTCTTTATAGTAGGCTATGGCCTTAATTATGGTTCCCACTATAGAAATATCCCTTATATATTTACATTCGAATAACCAGGCACCTACAGGCAACTGTAGGTGTATTTCTTGAGCTAGGGAGGTATTTATGGAGAGGTTAAAAAAACCAGGGATTTTGGAAGCTAATCTGCTCTTTATGATATTGGGTTTTGGTCTATTAATAATTGGATATATGGTACAAGAAAGAGAAATCTATTCTGGATTATTAATAACTGAATATATTTTAATTCTTTTACCCAATATACTATATCTTTTATTTCGTGGATATTCATTAAAAGAGGTAATTAAGTTAAATCCCATAACTTTTAAACAAGTGCTATACTCTGTAATTATAATGATATTTGCCTACCCCGTAGCGGTCTTTTTAAATCTTATAGTACTGACTATAATAAGTAATTTCAGCACCACCCTACCATCTACTGTACCACTTCCTACCACATCGGGAGAGTTTATAAAGGGGTTATTGGTTATAGCCATTACTCCGGGGATTTGTGAAGAAATTATGTTTAGAGGGACTATGATGAGCGCTTACGATAGATATAGGCCTTTTAAGAGCATCCTTATAACGTCACTCCTTTTTGGAATATTCCATTTTAATATAATGAATCTTGTAGGACCTATATTTTTAGGCATAATTCTTGGAACTTTAAGGCATAAAACCAACTCCATATTGTCTCCTATAATTGGTCATACAGTGAATAATAGTGTAGCATTGACGTTAGGATATTTTACATCCAGATATTCCAAGGAAATAGAAGGTCTTGCTACTGAGAGTTTGGAACTTGGTTCTAGTATGGAGCTTTTACTTTCTGTACTATCAATTGGATTGTTGGCTTTGGCTTCCCTAGGGATTATGACCTTCTTCTTAAGGAGGATACCTGAGACATACAAGGGCTATGATTCATGGGAGCTTGTTAATGATTATAAGGAAACTCCTCCTATTATGAAATACATGCCGGTTATGATTATTGTAGGAGTTTTTCTTATAATAAATATAGGACTTTTATTTTTCGTATAAAGAAGTTTAATCTTCTCATAATATAGGTAGGAGGGATATTATGAAGAAGAAAAAAATAAAAGAATTGGATGAGAATAGTTTAAAGTTTGAAATTGCAGAAGAGCTAGGGCTAGCTGATAAGATCAGGGAAGTAGGATGGGCAGGTTTGACAGCTAAGGAGTCAGGTAAAATAGGTGGTATAATTACTTCAAGAAAGAAAAATCAAAGTAAGAAAGAGTAGTGATTTTATGAATAGTTACACTGAGTTTGCTTCTCTATATGATGAGTTGATGAATGACTTCAACTATGAAGAATGGGCGGATTATATAGAGAGAATTTTTGAAAAATATGAGAAGAAGCCAAAAGATATATTGGAAATGGCTTGTGGAACAGGAAATTTAAGCTATGAGCTTGCTAAGAGGAGATATAGCTTAGTATGCTTCGATTTGTCTGAGGATATGTTATCAAAGGCATATAAGAAACTTGGAAGGTATAAAAATGTAAAGCTTCTTGAGTTGAATATGATTGATTTTACCATTAACAAGAAGTTTGATAGTGTAATCTCCATATGTGATAGTATAAACTATATAACTAGTAAGGATGAGCTATTAGAATGCTTTAAAAATGTGTACAACCATTTAAAGGATGATGGCTTGTTTATATTTGATATCAATTCCTTCTATAAATTAAAACATATTATTGGGAATAATACATTTGTAGAGGACAGGGAGGATATATTTTATACATGGCAAAACTATTTTGATGAAGAAGAAAGTATCTGTGAGTTTTATCTTACTTTTTTTAGAAAAGATAGAAAGGGGACATACAATAGATTTGATGAGGACCATCTTGAAAGGGCATACAAAATCGAAGAAATCTGTAATATGTTAATAGGTGCAGGATTCACTAAAGTGGATTTTTTTAATGCCTTTACATTTGATAAACTTTCAGAAACAGATGAAAGAATTAACTTTGTTGCCATAAAATAATCCATATGACAAAATGAGAATTTGCTTTAAGATTCTAGTAAGATAAAATTATGAGGTGAGACTTTGAAAGATTATTTAATTAGAGCTATAGATAAATCCGGTAGAATAAGGCTCTTCGTAGCTAAAACTACTAATTTAGTTGAAGAAGCTCGAAGGATTCACAATACTTCTCCTACGGCAACTGCCGCACTAGGTAGAAGTTTGACTGTTGGTGTCATGATGGGTGCCATGATGAAAAATGAAAATGATAAACTAACACTTAAGATATCAGGCAATGGACCTGTGGGGAAGATTTTAGTCGTTGCCAATAACGCAGGCCATGTTAAAGGAGACATTGATTATCCTACGGCTGATCTACCTAGTAGAGCTGATGGTAAACTAGATGTAGGAGGCTTGGTGGGTAATGATGGTGCAGTTACTGTAATTATGGATTTAGGCTTAAAGGAGCCATATGTAGGGCAAAGCTCTCTGCTTACAGGGGAAATTGCTGAGGATATGGCAAATTTCTATATGATTTCGGAACAAACGCCTTCTGCCATAAGCCTGGGTGTATTGGTAGATAAGGATATTTCATGTATTGCTGCAGGTGGATATATTATTCAGCTCCTACCTGGAGTTTCTGATGAGGAGATCAGCTTAATAGAAAATGCTCTATCAAAGATAGAGCCTGTTTCCGCTATGATAAACAAAGGTCTTAGTCCAGAGGAAATAATGGATAGGATTCTTGGACAGTTTGATATGGAGATTCTTGGTAAATTAGATCTTGAATACCATTGTGATTGCTCTAGAGATAAGATAGAGAAGGTAATAGTAAGCCTTGGAAAGAAGGAAATAGAAGATATTATCGAAGAAGATGAAAAAGCAGAAGTGGTCTGCCATTTCTGTGGGACAAAATATCAATTCGATAAAGAAAATTTAAGTAAATTACTTGTTGACATTTCTTAAAAAATGAGATATACTATATTTTGTGGTCATCACCACGCTGCCAGCACGACTGGCGTTTAGCCCAGATAGCTCAGTCGGTAGAGCAGTAGACTGAAAATCTACGTGTCGCTGGTTCGATTCCGGCTCTGGGCACCATAGGTATGCGGAAGTGGCTCAGTGGTAGAGCATCGCCTTGCCAAGGCGAGGGTCGCGAGTTCGAATCTCGTCTTCCGCTCCAATTTATGGCGGCATAGCCAAGTGGTAAGGCAGAGGACTGCAAATCCTTTACCCTCAGTTCAAATCTGAGTGTCGCCTCCAAATCTAAACTCTTAAGCAAATAATGCTTAAGAGTTTTTCTTTTAAGGAGAAAAAATGTCAAATCCATTTATACCTATAGATAAATCAAATGTTGCCATAATAGATGGCAGAGCAAAAGAGGATATTCTAAAAAGATTAGAAGATTTAAATATTAAAGTAATAAAAACCATGAAATGCCAGGAATTACAGGATGGTATTTCTTTTCATCCTGATATGGTTATGCATCCTGTCAATCATAAATTACTAGTTGTGGCACCCAATGTTTTTGATTATTATGACGATATATTGTCTAATTTGGGTATCATAGTCCTAAAAGGTGAAAAGCCAATTACTAGTAAGTATCCTGATGATATTGCATATAATGTAGGTAGACTGGGGAATTATGCAATTCATAATTTGAAGTATATGGATGAGAAACTGAAGTATTACTTGAAGAAAGAAAATATAGACTTGCTTAATGTAAATCAAGGTTATAGTAAATGTTCCTTGGCAATTGTAGATGAAAAAAGTGGAATAACTTCTGATAAAGGGATCTATGAAATTCTATCGAAAAAAGGGATGGATATGCTTTTAATACAGCCTGGATATATTGGTTTAGAAGGGTACAATTATGGTTTTATAGGGGGAGCATTAGGAAACTACTCTAAGAATCAAATATTGTTCACAGGGACCCTGGATAAACATCCGGATTTTCTGCGAATTCAAAGCTTCTTAAACAATAGAAAAATAGAAATAAGATATCTTTCTCAAGATGATATCGTAGATTTAGGTACAATAATTACATTTAACAATTGCTAAAATTATCTTGTATACCAAATAATCAAGAGAACATACTATAAGGTAAGGGAGTGATTATGTGGAATTCATTAAAATTGGTACAAATTTACCAAAAGATAAAGTTGATGAAATGATTAGATTGAATCCCTTTAAATCTAGATTACAAGTAAAAAAAGAGACCTATAATAATTGTGAATTTTTAATTTTCAATATAAATAAGCATAGATTAGATGAGGCAAATCAATTAAATTACCTGGCCAAGTTGGTTCAAAATATAATTTTGGATTATTATATGCCCAAAATAATTGAAGATAAATTACTGGATATGCTTATAGAATATACACAGGATGACCTCAAATATCTAATGGCTGAAATAAATTATATTCTCCATGATGATTTGAGTTTTATTGAGGAGAAGAAAAAGATAAGAGAGGAGTTGCTGGATTATCTTCTTGAAAACAACACTCTTATCTTAGATGGGTATCTAAGATTTAGGTCTAGGTCTTTTGATAGACTTTTAGATAAGATTATCGATAAGATTATTACTGACATCCAAAGGGAAAATGAATACGATGATTTTATTGAGATGCTTCAGTATTATTTGGAAACACAGCTTCCAAAGATTGAGACTATACACGTTATTATAAATCAAGATGAATTTCTTCTCTTAGATGACAGGAAAAAACCTTTAGAGAGCGAATCTATTAATTCTTTAGCAAATGAGTACGAGAATAGTGATGTTAGCAAGGCGGATATTCTTGTAAGCTCCTTAATCGTATTAGCACCGGATAGGATAGTAGTTCATCTTAAGAATGATAAGGAAAAAGAATTGATGCAGATTTTAAAGAGGATTTTTTCCCATAGGTTGTCTTTCTGTTATAGTTGTGAAATATGTGATTTAAATATTATAAAGGTTGATGAATAGGAGTTGAATTTTCAACTCCTGTTTTTGCTTAAAAATCTTCAAAATCTTTTAAAATCCTCCTAAAAGTGGTATCATATTGTTTAAGAGAAAAATAGGGAGGTATTGATATGAGTGTAAATATTGTAAAACCATCTATATTGCCTGGTTTCATGGAACTTACACCTTCCAATCAGATATTATTTAATAAGATGATGGATATAATAAGAGAAAACTATGAAAAATTTGGATTTTTGCCAATTGATACTCCATTGATAGAGAAATCCGAGGTCTTGTTAGCAAAAGGTGGTGGAGAAACAGAAAAACAAATTTATAAGGTTGTTAAGGGAGATGCAGATATGTCTCTAAGGTTCGACCTTACTGTTCCATTGGCAAGGTATGTTGCTCAGCATTATTCTGAATTGAGCTTTCCTTATAAAAGGTATCACATTGGGAAAGTATATAGGGGAGAAAGAAATCAAAAAGGCAGATTTAGAGAGTTCTACCAGGCTGATATTGATATAATAGGGAATGGCAAGTTGGATATTATCAATGATGCAGAAATACCTAGTGTAATCTATTCTACCTTTAAGGACTTAGGTTTTGATACCTTTACTATTAGGATCAATAATAGAAAGGTATTGTCAGGGTTTTTTGCTAGTCTAGGAATAGGTGATTCTACAAATATACTTAGAACTGTAGATAAATTGGAAAAGATAGGCTTAGATAATGTTAAATCAGAGCTTAAAGAGTCGGGTATCTCAGATGAAAATATTATAAAAATTCTTGAGTTCATATCCATAAGGGGCACAAATGATGAAACTATTGAAAAGCTAAAAGCTCTTGCTATAGAGAATGAAATATTCTTAGAAGGGGTAGATGAGCTGGAGAAGGTGATCCATTATATTAGAGCATTTGGAGTACCGGAAGAAAATTTTGCTTTGGATTTAACAATAGCCAGAGGATTAGATTACTATACAGGAACAGTATATGAGACTAAATTAAATGATTATCCTGAAATAGGAAGCGTCTGCTCTGGAGGAAGATACGATGATTTAGCAACTTATTATACTAGTCAAAAGCTTCCTGGAGTTGGTATTTCCATAGGCTTAACTAGATTGTTCTATCAGCTTACCGAAGCAGAGATAATCAAAAGTTCAGACTATTCCTTAACAGAAGTGATGATAATTCCTATGGAAGGATATATGGAATATGGAATAGAAGCATCTAAATACCTTAGAGAAGCAGGAATATTTACTCAAGTCTACTTTGAACAAGGAAAGCTTGGTAAGAAATTCAACTATGCGGATAAATTGAATATCCCTTTTGTAATAGTAGTAGGTCAAGAAGAGTTTGAAAATAAGAAGTACTCCTTAAGAAATATGAAAACAGGAGAGCAAGAAAACCTAACTATGGATGAAATTATTGAATTGTTAAGTGTTTAAGACTAGATTAAATGGGATATCTATCTTAATATCTTGACAAAGATATACTGAAAATGTAAAATTAATTTAAATAAATATTTGTGGCCATGATGGGAAGAGTAGGTTAGTGTTTATATTAAGAGAGAGGAAGTCTAGGGTGAAAATTTCCTTATATGTAATTAGCTGAAGACCGCCCCTGAGCCGTATCCGAAAGGATAACCGCTTTAGCGTTATTAAAAATAAGAAGTAATTAGGGTGGAACCACGACCATTCGTCCCTACAGTTTTGTAGGGGTGAATGGTTTTGTTATTTAAGGAGGGTTTTAAATGATAAAGATTACATTACCTGATGGCTCTATTAGGGAATACGAAAAGGGCGTTAAGGTATATGATGTTACAAAAGATATATCGGAAGGTTTGGCAAGAGTTGCATTGGGAGCAGTAGTCAATGGTGAAACTAGAGGAATGCAAGAATCTATAAATGAAGATTCAACTTTTAAAGTAGTTAAATTTGAAGAACCTGAAGGCAAGCAAATATTCTGGCATACATCTGCCCATGTTATGGCTTTGGCAGTACAAAGACTATTCCCTGGTGTGAAGTTTGCAATAGGACCTGCGATAGACAATGGATTCTACTATGATTTTGATACAGACCATAGATTTACCCCTGAAGACCTAGAAAAGATTGAAGCTGAAATGGCTAAGATAGTTAAAGAAAACCATGTGCTTGAAAGATTTGAAATGGATAGGGATGTAGCCCTAGAACATTTTAAGGAAATGGGTGAAGTTTATAAAGTTGATTTAATAGAAAACTTTCCTGAAGGAGAAACTATATCCTTTTATAAATTAGGAGAATTTACAGACCTGTGTAGGGGACCTCACCTATATGATGTAAAAAAAGTTAAGGCTATTAAACTTCTTAGCATAGCAGGAGCTTATTGGCGTGGTGATGAAAAGAATAAAATGCTTCAAAGAATCTATGGAACAACTTATGAAAAGAAGAAGGACCTAGAAGAGTATATAAATAGATTGGAAGAGGCTAAAAAGAGAGATCATAGAAAACTTGGAAAGGAATTGGAGCTTTTTAGTATTCAAGAAGAAGGACCGGGATTCCCGTTTTTTCATCCGAAGGGTATGGTTTTAAGAAATATTCTAGAAAACTTCTGGAGAGAAGAGCACACTAAGGCTGGCTATGATGAGATAAAGACTCCCCTTATTTTGAATGAGGCTTTATGGCATCAATCAGGCCATTGGGACCACTATAAGGAAAATATGTACTTTACAAATATAGATGAGGAAGATTATGCAATCAAGCCAATGAACTGTCCGGGTTCTATTTTGGTATATAAAACAAATATGTATTCTTATAGGGACTTCCCTTTAAGATGGGGAGAGCTTGGTTTAGTTCATAGACACGAACTTTCAGGAGCCCTTCATGGACTTATGAGAGTTAGGTCTTTTACCCAGGATGACGCCCACCTATTTGTATTGCCTTCACAAATCAAGGAGGAGTTAATTGGGATTATAGAGCTTGCGGATAAGATCTACAATGTATTTGGATTTAAATATAATATAGACCTTTCTACTAGACCGGAGAATTCCATGGGAAGCGAGGAACAATGGGAGCTAGCTACAAACGGACTAATTGAAGCATTAAATGAAAAGGGTATCCAATATAGATTAAATGAAGGAGACGGGGCCTTCTACGGACCTAAGATAGACTTCCAACTTGAAGATGCCATAGGTAGAACATGGCAGTGTGGAACTATACAACTGGACTTCCAAATGCCTGAAAAGTTTGATATCAGCTATATAGATAAGGATAATGAAAAGAAGAGACCTGTAATGTTACACAGAACTATCTTTGGTAGTATGGAAAGGTTCATGGGTATTCTTATTGAGCATTATGCCGGAAAATTCCCAGTTTGGCTTGCTCCAATACAAGCAAGGATATTACCAATATCTGATAAGTTTAATGACTATGCCTATGAATTAATGAAGGAAATGAAAAATAAAGGCTTAAGAGTTGAAGTTGATGGAAGAGCTGAGAAGATTGGCTACAAGATAAGGGAAGCACAAGTTCAAAAGATACCTTATTCGCTGGTTGTTGGTGAAAAGGAAGTTGAAGATAGGTTGGTTTCAGTAAGAAAGAGAGATGAAGGAGACCTAGGCCAAATGGGTGTAGACTCCTTTATTGAAAAGCTTATAAGTGAAAATGACAATAAAGATAAGTAATAAAAAATAAGAGGGCCTATGCCCTCTTTTCTCATGTTGCAAGGTTGGATTCTTTAATGTATTTTTTGTATATTAAATCCAGTTCGTTTTTATCTATGGTTTCCTTTTCTAATAGGGTGGAAGAAATCTCGAATAGTATCTCAGAGTGGTCTTCTATAATAGATAAAGCATTGCTATAAGCTTTATCGGTTATCTTCTTAATCTCCATTCTAATGGAGTCGTAGTTATATCTTATATAAACTTCATCAAGGGCTAAGGTTCCTAAAGAACTCATTCCATAGCTACAGACCATTTCCCGGGCTATATCAGTTGCTTTGTTTAAGTCGTCCTTTGCCCCTGTGGTTATTTCTTTAAACTTAAATTCCTCTGCCGCCCTACCTGCCAATAGGCAGGTTATTTTATTGAGTAATTCACCCTTAGTAAATAGATATCTTTCCTGATCTGGAAACTTTAATACAAATCCCAGGGCGTGTCCTCTGGGTATTATAGATATCTTTTGGATTAAATCCGTGTTGACTACTTTAGAAACAAGGGCATGACCTGCTTCGTGTATAGCAACTATATTTTTTTCCTTTAATAATACAGTTGGGTTTTTTACCTCCAAGCCTGCTAAAACCCTTTCTATAGCAGCATCAAACTCTAGGCTTGTGATTATATTCTTTTTGTTTCTTACTGCAATTATGGCGGCTTCATTTGCTATATTAGCTAACTCAGCTCCTGATAGTCCTGTAGTCTTTTGTGCTATTTCTTTGATGTTGATGGATCCGTCCAAGGGTTTATTGTTGGTGTGAACTTCTAAAATCTTTTCTCTTGCTTTAATATTGGGGTTGCCTACATAAATATGTCTGTCGAATCTACCGGGTCTTAAAAGTGCTTCGTCTAACAAGTCCAATCTGTTAGTAGCGCCAATTACTATAACAGTCTCATTAGAGTTGAAACCGTCCAGCTCAATTAAGAGTTGATTCAATGTTTGGTCTTTTTCGTTGTTGGATTCTGAATTTCTTTTTGTTCCTATAGCATCGATTTCATCTATAAAGATAATACTTGGTGAATCCTTCTTTGCTTTTTCGAAAAGACTCCTAACTCTTTTGGCTCCAACTCCAACATATTTCTCTACGAATTCTGACCCACTAGCATACAAAAAGTTTGAATTGGTTTCACCTGCTACCGCCTTGGCAAGAAGTGTTTTTCCCGTTCCCGGTGGACCGTGAAACAATATTCCCTTAGGAATTTTAGCTCCCATTTTCTTATATTTAAAGGAGTTGTTGATGAAATCGATAGTTTCCTGTAACTCTTCTTTTATCTCTTCTAAGCCTGCAACATCTTTGAATGAAATATCCGGCTTATCCCTTTCCTTTTGATTATGATTTTCAATACTAAGAAGTGAGGGCATTAGCTGTGGACCTTCATCAAGACTGCGATAGTAATAAAATAGGATAGTCGTTAGGACAATAACCAGTATTTTATCACCAAAGCTAGTATCCACGTTCATGGATGGTATAAAGATGCTTAGAATCAGAAGAGCTGAGGAAAATATGCTGATTAACAGGAACATAAAAACCACTTTTCTTTTTTTCAATTTATCCCCACCTTTCAATAATCATAGTGTAACCAAATGGTTTTTTTATATAATAAAATAATTCCCTGGAAGATAATAATTACTTTGATATAATTAGATGACTGGATAAAAAATTAAAGAAAGGAGATTATTATGGATTTTATAAACTTAATTGATACTTATGAAGATGACATTGTTAAATCAACACAGGAAATTATTCGTATTAAATCCGTCGAAGAAAGTTCTTTGCCTGGGATGCCTTTTGGGGAGGGGCCTTATAAGGCTTTAAAAAACATCCTTGAATTAGGTAGAGGTATGGGTTTTGAAGTTAAGAATCTAGATGGCTATGCAGGTCATATAGAATTTGGACAAGGAGAAGAAATTGTGGGGATTTTAGCCCATGTAGACGTAGTTCCTGAAGGTGACGGTTGGACCTATCCACCTTTTGGAGGAGAAATTCATGATGGAAAGATATATGGAAGAGGTACTGTTGATGACAAGGGGCCGGCTATTGCAACCCTATATGCGATGAAGTCTTTAAAGGAAGCCGGTATTGATTTAAATAAAAGGGTAAGATTAATCATAGGTGCCAATGAAGAAACGGGTTGGAAGTGTATGGACCACTACTTTAAGAATGAAAAAGCACCTGATATGGGATTTACGCCCGATGCCGATTTTCCTGTGATACATGGGGAAAAGGGAATTATTGTGTTTGATTTAGTATTTAATATGAATAAGCCTAAGGGTTGCGATGTCTATTTAAGAGACCTTAAGGGTGGTAATGCACCTAATATGGTTCCTGATTATGCTGAAAGCTTAATTGAAGTTAAGGAGCCTGAAAAGGTGGAAGGGTCCTTAAAGGAATATGCTAAGAATAAGAACATTCCTTTAACCGTATTAAAGGAGAATAATATATTAAAACTATCAGTTAAAGGTGTTTCTGCTCATGGGTCTACTCCTGAAAAGGGTGAAAATGCAATATCTCATCTTATGGGGGCCTTGGGACACCTTTTCGATGGTGGGTGTTCTACCTGTAATTTTATAGATTTATATAATAAAAGGATTGCATATAAGCATCATGGAGAGGGATTGGGATGTGGGCTTGAAGATGATGTGTCCGGAAAATTAAATTTCAATCCTGGAATGATAAGGATAGAAGATGGAAAAATCATTCTAACTATCAATGTTAGGTATCCAATAAAATCTAGTGCGAAAGATGTATATGATGGAATTAGAGAAAATCTAAAGTTGACCACTATAGACCTGGTTGAAGGCAAATCCGATTCTAAACCTATTTATACTCCTGTAGATGATTTTCTTGTGGAGAAGTTAATGGGTGTATATAGGGAAATGAGCGGAGATAATAAGTCTTTACCAATTACCATTGGAGGAGGGACATATGCAAGAGCCATGAAGAATGCTGTTGCCTTTGGACCTATGTTTCCGGGGCAAAAGGATGTGGCCCATCAAAAGGATGAATATATAAGTATTGAACATCTAATGAAGATAACAAAAATTTATGCTAAGGCCATTTACGAATTAGCAAAGTAAAAAAAGATTTGACAAAGCTATCTAATTAGCATATAATAGGGAAGAACTAAATATCTTAGGTAAAAGTAGAAGGTTCCGCTTCTCACCTTATTGCTGCGGCTTATAAGGTTTTAATTTTGATTTAATAGATAGTCTTGGAGGACTATATATTACTATGTAATTAAGCGGGCATTCTTTGCCCGTTTTTTTTGTATAAATAATTAGGAGGTGCTGTACTATTAAAGAGCTTCAGATTAATGAAGAGATAAGAGAAAAGGAAGTTAGGCTAATCGATGTTGATGGAAGTCAGCTGGGAGTCGTACCGATTAAAAGGGCTATGGAAATAGCCAATGATAGAAAGCTTGATTTAGTAAATGTTGCCCCGACTGCGAAGCCACCAGTATGTAAAATACTAGATTACGGAAAGTACAAATATGAAATCGCAAAGAAGGAAAAGGAAGCTAAAAAGAATCAAAAGGTTATCAATATTAAAGAAATACGCCTATCCCCAAATATTGAAATTCACGATTTAACTACAAAAGCTAATAGGGCTGCTGAGTTTTTAAGAGATGGAGATAAGGTAAAGGTATCTGTAAGATTCCGTGGTAGGGAGATGGGTCATACAGAAATGGGTAGGGAAGTACTTGATGACTTTGTAAAGCTTGTAGGAGATGTAGGCACTATAGAAAAAGCTGCAAAACTAGAAGGAAGAAATATGATAATGTTTCTTGCACCAAAATCAGAGTAAGTTTAGGAGGATTTAAGATGGCAAAGATGAAAACACATAGAGCATCAGCGAAGAGATTTAAAAGAACTGCATCAGGTTTATTAAAGAGAAATAAGGCTTATAAAAGACACTTAACTGGTAAAAAATCACCTAAGAGAATTAGAACTCTTAGAAAAGGTACAATAGTAAGCCGCGGAGATCAAAGAAGAATTGATTCAATGTTACCATATTAATTAGAATTTGATATATTAGGAGGAAATTTTAAATGGCAAGAGTAAAAAGAGGCATTAATGCCAAGAAAAGACATAAGAAAGTATTAAAACAAGCCAAAGGATACTTTGGAGCAAAAAGTAAGCTATTTAGACCAGCTAACCAAGCTGTTATGAAATCATTAAATTATGCATTTATCGGTAGAAAGTTAAGAAAGAGAGATTTTAGAAAGCTTTGGATAGCTAGAATCAATGCAGCTGCTAGATTAAACGGAATGAGCTATAGTAAGTTTATCAACGGATTAAAGAAGGCTAATATAGAAGTAAATAGAAAAATGCTATCTGAGATGGCTATACACGATGCACAAGGTTTTGCTAAATTAGTAGAAATAGCTAAAGGCGCGTAGACAAGAAAAGTTCCAATTAGGAACTTTTTTCAATTGTACAAGACTATGTTAGACGGTTATTTATTACCTATAATGGATATAAATAATATATTCATTAAATTAAATGGAGGCCTTATACGTGTTAAGGATATTGAGGAATTTAGATAATAAAATAATGAACCCACCAAGAGTTCTTGCATTGGGATTTGCAGCTCTCATATTATTTGGAGCCATTCTACTAAATCTGCCAATTGCATCGCAGAATGGTGAGAGTATTGGATTTGTAAATGCTTTATTTACTGCAGCATCCAGTGTTTGTGTAACTGGTCTCGTCGTGGTTAATACAGCATATCACTGGACTTTATTCGGTCAAATAGTTATCATTCTACTAATTCAAATGGGTGGATTAGGTTTTATGACTATGGCAACAATAGTAGCACTTATTATGGGCAAGAAAATATCCATAAAAGAAAGGCTTGTAATAAAGGAACAGCTTAATTCAGAGACTATGTCGGGTTTAGTAAGGTTAACCAAGTATGTTATACTTGCTACATTTACTATTGAAATTATAGGAGCATTGCTTCTAGCCACTAGATTTATTCCTGAATATGGTGTTATAACAGGTATTTGGTATTCCTTATTTCATGCTATATCGGCTTTTTGTAATGCAGGATTTGATATATTAGGAGATAGTATTGCCCCTTATGTAGGGGATGTGGTTATTAATCTTACAATATGCGGTCTTATAATAGTAGGTGGTCTAGGCTTTTCGGTTTATTTAGATATATATAAAAATAAAAGCTTTAATAGACTCCATTTACATACTAAATTGGTATTAGTAATTACAGCTCTCCTGTTGATTATAGGAGCCCTTGTATTTTATGCCTTAGAAATAAACAATCCACAAACCTTAGGTAGTTTAAACTTTAAAGAAAGGGTATTGGCGTCTTTCTTCCAATCTACAGTGCCTCGTACTGCGGGATTTTACTCTGTAAATATGGGAGCCCTCTATGATACATCTGTATTCTTATTGATTATCCTTATGTTTATAGGAGGGTCACCGGGCTCTACTGCCGGAGGAATTAAAACAACAACCTTCGGTGCATTGGTGCTTACTACTATGAGCGTCATCAGGGGAGATAGGGATGTAGTGGCATTTAAGAAGAGGATATCCTATGATGCAATAAATAAAGCCATTTCAATCATAATGGTAGAGCTCTTAATAGTTACCGGCGTATCCTTTGTATTAACCATAACCGAAAGTGCAAGTTTCCTAGACCTATTATTTGAAACGACTTCAGCTATTGCTACCGTTGGACTTACAACCGGTATAACACCTGATTTAACTGATTTTGGTAAGGTTTTATTGAGTATAACGATGTATTTTGGTAGGGTGGGTCCTTTGACTATGGCCTTTGCTTTCTCAAGAAAGCATAAACATGCAAACTTTAAATATT
>CAZIMA010000016.1:0-1896 GCA_964540195.1 uncultured Tissierella sp.
TGGCAGTGGATTTTGCAGAAAAGGCAGAGGAAAACGGAATTGAAGTAATCATAGCTATAGCAGGAAAGGCTGCCCATTTAGCTGGAGTATTGGCTGGAGTATCACCTCTTCCTGTAATAGGAATACCTGCCAAATCATCGACTATGGATGGTCTAGATTCCTTGTTATCAGTAGTTCAAATGCCTAAGGGAGTACCGGTTGCAACTGTTGCAATCGATGGTGGAGAAAATGCAGGATTATTGGCAGTTCAAATCCTATCCACTAAGTACCCTGAATTAAGACAAAAATTTAAAGAGTATAAGATAGACCAAGCAGAAGAGATTAAGAAAATAGATGCAGAACTTAACTGGAACTAAGAGGTAAGAACAACGAACAACGAACAACCAACAACGAACAGTAAACAAGGGAAAAATATTAAAGAATCTGGGGTTTAAGCTTTCAAGGTTAGACCAAATAATTGTAAACTGTGAATTGTGAATTGAAAGAGGAGGCTTATCATGGGATTAACCTATAAAGATGCAGGAGTAGATAAGGAAGCAGGATACAAAGAGGTAGAATTAATAAAGGGATTGATTAAGAAGACCCATATACCGGGAGTCTTATCGGATATCGGTGGATTTTCAGGTCTTTTTCAGCTTGATACAAATAAGTTCAAGGAGCCGGTACTCGTTTCAGGTACAGATGGGGTAGGGACTAAACTTAGAGTTGCATTTATGATGGATAAGCATGACACCATAGGTGAAGATGCTGTAGCCATGTGTGCTAATGATATACTATGCCAAGGAGCAAAGCCTCTAATATTTTTAGACTATATTGCAACCGGAAAGCTGGTTCCTGAGAAGATGGCAAGTATAGTAGAGGGAGTATCAAATGGTTGTATTAAGGCAGGTTGTGCTTTAATAGGAGGAGAAACTGCAGAGATGCCGGGCTTTTATAGTGAGGACGAATATGATATAGCCGGTTTTTGTGTAGGAGTAGTGGATAAGACCAAGATAATCAATGGGTCCACCATCCAAGAAGGGGATGTGATTCTGGGACTTCCTTCATCCGGTATCCATAGCAATGGATATTCCCTAGTAAGAAAGATAGTCTTTGAAAAGGAAAATATGGATGTTAATGCCTTTGTTGAAGAATTAGGTACTACAATTGGAGAAGAGCTATTAAAGCCTACTAGAATCTATACACATCCGGTATATGATTTGGTTGAGAACTTCAATATTAAGGGCTTAAGCCACATAACAGGTGGAGGCTTTTATGAAAATATTCCAAGAATGCTTCCTGAAGACCTGGCAGCCCATATAGACACTAAGGTAATAGATACTCCTATGATCTTTAACCTACTTCAAAAATGGGGGAATATCCAGACTGATGAAATGTATGGAACTTTCAACATGGGTGTAGGTATGGTTATGGTAGTTGGAAAAGATGATGTGGAAGGGGTTAAAAGCTTCTTAGCTGAGAAGGATGAAAAGGTATATGTACTTGGAGAAATAAGAAAGGGCAGTAGGGAAGTGGTTTTATGCCACGAATAAAAATAGGTGTGTTGATATCAGGAGGTGGAACTAACCTTCAGACTATTATAGATAATACCTTAAATGGAACTATAAATGGAGAAGTAGGTCTTGTAGTATCCAATAAAAAAGAAGCCTATGGATTGACTAGGGCAGAAAATGCAAAGATTGAAAACCTATTTATAGACCCAAAAGAATTTGATTCCATGGAGGACTATAATAGGGCCTTGATCCAGGAATTTAAGAAGAGGGATATTCAACTTATAGTATTAGCAGGATATCTTAAGGTCTTATCCAAGGACTTTATCGAAAACTTCCAATATATTATAAACATCCACCCATCCTTGATACCAAGTTTTTGTGGCAAGGGATATTACGGTGAAAG
>CAZIMA010000016.1:1996-18616 GCA_964540195.1 uncultured Tissierella sp.
GGCCTTATTAGAAACTTTTCTTTTAGATTAGGAGTGATTAGATGAAAAGAGCATTGATAAGCGTATTCTATAAGGATGGAATTGTAGAATTCGCAAAAGACCTTGTAAAGCTCCAATGGGAGATTATATCTACAGGAGGAACCTCAAAGACTCTAAAGGAAGCAGGAATAGATGTTATTGAAGTAGAGGAGGTAACTAACTTTCCTGAGATGCTGGATGGGCGTGTAAAGACCTTGAATCCATTTATTCATGGTGGCCTTCTTTATAGGAGGGACAATGAAGAACATGTAGAGAAGGTAAAAGAAATGGAAATACAAGCCATCGATATGGTTGTAAACAATCTTTATCCTTTTGAGGAGACCATTAAAAGACAAGGGGTAAGTCACGAAGAGATAATTGAGAATATAGATATCGGTGGACCTTCTATGATAAGGGCTGCAGCCAAGAACTATCAAGATGTAATAGTAATAGTAGACCCTGCAGATTATTCAAAGGTATTGGATGAGCTTAAAGATGGTGGTGTTAGCCTTAAGACCAAGGAATACTTAGCAGGGAAGGTATTCAATTACACAGCATATTATGATGGCATGATCTCAGCATATTTCAATAAAATAAACCAGGTGGACTTTCCTAAATATATGGCCCTGCCTTTTAAGCATGCTCAAGAGCTAAGATACGGTGAGAATCCACATCAAGCTGGTGCCTTTTATGCAGAAAGCGGAAAGATTTCCGGTACCCTAGCAGGAGCTAAACAGCTTCATGGTAAAGAACTATCCTTTAACAATATCAATGATGCCAATGGGGCCTTGAAGATATTAAAGGAGTTTACAGACCCTACAGTAGTAGCTGTAAAACATACTAATCCATGTGGAATTGGTAGTGGTAAGGATATAGAAGAAGCCTACCATAGGGCTTATGAATGTGACCCTGAATCCATATTTGGAGGAGTACTTGCTATAAATAGGGAAGTAAATAAAGAGGTGGCTGAAAAAATCAACAGTATCTTTATTGAAATAGTTATGGCACCATCCTTCGATGATGAAGCCCTCCAAATTCTTAAGCAAAAGAAGAACATTAGACTACTTCAAATTGAAGACATAATGGATAACGACTATCCTGAGTTTGATATGAAGAAGGTACTTGGAGGCCTCTTAGTACAAAATAGGGATACCCTAATATATAATGAAGAAAGTTTAGAAGTGGTTACGGATAAAATACCTACAGAAGATGAAATGGAAGACCTAATCTTTGCTTGGAAGGCAGCTAAGAACATAAACTCCAACGGTGTGGTCATTGCAAAGGACAAAGGCACAATTGGAATCGGCCTTGGAGAGGTAAATAGGTTCTGGGCTGTTGAAGAAGCCATAGAAAGGTCGGGAAATAAGATTAAGGGTAGCGTAATAGCATCTGACGGATTCTTCCCCTTTAGCGATTCCATCGAAGCTCTTGGAGGGGCCGGAGTCACTGCTATTATTCAACCGGGTGGCTCTGTTAAAGACCGGGATGTAATAGAAGCAGCCAATAAGCTTGGCATTGCCATGATATTTACAGGAGTGAGACACTTTAAACATTAGGAGGACCATTTATGAAGATACTAGTAATAGGTAGTGGAGGCAGGGAGCATGCTTTGTGCTGGAAGATAGCCCAGTCAGAAAAGGTGGAAAAGATCTACTGTGCTCCCGGCAATGGTGGAACTAGTCTGCTAGCAGAAAATGTGGATATAAAGGCTAATGACATAGATAAGCTTTTGGAGTTTGCATACAATAACAAAATTGACCTTACTGTAGTAGGACCTGAAGACCCATTAGTTGGAGGCATAGTGGATGTCTTTGAAGCCCATGATTTAAAGGTATTTGGACCGGATAAGCTTTGTGCCCAACTTGAAGGAAGTAAGGAGTTTTCCAAGGTCTTTATGGAGAAATATAAGGTTCCAACGGCTAGATATAAGAGTTTTTCCCATGCAAATGATGCAATAAAGGGTCTGGATGAATTTTCCTATCCCCTTGTAATCAAGGCTGATGGCTTATGTCTTGGCAAAGGTGTTGTAATCTGCCAGACCAGGGAAGAGGCTGAAAAGACCCTTAAGGAAATTTTGGAGGATAAGATCTTTGGGGAAGAAGGGAATAAGGTTGTAATTGAGGAGTTCTTAGATGGTATAGAAGCCTCCCTACTATGCTTTGTATCCGGAGACAAGATTCTTCCTATGGAAAGTGCTAAGGACTATAAGAAGATCTTTGACCAGGATATGGGACCAAATACAGGAGGAGTAGGCTGTTATTCACCTAGCCCCCTATTTACCCAGGATTTAAATGCAAAGATCGAAGAAGAGGTACTTAAAAACATTAGCCTTGGTTTTAAGACTGAAAATATGAATTTCAAAGGCATCTTGTTTATTGGCTTTATGATAGTGGATGGTGACCCAAAGGTATTGGAATTCAACGTAAGATTTGGAGATCCTGAGACGGAGGTCTTAATGCCAAGACTAAAGAGTGATATAGTGGACCTATTCCTAAAAACCATAGATGGGACACTAGAGAAATCTGATCTTATTTGGGACGAGAGACCTTGTCTAACTGTAGTTATGACCTCTAAAGGATATCCTGCTGGTTACCAAAAGGGATATAGGATAACTTTAGGTGAACTAGATAAGGATATTATCCTATTCCATAATGGGACTAGGACTAACAAGGATATATTTGAAACTAATGGAGGTAGGGTATTATCCGTTACCAGCCTTGGAAGTGACCTAGATGAAGCTAGGGCTAGAATCTATAAGAACTTGAATAATATTAGCTTTGAAGGTGGACAATATAGGAGTGATATTGGGATTATTCCTGGTTTTTCCAAGGAGTAAATTAAAATTTCCACTATATCCCTATGCAAAAAAAAAGTTTTCTGATATACTACTATAGAGTGCGAAGTTTTTTGTGTTATACTCGAATGAGTAAGATACACGGCGATTAATATCGCTAGGATACTTAAACTTAAGGAGGAGAAAAATTGAAAACAGACGTTCAAATTGCTCAAGAAGCCAAAATGGTTCCAATTAATGAAGTAGCTGCTAAATTAGGCATCAAGGAAGATGACCTTATACAATACGGTAAATACAAGGCAAAAGTATCACTTAAGGTATTAGATGAATTAAAAGATAAGCCAGATGGAAAGCTTATATTAGTTACAGCTATTAACCCAACTCCAGCAGGAGAAGGAAAGACTACTACAAACATTGGTTTATCAATGGGGCTTAACAAAATCGGTAAAACTGCAATCTCTGCATTAAGAGAGCCATCCTTAGGACCAAGCTTTGGTGTTAAAGGTGGAGCAGCAGGTGGTGGTTATGCACAAGTAGTTCCAATGGAAGATATCAACCTACACTTTACAGGCGACTTCCACGCTATTACTACAGCTAACAACCTTATCTCAGCTTTACTTGACAACCATATCCAACAAGGAAACGTACTTCAAATAGACCCAAGAAGAGTTGTTTGGAAAAGAGTTCTAGACATGAATGATAGAGCTTTAAGAAACGTTGTTGTTGGTTTAGGTGGAAAGCCTGACGGTATGCCAAGACAAGATGGATTTGACATAACAGTAGCTTCAGAAATCATGGCTATTTTCTGCTTAGCAAAAGACCTTGAAGACTTAAAGGCTAGAGTTGCTAATATCGTTGTAGCTTACAAGTTCGATGGTAGCCCAGTATATGCTGGAGACCTTCAAGCACAAGGCGCAGTAGCACTTCTAATGAAGGATGCTATAGCTCCTAACCTAGTTCAAACAACAGAAAACACACCAGCTATGATTCACGGTGGACCTTTCGCAAACATTGCTCATGGATGTAACTCCTTAACTGCTACACAACTTTCATTAAAGGTAGCAGAATACACTGTTACAGAGGCAGGCTTCGGCGCTGACCTTGGAGCAGAGAAATTCTTCGATATAAAAGCTAGATTCGGAGACTTAAAGCCAAATGCAGCAGTTATCGTTGCTACTGTTAGAGCTTTAAAACACCACGGTGGAGCTAAGAAAGAAGAATTAGGAACTGAAAACCTTGATCAACTAGCAAGAGGATTCGAAAACCTTGAAAAACACATTGAAAATGTTAATAAATTTGGAGTACCTGCAGTAGTTGCTATTAACAAATTCCCTACTGATACAGAAGCTGAGTTAAACTTCGTTCTTGAAAGATGTAAAGAACTTGGTGCAGATGCAGTTCTTTCAGAAGTATGGGGCAAAGGTGGAGACGGTGGAGTTGAATTAGCTAAGAAGGTTGTAGAAGTTTGTGAAACTAAGACAGCTAACTTCAAACCTCTATATGACGTTGAAGAAACAATCAAAGAGAAGATCGAAAAAATCGCTAAAGAAATCTATGGTGCTGATGGAGTTGACTTCACAAGCGCATGCCAAAAACAAATTAAGAACATCGAGAAATTAGGCTTTGATAAGATGCCAATTTGTATGGCTAAAACTCAATATTCCTTCTCAGATGATCCAACTTTATTAGCTAGACCTACAGGATTTAGAATCACAGTAAGAGATATCAAGATTTCAAGAGGAGCTGGATTCCTTGTAGCTTTAACTGGAGATATCATGACTATGCCTGGATTACCAAAGGTACCAGCAGCAAACAACATCGATATATTACCAAGTGGAGAAATAGTAGGATTATTCTAATTAAATTAATAGCTGGGCGAAAGCCCAGCTCTTTATGACCTATCCCAATTTGTTAGGGGCTTCTTAATAAGCTGATGGAAGGTCAAGTAAACGTTTGCATTTAATGCATTAAAGTTGCGTCCTATTAGGAGGATAAAAGGTTTAGCAAATACTTAGGAGGGTTTTATGACTTATAATTCTAGGATTAAAAGTGCACAAGCTGACTCATTATTTGAAGCTATATTACAATTGGAAAACTTGGAGGAGTGCTATCGATTCTTCGAGGATGTTTGTACTATAAAGGAAGTTCAAGCCATAGCTCAAAGACTAGAAGTAGCCAAGCTATTGAAAAAAAACAAGACCTATAATGAAATAGAGTCTGAGACTGGAGCAAGTACAGCCACCATAAGTAGAATAAATAGGTCCCTTAACTATGGGGCAGATGGCTATAAAATCATATTCGAAAAGCTTGGAATAATTGATAAAGAATAATAAAATAAGCTTTTAAAGAAGTGTTAGCTAAAAAACCCGAGGTTCTCGGGCTTTTTGCTATAAAGATTTAATCGTCTACATCAAAATTCTCCAAGACACTAGCTTTAGTAGGTGGCTTAGAATCTCCGTGTTTGACTAGGGTCATAGTCAATAAGGAAGCAAGGGAGAAGAAGACTGCATAAGGAAATAAGATTCTATAGGATACTTTTTCAAGTAGAAAGCCTGATAATATTGGTGTGAAAATCTGAGCTGCCATGGAAAAAGTATAGTAATAGCCCGTATACTTACCTAGATCACCACTTCTACTGATTTCTACTACCATGGGATAGGAGTTTACGTTGATTGCTGCCCAGCCAAAGCCGGTCAAGCCAAAGACTAAATTTATAAGTGGAGAATAGTCTTTGAATAAAGCACCTAGGGAGTAGGAGATAATCAAGAGAAGAATTCCGGCCATAATGGTTTTCTTTCTACCGACTTTACTGGAAATTAGTCCAATTGGAATAAAGGCAACTATAGCTGCCCCTGTGGCAACCATCAGAGCATTTGCAAAACCCCCACCTTGTATATCCCAAACCCTTTCTGCATATCTTGAAAATGCCGTAGTAACTGCATTGTAGCCCATAAACCATAGGAAGACAGAGGCAAGTAAAAATATTAAACTTCTCATCACTTCCCTTGGAAGTTTTTCATCACTTTCTTGAAGCTCACCTGAACTAGGCTTATCATCTATTGCAATTTCTTTAGCTAATTTATTTTCCCTAATAGTAAAGACTAGTAGGGCTACTGAAACTACCATTAAAATAGCTACAGCCCAAAATATAGTAGTGTAACTTGGATTTGCAACCCTTGGTATAAGAAAGCTAATCATGGCTAAGGTATATATACCTCCAACAGCCCCCATTAAATTCACAACAGCATTAGCCTTACTTCTAAGGGGCTTAGGTGTCAAATCCGGCATTAGTGCTACTGCAGGAGACCTATAGGTTCCCATAGCTAGAAGTACTCCACCTAGGGATACGAAGAATAATGGAAAGCTCCTGGTCCGGTCAGCATATGGGATGACCATCATAAAAACAACTGAAACCACAGTTCCCAAGATGATAAAGGGGGTTCTCTTACCCAATCTGGTGTTTACCTTATCTGAAAAGGCACCGAACAAGGGGAGTAAAAATAAGGCTAATACATTATCTAGGGCCATGATGGTACCAGTTAAGGTTTCCCCAAGACCGAAGCTCTTCTGCAAAATCAAAGGAATAATATTATCGTATAATTGCCAAAATGATGATATGGACATAAAAGCTAAGCCTAATAAAATAGTCCTTTTATAATTTAGTTTCATAGGCCCTCCCTAATGGTATATTTTAAATAATTATACCATTTCACATAGATATATCCTATGGGAAAATATATAGCTTTAAAATCAATACCTAGATTCAAAAAACAATTGACTATCCTATAGTATAGGAATAAAATTAAAAAATAACATATAGTTGTCCCCAAGTTGGTTTCAGTAGGGTGAATAAATTGCTATGCAATTTATTTAATACTTAAAAAGGTAGAAAATTTGAAAGGGCTGATAATTAATGAGTAAAGACTTAATTTATGTCATAGAAAAAGAGCTTCATAATAAGGAAGCATTAACTGAGATTTTAAGCCAACACAAGGAGATAAAATTCGTGTCCCTTTCCGGAGTAGATCTTATAGGTCATGAAACAGAAGAGAAGATTCCGGTTAGGGTATTTCTAGAGGATTTGGATACCTTCCTATATGGTATTGCAGTACAGACAGATGGTTCATCTGTATATCTTCCTACTATTGCCAGCCTTGATAATGCCAAAATTGATATAAAGGCGGATTTAAATTGCAATTGGTTCGTTGATTATAACTATGAAAATATTTGTGAGGAAACTAATTTACCCGTAGGAACTATTAAGATTCCAAGCTTTTTATACCATGACGGATCTCCGGTGGATTCAAGACATATACTTTTAAATGCAGTTAAATATTTTGAAGAAAATACACTTAAGTTAATAGATGAAAATCCTCAGGCCCTTAATGGATTTGGATTTACTAAAGATGATATAGCTGAGATAAGAATAACAGCAGCTACTGAGCTGGAATTTTGGGTAATGACTCCTAATGACATCAGGGATATAGAAGAGCTGAGCACATCTCAGGAGCTTCATGAGCAGTACTGGGCAAAGACTAGAGGGGCTGTAAGAACTGCCCTTGAGCAAAGCCTTCAAATGATGGAAAAGTACAACCTATATCCTGAAATGGGCCATAAGGAGGCCGGTGGAGTAAAGGCAAGACTTCAAACCGATGGGTCTCTTTCAGGTATTATGGAACAGCTGGAAATCGACTGGAAATACTCTACTGCAGTACAATGCGGAGACAATGAGTTGCTTGTAAAAAGAATAGTAAAAGAAGTCTTCAGAAAGAATGGAATGGATGTAACCTTCCTTGCAAAGCCTATTGCCGGTGTTGCCGGTAGTGGGGAGCATGTTCACTTAGGAGTTGCAGCTAAGCTTAAATCAGGAAAGATGGCAAACCTATTTAATCCAACTACAGATAGCTTCTTAAGTAAGATTGGTTACGGGTCTATTATGGGAATTCTAAATAATTATGAGGTAATGAATCCTTTTATCACCACATCAAATGAAGCATTTAAAAGGCTTAAGAAGGGCTTTGAAGCACCTATATGTATAGTTACATCCCTTGGCAAGTCTACAAAACAGCCTTCTAGAAATAGAACTGTACTATTAGGCCTTATTAGGGACGAAAACAACCCAATGGCTACCAGATTTGAATTAAGGTCACCTAACCCTCATACTAATACCTTCCTTTGTATTGCAACTATGCTGATGGGTATGAATGATGGAATTGAATATGCAATTAAGAATAATAGAAGTGAAGCTGAGCTTTTGGAAGAGCTTTCAAAGAATCCTGGAGATGATGCAACTTATCTAAAGAAGGAAAGAGCCTATAGAAGTGAAATAGACGTATTCGACGACTTTACCGATGAAGAAAGGGATAGATACTTTGGGAAGGTACCTTCAACTGTATATGAGAATATTTCCGCCTTTGAAGAATATCCCGACAAGACTGGTGTTCTTAAAAAAGGCGATGTAATAGGAGACAAGATTATTAGAAGCTTTACTGCAGCTGCTACCAATAAATGGGTAACAGAAATTGAGCATAGAATATTGCCTGATTTATTTAAGGAGATTAAAAATACTAAGGCCTTGCATGACCCTAGTAATTCATCTGACTTAGATATTACCAACTGGATGAATATTAGGGACTTAAGAATTGAGCTTGTAAAGGATAGCTCTAGTAAAAAGAGCCTCTTTAAGGCTATTAAGGAAGCTATCGCAGTAGAGGATTATCAAACAGTATCCGACCTACAGAAAAAGATTTATGCTAAGATGGATCAAATGAGAAAACTGTATTCTGAATACAAGAGAAATCTTTTAGATATCTAGATAAGTATTAAGTCCTTCTGTGGCTCCACCTGAATAATAAAATTGTAGCATTAAAAACTTAATCATAGTATAATTACAGTAATAAAACCCACTTTTTAAAGTGGGTTTTGTATTGTTAGCTAGTATTGGTAAGGAGAGAAATTTATGAATCAATTTTCAAGAACAGAGCTCCTGCTCGGTGTTGATGGAGTAGAAAAGCTTAAGAAATCATCCGTTGCAGTATTTGGTATAGGGGGAGTAGGTTCCTTTACAGTGGAAGCTTTAGTCAGAAGTGGAGTTGGACACATAGCTGTAATCGATGACGATAAAGTGTGTCTAACTAATATAAATAGACAGCTTATTGCAACTAGAAAGACCATAGGCAAAGCCAAGGTTGAAGTCATGAGGGATAGGATATTGGAGATCAATCCAAATTGTAAGGTGGATATTTATCAGACCTTTTATTCAGCTGAGACCGCAGACTCAATAGATATTTCAGGATTTACCTATGTAGTAGATGCAATAGATACTGTATCTGCCAAGCTTTTACTTATAGAAAAGGCGAAGGCAGCAAATGTAAAGATTATCTCTTGTATGGGTGCAGGAAACAAGCTAGACCCTACTAGATTGGAAGTTACTGATATATACAAGACCTCTATGTGTCCTCTTGCAAAAGTAATGAGGCATGAGCTAAGAAAGAGAGGGATAAAATCCCTAAAGGTAGTTTATTCACAGGAGCCTCCTATTAAGCCTATTGAAAATGAGGAGGACAATTGCAAGACAAAATGTGTATGTCCACCAAGTACCGTAAGAAAATGTACTGCAAGACGTCAAATACCAGGAAGTGTAGCCTTCGTACCTTCTGTGGCAGGCCTTATAATAGCAGGAGAAATAGTTAGGGATATTGCAGTATCCAAGTAGAAGCAATAGAAATTAATGGTACAAATTTATTTAATAATTAATATATTGCAAACTTATGTTCTGCGTAGTATAATATATGAAAAGATATATTTCCTTATTGAAAAAGGGGGTAAAGTAATGACCAACGAAGAATTCCAAAGAATAGTACTAGAGGAATTAAGAGCACTAAGGACAGACATAAATGGGCTAAAAGAAGGTCAAAAGTCTTTAGAAGAAGGCCAAAGGTCTTTAGGTGAAAGCCAAAGGTCTTTAGAAGAGGGCCAAAGACAAATTATTAAAAAGCTGGATGCAGTGTGGGATCAAACTGTTATTTTAACTGAATTCAAAGAAGAAGTTAACAGTAAACTAGACACATTATTAGAAGAAAATCAAGCTATGAAGGAAATAATAGGAGTTCATTCAGTCGACATTAAAAGGCTTAAAAATAGAGTAGTTTAAAAATAGATAAAGAGCAAAGTCTAATTAGTAAAAAGGCTTTGTTTTTTTTTACCCTTGACAAAAATAGTTGGAGGGTTTATCCTTTAGATAGGAAGCCCCACCTAGGGGGGCAGGGGTAGAAGGAGGTAGTAATATGAATCAAGATAAGAAAAAGGCATTACAATCTTTAAAAACGGCTAAGGGCCAAATCGAAGCCACTATAAAGATGCTTGAAGAGGGCAGATATTGTGTAGATGTTTCAAATCAAATTCTTGCAACTCAGTCTTTATTGAGAAAGGCCGATTTGTTGATTATCAGACAACATATAGACCACTGTGTAAGGGAAGCCTTTAATGATGAAGATAAGGGAGAACAAAAACTAGATGAGGTTATGGACCTTTTAGCTAAAGTAATAGGAAAATAAGTCTCAGTCTGATTTTGATTCTAAAAGGAGTGAAATATATGGCTAAAAAAACATTGAATATAGAAGGAATGACCTGTGCCTCCTGTGCTAAGGCCGTTGAAAGGGCTGCCAGAAAGCTGGAAGGGGTAGAGGAAGCTAATGTAAACTTAGCTACGGAGAAGCTGTTTGTAACTTATGATGAAGGAGCCTTAAGGGTTGAGGATATTCAAGCTGCTGTTGAAAAAGCAGGCTATAAAGCAATTACGGAATCGCTTACTAAGACTCTTTCCATTGAGGGTATGACTTGAGCGTCTTGTGTTAAAGCTGTGGAGACAGCCACGAGAAAGCTTGAGGGGGTGGAAAAGGCAGATGTAAATCTTGCTACAGAGAAATTATTATTAACTTATGACCCTTCACAAGTTAGGATTTCAGATATAAAAAGAGCTATAGAAAAGGCAGGCTATAAGGCCAAAGAAGAAGAGGATACAGTAGATGCTGACAAAGAGAAGAAGGAGAGGGAAATCAAAAGTCTTTGGACCAAGTTTGTGATCTCAGCCATCTTTACTCTTCCCCTACTATATATATCCATGGGGCATATGTTGGGAGCACCACTACCAATGATTTTAGACCCCCATCATAATCCACTTAATTTTGCCTTGACCCAATTATTTTTAACAATACCTGTTGTAATAGCAGGAAATAGATATTATTCTATAGGACTAAAAACCTTGTTTAAAGGCAGTCCCAATATGGATTCCCTTATTGCCATAGGTACAGGGGCTGCATTTGTCTACGGTGTCTTTGCTACAGTAAAGATTGCAGGAGGAGACCATGACTATGCCATGGACCTTTATTTTGAATCTGCAGCCGTTATTATTACCTTAATTACCTTAGGTAAATACCTAGAGGCTGTATCAAAGGGTAAGACATCGGAAGCTATAAAGAAGCTTATGGGACTTCAACCTAAGACTGCCATCATCTTAAAAGATGGTCAAGAAGTGGAAATTTCCATAGATGAGGTGGAAGTTGGAGATATTATATTGGTTAAGCCCGGAGAAAAGATTCCCGTAGATGGACTAGTAGTTGAGGGAAATACTTCTGTTGATGAATCCATGCTTACAGGTGAGAGTATCCCTGTTGAGAAGAATGTTGGAGATAATATTATAGGAGCAAGTATCAATAAGAACGGGTCTATAAAGTATAAGGCAACTAAGGTTGGTAAGGATACTGCCCTTGCTCAAATCATAAAGCTTGTGGAAGATGCCCAAGGGTCTAAGGCTCCCATAGCTAAGATGGCAGACGTAATTTCAGGTTATTTCGTCCCAATAGTTATAGGGCTAGCCATCATTTCAGGCCTTGCATGGTACTTTATAGGTGGAGAATCATCTACCTTTGCCTTGACCATATTTATTGCAGTATTGGTAATAGCTTGTCCTTGTGCTCTTGGTCTTGCAACACCTACAGCTATTATGGTAGGGACCGGTAAGGGGGCAGAAAATGGGGTATTAATAAAGAGCGGTACAGCTTTAGAAACAGCCCACCAAGTAGGGACTATAGTATTCGATAAGACGGGAACTATTACTGAAGGAAAACCAAAGGTAACAGATATTGTAGTAGTTCATGGAATATCTGAAGATGAACTTTTGATTTTAACAGCATCTGCAGAAAAAGGCTCAGAACACCCTCTTGGAGAAGCCATAGTAAGAGCTGCTGAGGAAAAAGGCCTAGACTTTAAGAAAAATGATTCCTTTAAAGCAATTCCTGGACATGGTATTGAAGTTGCTATAGAGGGGAAAACTATCCTTGCTGGAAATAGAAAACTTATGAATGATAGAAATATTTCCCTAGAAGACTTGGAAAGCTCATCTGATAGGTTGGCTGAAGAAGGAAAGACTCCTATGTATGTAGCTATAGACAATAAAATTGCCGGAATTATAGCAGTTGCTGATACCGTTAAGGAAAACAGCAAGAAGGCTATTGAAAGACTACACCAGATGGGTATCCAGGTTGCCATGATAACCGGTGATAACAGGAGGACTGCTGAGGCAATTGCAAAACAAGTCAATATAGATATAGTTTTAGCAGAAGTCCTTCCTGAGGATAAGGCTAATGAAGTGAAGAAGCTTCAGGCCCAAGGTAAAAAAGTAGCCATGGTTGGGGATGGAATCAACGATGCACCGGCATTAGCCCAAGCTGATGTAGGAATTGCCATAGGGTCCGGTACTGATGTAGCCATGGAGTCCGCAGATATAGTCTTGATGAGAAGTGACTTGATGGACGTTCCAACTGCAATCCAGTTGAGTAAATCAACCATTAAAAATATCAAGCAAAATCTTTTCTGGGCATTTGGTTATAATACCTTAGGTATACCGGTGGCCATGGGATTATTACACCTATTTGGTGGACCACTACTAAATCCTATGATAGCAGGTGCAGCTATGAGTCTAAGTTCAGTATCAGTATTATCTAATGCATTGAGATTAAAGAATTTTAAAGCAGTGGAATAACTAACTAAAATAACTAACAAAGGAGAATAGAAAATGAGAAAGAAAGTTTTAATAGAAGGTATGAGCTGTCAACATTGCGTAAAACATGTAGGGGAAGCACTAAATGAAATAGATGGAGTATCCAATGTAGCAGTGAAACTAGAAGAAAAATATGCCCTATTAGATGCAGAAAGTAACGACCTAGATCAAGCTATTAAATTTGCAGTAGAGGAAGCTGGATACCAAGTAGTAGGAATTGAGGCTATATAATGAAGAAGATGATTAAGGGATGGTTGGAAAGACTGGAGAGTGCCAATAAAGAAAGCTTTGGCAACCAACCATTGGATTGCTGTCAATTAGGTAGAAATTCAACTCAAAAGAAGCCTGTAAGAATGACTTCTGATAGGCAGGCAAGTAAGAAATAAAACCATAATCTCCAATATATGAGGCTACTGAGAACTTTCAGTAGCCTCTAAAATATTTTTTGAGGATAAGGGTTTCCTGGATTCCTCTGCGTTTAATTAAATAATAAACTATGTTATAATGAGTTGAAGATGAATATCTTCAACTCATTGCAGTGGTGTGATGAAATTGCGTAGCAATTTCTTCTGATACTTAAATTATCTGAGACTACTCGTCTCAGATAATTGCGGCAAAGCGAACAATCGCAAACCTAAGAATATAAATTGGAGTGTGAAAAAATGAAGGAAACTGTATATATAACGGGACATAAAAACCCAGATTCAGATTCCATTTGTGCTGCCCTTGCCTATGCTGAATATAAAAATGGTTCTGGAAACTATAATGCCCTTCCTGTTAGGCTTGGAAAACTTAATCTAGAAACTAAGTTCATATTAGACTACTTTGGGGTAGAACCACCAATTTTATTAGAGACTTTAAAGCTTAGTGTAGAAGACCTTGCCTTTGATAAAATAGCACCGGTAAATTCTGATATATCTTTGAGAATGGCTTTAAATCTAATGAAGAAAAACAATTTAAACACTCTTCCTGTAGTGGATGAAGATGAGAGGCTTCAGGGATTAGTTACAGTATCGGATATAATTCATAACTATATAGACGTATGGGATAATACCGTAATTGGTAAATCAAATACATCCGTTGATAATATAATAGATACCTTATCAGGACTTCCTGTTAATATTCCTAAAGAAAAGACAAAGGAAATGGGAAGTATATCCATAATAGCCATGGATATTGAAAGCATTAAAGATAATAACTACGAAAACGACATAATAATTTGTGGAGACAGAAGAGAAGCCCATGAATTTGTAATAGAGAGTAAAGTTGCCCTTATGATTATTACTGGAAATGGTCAGCTTGACGAAGACCTACTTAAAAAAGCAATTGATAATAACATAGTTGTAATCTCTACTCCATACGATACTTTTACAACTTCCAGACTTATAACTCAAAGTATACCCGTTAGACATACTATGACTACTGAAGACTTAGTAGTATTTACTATAGATGATCTGGTAGATGATGTTAAGGATATTATGAGTCAGTCTAGGTATAGAAGCTATCCGGTTATTGATTTGGAGAAGAAGGTTGTAGGGATGATATCTAGATACCATCTGATTTCTAGTGTAAAGAAAAAGGTAATACTAGTGGACCACAACGAGAGAAGCCAATCCGTTGAGGGTCTAGAAGATTCAGAAATATTAGAGATTATAGACCACCATAGGGTTGCAGATGTCTTTACGGGAAATCCTGTATACTTTAGAAATGAACCTGTAGGCTCTACATCAACCATAATTGCATCCATATATTTTGAAAATGGTAGAAGGCCTTCTAAGAAGATGGCTGGAATCTTGGCTGCAGCCATTATTTCCGACACCCTCCTATTAAAATCTCCAACCTCAACTCCAACGGACAAGATGATGTTGGATAGACTTGCCCGCATAGCGGACATGGATATTGAAAGTTTTTCAGGAGAAATGTTTAAGGCAGGAACTTCTCTTGTTGGAAGAAGCCCTGAAGATTTATTGAGTCAGGATTTTAAGACCTTCTATATAAAGGATAATAAGGTTGGAATATCCCAAGTTTATACAATGGATCCAGAAAGCTTAGAGGGCATGCGAGATGACTTGCTTAATACTATGGAGATCAAAGCAAAGGAAAATGGATATTCTCAGTTCCTTTTACTTCTTACTGATATATTTGATGAGTCTTCAGAGATAATAGTTGTGGGAGAACACAAGGACTTGGTGGCTAAGGCCTTTGGCAAGACCCTTGAGAATAATTCCTTTAATGCACCGGGAGTATTGTCTAGAAAGAAACAAGTTGTCCCACCTTTGACCAATATGCTTTCAAATCTTGAATAACTTTAAAATTTGTTTAATTGTAATAGAATTGCTCTTGGTATATAATTATAGCGTTGTTAATTTTAATTTATAGGGTTGCAAATCCTAGGACTATAGATAAACTATGGAGGGTTGGGACACAAGGTCCTGTCCCTAATGTCCCATAGGGAGAAAGGATGAGTTAGATGAAAGTAACAAGAAAGCCTGAATGGATAAGGGTTAAGATGCAAGGTGGAAAGACTTCAAATAAGGTAAACTCCTTGATATCAGATCTTAATTTAAATACAGTATGTAATGATGCAAATTGTCCTAATCAGATGGAATGTTTCCAAAGGGGAACAGCAACATTTATGATTCTTGGAAGAAATTGTACAAGAAATTGTACTTTCTGTAATGTAACTAGTGCTACGCCTGATCTTGTAGACCAAATGGAGCCTGAAAATGTAGGAAAGGCAGTTGCTAAGCTTGGCTTAAGACATGCTGTTATCACCTCCGTTACAAGAGATGACCTAGAGGACCAAGGGGCAAATCAATTTAGAAGAGTAGTAGAAGAGATTAGAAAATCTGCTCCTTCTGCCACTGTTGAGCTTTTAATACCGGATATGCAAGGTAGAGAAGACCTTATAGACATTATCATCAATGCAGAACCAAATGTACTTAACCACAATATTGAAACTGTACCTGAGCTTTATGATACAGTAAGACCTATGGCTATATTCGAAAGATCAGTTGAGCTTCTAAGATATGTTAAGGAAAAGAAGCCTAATATGGCTACAAAATCAGGTATGATGCTTGGACTTGGAGAAACAAAAGAACAAGTAATTGACGTGTTTAGAGTTCTTAGAGAAGCCAATGTGGACATGTTAACCCTTGGCCAATACTTAAGACCAAGTATGGATCACCTTGAAGTTGTAGAATATGTAACACCTGAGCAATTTGATGAATACAAGGAAATTGCACTAGAAATGGGCTTTAAGAGGGTAGCGTCAGCTCCATTAGTAAGAAGCTCCTACTTTGCTGAAGACTTAAGCGATATAGTTTAAATAGTAGGCCATGGATAAAAATAAATTAAAGGTGGCTGTTATCGATGGTCAGGGTGGAGGAATCGGTAGCGCACTTATTGAGAGAATAAAAAAAGAAGGACTAGACCTTAAAATAATGGCCCTGGGGACCAATTCCAATGCCACTGCCAATATGCTTAGGGGCGGTGCAGATGAAGCTGCAACAGGTGAAAATGCAATTGTATATAATTCCGCTAGGGTTGATGTAATAATAGGAGTTGTGGCAATCGTAATGGCCAATTCCATGATGGGAGAATTAACGCCAAAGATGGCAAGAGCCATAGGCGAAAGCGACGCTCTTAAGATCCTTATTCCAACCAGCAGGTGCAATATTAAAATAGCTATGCCCCAAGAGTTTAATATCCAACAATCAGTAGAATATGCTGTGATGAAATTGAAAGA
>CAZIMA010000016.1:18716-22066 GCA_964540195.1 uncultured Tissierella sp.
AAGGTCTTGACCTTCAATTCTCCCATGAAGCCATTCAGGGGAAGGCCAATCCATATCCCTGCTATTTCCACGTCTGACTTCTTCAGTAAAGGGTAGAAAAAAAGAGATAACGGTCTTTGCTTGGGGCAACCAATCCTTTGGGACCATAAAATGGTCTCCAATTACCGAGGCTTGCTTTAATATTGTAAAATACTCATCATAAGCAGATCCAAAGGCAAAAATGGGGCCTTCAAAAATTCTCATTCCTACTAGCTTTTCTGAGATAGCGATTTCCTTAGATATGTAGTTGTCTTTTGAACTTTCTATAAAGTGTTCAGCTGCCTTTATTAAAGATTCCTTGTCCATTGTTATTCCCCCTGAAAGTAGTTTACCTTGATTATACTACTCCTTTTAATCTGCTGCAATTTTTCATTGAAGATATGTATCAACTATTATATAATTAACAGTGTTAATAGTTAATAGTATTAATCAATGGAGGAAATATGGAAAAAACTAATTTATTGAGCGAATTGATATCATCCCTTGAAAAGGTCTATTATATGGAGGGCTTTACCCATTTAACGGAATTTTTACAAGGGGAGCTTTATATACTCCACTATATGTCTCAAAATCTACAAGAAGAAATAAATCCATCTAGCCTAAGTGAAAAACTACATATTAGTCGTCCAAGGGTTACTGCAGTGTTGAATACACTTAAGAAGAAGGGACTTGTGGAAACTGAGCAGGACCAAGAGGATAGAAGGCGGATGACCGTAAGGATTACTGAAAGAGGCTTGAGCCTTATTAATGAAAAACAAAAGAATGCTAAGGGGTATTTCCACCTCTTTATAGATGCTGTGGGAGAGGAAAATGCTAGAGACCTTATCCGAATCATAAATCTAGCCCTAAAGGAAATGGATAGCCTAGAAGGAGAATCTAAATGAAGGATTTTGTTTTATTAGATAATGTGTGCAAGTACTACCAAATGGGCCAGCAAAAGATTGCGGCTGCAGATAAGATTTCTTTTAATATAGGAAAAGGTGAGTTCTGTGTAATAGTTGGACCCAGTGGTGCCGGAAAGACCACGGTCTTGAATATGCTGGGAGGGATGGACTCTTGTGATAAGGGGAAAATCCTCCTTGATGGTTTGGAAGTTAGCTCCCTTAATGAAAGACAGCTGACTGAATATAGGAGGTATGATGTAGGCTTTGTATTCCAATTCTATAATCTGGTCCAAAACCTTACAGCACTTGAAAATGTTGAATTGGCATCTGAAATATGTAAAGACCCCTTGGATCCAAAGATGGTCCTAGACCAAGTAGGATTAGGTGATAGGATGTATAACTTCCCTGCCCAGCTTTCCGGTGGTGAGCAGCAGAGGGTTTCCATTGCAAGGGCCTTGGCTAAAAATCCTAAGATCCTCCTATGCGATGAGCCAACAGGTGCTCTGGACTATAATACGGGGAAAAATGTCCTAAAACTCCTTCAGGAAAGCTGTAGAAATATGGGAAAAACAGTAATAGTAATAACCCACAACCTTGCCATAGCCCAGATGGCCGATAGGGTAATCCATATTAAGAATGGCCAGGTTTCATCTATGACTACTAATCCTAATCCAATTCCCGTAGAAAGGATTGAGTGGTAGTGGGTAAGACCTATTTAAAGATAATATTTAAGGAGATAAAGGGTAGCTTTGGAAGATTTGCTGCCATATTTGGGATAGTAGCCCTAGGGGTGGGTTTTTTATCGGGCCTCTTAGTTACAACTCCTGATATGAACCTATCCGTAGACCAATACTACGACAGGAACAATATGGCTGATATATTTATCAAGGCTACCATGGGCCTAACCAAGGATGATCTGGACTTAATCCAATCCAGGGAGGATATAAAGGAACTGATGCCGGCCTTCGTTACGGATGCCCTAATGGAGACCCAAGATAGTGAAATAATAACCACTAGAATCTATGGCCTACCTCTTATGGATGGTAAAGAAGCAAATATTAACAAGCTCCAGCTTCTAGAGGGGAGGATGCCTCAAAATAAGAATGAAGCCCTGGCAGAACGTGGCGGATCCTTCTTATCCACTTTTAAAATAGGGGATAAGATAAAGGTCTCCAGTGAAAATGAAGACTTTGAAAATATAGGTGATACCTATGGGGTTATGGAATACACCATAGTCGGAATAGTAGGCAACTCCTTTCACTTTTCCATGGAGAGGGAGACAAGTAACATTGGTAACGGTAGGCTTGGTGCAATCATCTATGCTGATGAATCTAGCTATAACTTAGATGTCTATACGGACTTCTATATAACAGTTAAGGATGCTTTAGGCCTGGACTCCTTCTCCTCGGAATATGAAGGCAAGGTAAAAAATGTGGTCAAAGGCCTAGAAAAGCTAGGGGAAGAAAGATCCCTTGTAAGATACGAAGAAGTTCTTGAAGAGGCTGAAAAAGACTTAGCCGATGGTTGGGCTGAATATAATGACGGAAAACTTGAGGCTGAAGGGGAACTGGCTGATGCTTTAAAGGAAATTGAAGATGGAAAGAAGGACTTGGCAGAAGGGCTCAAAGACCTAAATGATGGCAAAAAAGAACTTGAGGATGCCAAGCTTACCTTAAAGCAGGAAGTTGATGATGCCAATAAGGAAATTGAGGATGGGCAAAAGGAGCTAGCTGATGCCCTTATAGAACTCAAAGACGGAGATAAAGACCTAGCCGATGCTTGGCTTGAACTTCAAGATGGGCAAAAGAAATATCAAGAGGGCTATACAGAATTTCTAGATGGTGAAAGGGAATTAAAGGACGGTCAAAAGGAATTTGATGAAGGGGAAAAGAAGTATAGAGATGGTCTGGAAAAACTTGAAGAAGGCAAGAAGGAAATTCGCCGTGGTGAAAGGGAATTAGATAAGGCGAAAGAAAAGCTGGAAGCCGGGGAAGAAGAGATAGCAGGTGGCTGGAGTGAATTAAAGGCCAATAAAAGCTATTTTACAAGTTCCGTTGACCCTATAGCAAAGAGCCTTGGGTATAGTTCAGGAGAGGTCTTATTCAATGATATCAATAGGAATTCTGCAGCCAAAGATGCCCTAATCTCCTATATAGATGGGGCAAATCAGCAAATCGACCAGGGAATCCTCCAAATTAAGGGGGGAATCCAAGAAATAGATTTAAACTTAGCCCAGGCTGAATCAGGCCTTGAGGATATAAATACAAACCTAAGTAACCTAAAATTGAAACTTGAAGAATTAAATATTGCCTTAGAAGGAACTGAAGATGATGCTACAAAGGCTAGTTTATTAGCTCAAATAAGGGAGGTAGAAATCGGGATAGAAACACTCGAAGGTAAAAAAGCAGAAACAGAATATGGGATAGC
>CAZIMA010000017.1:0-21177 GCA_964540195.1 uncultured Tissierella sp.
TAGTGTGCCCTTTTGTACAAGCACTGAAGCAACAGGACCTCTTCCTTTATCTAGTTGGGCTTCTATAATAGTACCAAGTGCAGTTCTATTAGGATTAGCTTTTAATTCCTGCATTTCAGCAACAAGAAGAATCATTTCAAGTATATCTTCTATACCCGTTCTCTGTTTTGCCGATACAGGCACTGTTATAGTATCTCCACCCCAATCTTCAGGTAACAGACCATTCTCTGATAATTCTTGTTTTATTCTATCCAAATCAGCACCAGGCTTATCAATCTTATTTATTGCTACAATTATTGGAACACCTGCTGCCTTGGAGTGTGCTATAGCTTCTACAGTCTGAGGCATTACACCATCATCAGCTGCAACTACAAGTATTGATATATCAGTAACTTGAGCACCTCTTGCTCTCATTGCAGTAAATGCCTCATGACCTGGTGTGTCTAAGAAAGTAATCTTCTTACCACCTACACTTACTGTTGATGCACCTATATGCTGAGTTATTCCTCCTGCTTCACCCTTAGTTACACTTGTATCTCTGATTGCATCTAATAGTGATGTTTTACCATGGTCAACATGACCCATTACTGTAACTACAGGCGGCCTAGCTTGTAAATCCTTTGAATCATCTTCAAAGTCTAAATCAAAATCATCTTCATCGGATTCTGCCGAAAGCACATTTACTTTAAATCCAAACTCATCTGCTACAATAGCAGCAACCTCTGAATCTATGCTTTGATTCTGAGTAGCCATAACACCTAGCCCTATTAGTTTAGATATTATTTGAGAAGAGTTTACACTCATTTTTTCAGCTAGGTCACGAACTATTATATTTTCTTCTATATCTATAATAAGACCATCCCCTTTTTCGGTATTTTTTGGTTCATCTTGTTTGCTGCTAGTTTTATTGTTATTCTTATTCATAAAATTATTCTTATTTTTCTTTCCCTTTTTAGAAACAGTACTTTCTTCATCTAGTTCTTCTTTAACTTCTTCTATCTTGATTTCTTCTTCTATCTCTTCTGTAAGAAGTTCTTTTATCAAATCTGCTTCCCCTGATTCGATTGAACTCATGTGACTGCCTACCTTTATGTCTAGGTCTCCAATCTTTTCCATGAGTTCCTTACTGCTCATATTCATTTCCTTTGCTAATTCATAAACTCTTATTTTCGTCATAAATTACACCTCCTAGTGTTTAAGGTGATTACTATTTGTCGATTACCTCTTTTAATTTTTGATAAATATCTTCTGTTATTTCAATTTCAAGTGCACGTGCAATTTTTTTGTTTTTCTGGGCTAATTCAAAGCACTCAATTGTAGGGCATATATATGCTCCACGACCATTAGCTTTACCTGTTAAATCAACGCTTACTTCGTTTTGATTGTTCTTAACTACTCTAATCAATTCTTTCTTAGCTTTGCTTTCTCCACATGCAATACATTTTCTTAGAGGAATTTTCTTTTTTTTCATAATATCACCCCTTAATCAAGGTCATTAAACTGGCTTTCTGATTTTATGTCTATTTTCCAATTAGTAAGCTTAGCTGCAAGTCTTGCATTTTGACCTTCTTTGCCTATGGCCAATGACAGCTGATAATCTGGCACCACTACTATTGCTGATTTATCTTTTTCATTAACAATAACCTTTACAACCTTAGACGGACTTAGACTATTCGCTATAAATTCTTCCATATTCTTGCTCCAGATTACGATATCGATTTTCTCACCATTGAGCTCATCTACTATAGCCTTAACTCTGCTGCCCTTAAAGCCTACACAAGCACCTAGTGGATCTACATCTGGATCTTTGGAATATACTGCAATCTTTGTTCTTGAGCCTGCTTCCCTTGATATGGAATATATCTCTACTATACCCTCGTTGATTTCCGGAACTTCTAATTCAAAGAGACGCTTAACAAGGCTGGTATTTGCTCTTGAAAGTATTATTTGAGGCCCCTTAGTCGTCTTTTTGACTTCTAATATTATCAGTTTCAATCTATCCCCTTGATTATACTCTTCACCCTCCATCTGCTCAGCAGGAGGAAGGATAGCTTCTGTTTTTCCAAGATCTATATAAACATTGTTCTTTGCAATTCTTTGTATTTGACCAGTTATAATTTCATTTTCTCTGTTGATGAATTCATCGAAGATTACGTCCCGTTCTGCATCCTTTATTCTCTGAATAACAACTTGTTTTGCAGTTTGAGCTGCTATTCTTCCAAAATCCTTTGGAGTTATTTCTATCCTAATCACATCACCTAATTGATTGTTTTCATTTCTTTCCTTTGCTTCCCCTAAAGATATTTCCAAATATGGATCTTCCACTGTCTCGACTACATCCTTAGTTGCATATACCTTAACTGCTCCTGTTTCTCTATCCATTTCTACAATAACATTTTGTGCTGACCCAAAGTTTTTCTTATAACTTGAGATAAGCGCAGATTCCAGAGCATCAAATATTATCTCCTTAGATATTCCCTTTTCTTTTTCAATCTCATGAAGGGCATCTATAAAATCTCCATTCATCAATTAGACCTCCTTAAAATTTTACAGCTAACTTAACTACTGATATTGACTCCCTTGGTATCTGGAACTTGTTGTTTTTTTCATCTATAAGAGTAATAACTTCATCAGTGAAACTATCTAATACACCTTCATAATGTTTTTGGTTATTTATCGAAGTGTATAGATTTACCTCTACTTCCTTGCCAAGATTTCTATTAAAGTCCTTATCTGTTTTTAGTGGTCTATCTAACCCAGGAGATGATACTTCTAAGTAATAAGCCATGCTTATAGGGTCTTTTTCGTCTAGTTTTTCACTTAAGGCCTCACTCATAAGCTGACAATCATCCAGGGATATTCCTCCCGTTTTATGAATATATACTCTCAAATAGTAACTGCCAAATTCCTTAATAAACTCTACATCCACTAACTCGAAATTTAAGCTATCAGCAATAGGTTCACATATAGCTGTTACTTTTTTTACTATATCTTTACTGCTCATATGACACCTCCAAAGTTTAATAATCCCCATACTAAAAAAATCAAGAGTGGGTTTACCCACTCTTTGCCAGAAATTACTTATCATTGTCTTAAGTATTATATCATAACTTAAGCTAGAAATCAAATGCTTAAAAGGCTTATTACATTGCTTTCAAGTATTTCATCTACTACACTAATTCCAACAGGAAGTGGTGAGTTTCCCCCTAACCTTATTATTGCCTAAATTATATTAAAAAGTCATCATAATTAGTGTATTTATTACAACTTCTTAATTTCTTTTAGAAGTTCCTGCAACAAATCCTCTTCTCTTACCTTCTTTATGATTTGTCCCCTTCTAAAAATTAGGCCTTCTCCATTTCCGCCTGCAATTCCTATATCTGCTTCCCTCGCTTCTCCAGGACCGTTTACAGCACAGCCCATTATAGCTACTTTTATATGCTTATCTATGCCTTCTAGGATTCTTTCGGCTTCTTCAGCAATCTTAATTAAATCTATATTAGTTCTTCCGCATGTAGGACATGATATGAGTTCTAATCCTTCATCTAGTAAACCTAGGGATTTAAGTATCTCCCTGCCTACTCTAACTTCTTCAACCGGGTCTCCCGTGAGGGAAATCCTAATTGTATCACCGATTCCCATGGCAAGTAGTGTTCCTATACCTACTGCAGACTTTATAGTCCCTCTCCAAGGTGTACCCGCCTCTGTAACCCCAAGATGAAGAGGATAATCACATAGATTGCTAATCATACTGTAAGCTTCAATGGTCATAGGCACATTGCTAGCCTTGAGGCTAATTTTAATATCATGAAAATCCAAGTCCTCTAAAAGCTTAGTCTGCTCAAGACCACTATAAACCATGGAGTTTGCATTTACTCCATTATATTTCTCCATAAATTCCTTTTTTACTGAACCTGAATTTACACCGATTCTTATAGATAAGTTATGTTCCTTACATGCCTTAACTACTTCCTTTACCCTGTCTAAGCTCCCAATATTTCCAGGATTTATTCTTAGACCGTCAACACCGTATTTTATGGCTTCTAAGGCCAATTTATAATCATATTGTATGTCGGCAATAATAGGAATAGAGATCTGCTTCTTAATCTCTTTTATAGCCTTAGCATCTTCAACAGAAGATATGGCAGACCTTATAATATCACAACCTGCATCTTCGAGTCTTTTTATCTGAAAAACAGTACTCTCAATATCCTGTGTTAAAGTATTAGTCATAGATTGGACACTAATCTTATTGTTCCCACCTATAAATTTGTCCCCTACCTTGATGACCCTAGTTCTTTTTCTTTCCATTTAATCACCTTTAAAATAAGTTTATCCTCAATAAGTCCTTATACGTAACAAAGAGCATTAAGGTTATTAATAATAGAAATCCTATTGTATGAATAAAACCTTCCTTATCCGGATCTATTGGCTTTCCTCGTACAAGTTCTACTAAAAGGAAAGCTATTCTGCTTCCGTCAAGAGCGGGAATTGGCAAGAGATTAAAAAACCCTAAGTTAACGCTGATAAATCCCAATAGATATAGTAGATTTAAAAATCCGGATTCAGCTGCTCTTCCAATCTCAGTTATGACTCCAACAGGACCCGACAAATCATTGCTGGACACACTTCCCCTAAAGACCCCTTTAAGGAAGTCAAACATCAAACCCAGAAACATCATTGTAGTTTCTATGCCACCTTTTATAGCTGAGCCTAATGACTTCTCGTAGGCAGGCATAATACCTATAATAGTCCTACCATTATCTTCAGAGGGTTGTATTTTAATCGATTTTTCTTCTCCATTTCTAATTAGAAGAACATCCATCTCCTTAGAAGAATCGGACTTACTTATAGTATCCGAAAGCTCATTCCAAGTAGAAGTCTTGATTCCATCGATGGAAATAATCTTATCTCCCTCTAAAACCCCACTAAGGCCTGCTGGTGAATCCTTTATTACTTCATCAATAGTCGTAGTTGGCATTCCTGTATAAAATGAAACCACAGAAAGCACTATTATAGCTAATATAAAATTCATTAGGGCACCTGCAGCCACTGTTGCAATTTTTTTTAGAGTACTTACATTATTAAAACTTCTAGGATCATTGGATTTTTCATCCTCACCTTCCATCTTTACATAACCCCCTATTGGGAGAAGCCTCAAAGTATAAAGGGTCTCACCCTTTTTAGTCTGTATTAGTTTAGGCCCCATTCCTATTGCAAATTCATTTACCTTAATCCCTGATAACTTAGCAACCGTAAAATGACCCAACTCATGTAAGAGTATAACTAAGAGAAATACGAATATTGCTGCTATTGCAGTTTGCATTTAAACACCACCTTGTTTAGAGAAAATATCTTATAAAATAATATATTACCGGAGCTGCTAAGATAATACTATCAAATCTATCTAATACCCCTCCATGCCCAGGCATTAACTTTCCAAAATCCTTAATCCCTGTCATCCTCTTTATTTTAGATGCCACTAAGTCCCCAAGTTGGGATATTATGGAGGTTAAGATTGACATTATTACCAACTTCCATATTGGACCAATTTCCATATATGATGCATATATAATCGTAATTATAAGACTTCCGATAATTCCCCCAAATGAGCCTTCTATTGTCTTGTTTGGGCTAATTTTAGGGCTAAGCTTATGTTTTCCTAATAAATTTCCAGCAAAATATGCAAAGGTGTCTGAACCAAATGCAATTAAAAAAACAAGCCATATGTATTTAGTGCCTTCAAGGTAGCTTATATGAAATAACATAAAGGGTACATACATAATTCCAAATAGGGTTATACCCATATCGCTTGTACTTTTTTCTCCTCCAAGCAGAAGTGTCAAAAGCATAATAATAAGCATAGAAGTTATGACCAAATCCCTCTCAACCCCAGGAAATATATCTGCCAGGAATATGATTATACATCCTAGATATCCAATATAGTCAAAAGGACTCATCTTCAAGTTCTTTACTGCACTGAAAAATTCCCTTATTCCTAATATGGATAAGGCTAATAAGGAAATGGATAGAAGTATCCCTCCACTATTAACTACTAAAATTAACAACAAAAATCCTATGATTCCAGAAGAAACCCTTTTTCCAAGATCCTTCACCTATATTCCCCCAAACCTTCTATTTCTACTTTGATAATCTACTATTGCCTTATATAGATACTTGGATGTAAAATCAGGCCATAATATATCCGAAAACCAGAATTCTGAATAGGCAATTTGATAAAGCAAAAAATTACTAAGTCTTAATTCACCACTGGGCCTTATTACCAGATCGGGATCTGGCTGATTTTCTGTATATAGGTACTTGGAAAATTCATCCGTATCCATTTCTTCAACACTTATATTACCCATTTCTATATCTTTTAAAAGGATTTTAATTCCTCTTATTATCTCATCTCGTCCGCCATAGTTCAATGCTATGTTCAATACCATACCGGTGTTGTTTTTAGTTTTCTCAATTGCTCTTTCTATTTCTTTTCGTGGTAAATTTGAAAGTGCAGATATATCCCCTAATATCTTAAGCTTTACATTATTTCTAGTTAACCTATCTAATTCACTTCTTATATATAATACCAATAATTTCATAAGGCCTTCTATTTCATCCATAGGCCTCTTCCAATTTTCCGTTGAAAATGCATATAGGGTTAAATGCTTAATCCCAAGTTCAGATGCGGTTTCAACTATTTCAACCACTCTTTTCATACCTTCCTGGTGACCAAAGCTTCTTGGTAATTTCCTCTTATTTGCCCATCTGCCATTACCATCCATGATTATTGCAATGTGCTTTGGAAGGTTATCTGGAAGTATCTTAGATTTAAGTTCTTTAGTTTCTATATCCATAAATCCTCCATTATGAAAAACCCCTTTTAAAAAGGGGTTGTCTTTTTGTAAATATTTAAAAACTTAGATTTCCATCAATTCTTCTTCTTTTTTCTTAGTGATTTCGTCTACTTGTTCGATATATTTATCCGTTATCTTCTGTAATTCATCTTCAGCTTTCTTCATTTCATCTTCGGATATCTCTTTAGCTTTTTCCATTTTTTTAATCTTATCTAATGAGTCTCTTCTAGTGTTTCTTATAGCAACTTTAGCATTTTCACCATTCTTTTTAACTAACTTCGTCAAATCCTTTCTTCTCTCCTCTGTTAATTGAGGTATAACAAGACGAATTAGCTTACCATCATTTGAAGGGTTTATCCCTAAATCGGATTTTAAAATCTCCTTTTCTATGACCGGAATCAATTTTGCATCCCATGGCTGTATTACTAGAAGCCTAGGTTCAGGAGCTGATATGCTTCCTACTTGCTTCAATGGCGTAATTTGTCCATAATAATCTACATTTATCTTGTCCAGTAATCCGGGATTAGCTCTCCCTGCTCTAATGCTTTGCAATTCTTCCTTGTAGACGGATATGGTCTTACCCATTTTGTTCTCAGCTTCTTTGAGATGTTCTTGATACATAGTTAATCCTCCTTTACTTGGGTTCCTATTTTTTTGCCTAGAATAACTTCTACAATATTATTTGGTTCATCAATGCCAAATACTATTAATGGAATCCTATTATCCATACATAATGAAGTAGCCGTCGAGTCCATTATTCCAAGTCCTAAATTAAGTATATCAATATATTTTAAAGTGTCAAACTTTTTAGCAGCTTTGTTAATCTTAGGGTCTGAATCGTATACACCGTCTACACCTTTCTTTGCCAGAAGTATGACCTCTGCCTCAATTTCAGCAGCTCTCAAGGCTGCAGTAGTATCTGTTGAAAAATATGGATTGCCGGTTCCAGCACCAAATATTACTACTCTTCCCTTTTCTAGATGTCTTATAGCCCTTCTTCTGATATAGGGCTCAGCCACTTGTCTCATTTCTATTGCAGACTGAACTCTAGTAATCACTCCCATATTCTCCAAGGCATCTTGCAATGCTAGAGCATTCATTACGGTTCCAAGCATACCCATATAGTCGGATGTAGCCCTATCCATTTCCTTAGTAGACCTACCTCTCCAGAAATTACCCCCACCTACTACTATGGCAACTTCTACACCAATACGTTGTATCTCCTTTACCTGTCTAGCTATGTTTCCAACCGTTTCTGGGTCAATTCCAGTACCTTTTCCTCCTGCTAAAGCTTCACCACTTAGCTTTAAAATTACTCTCTTAAATATAGGCTCCATTAAATACACTCCTTTAGCCTGATGTTTTAAAAGGAGAACGCTAACGTTCTCCTTTTTAATTCCTACATCAATCCATCATAAAGCTGGATAATTAGATGCTCATTTGCTTTGCTACTTCTTCAGCAAAGTTTTCTTCCTTCTTCTCTAAACCTTCTCCAACTTCAAATCTTGCAAATCTTCTAATCTTAATATTCTCTCCAATTTTTGCAACTTTGTCAGCTAAAAGGTCTTTGATCTTTTTATCTGGGTCCTTGATAAATGCTTGATCCATAAGGCAAATTCTCTCATAGAACTTTTCTAATCTTCCTTCAACCATCTTAGCTGCTATATTTTCTGGTTTGCCTTCATTTATAGCTTGAGCTGTAAGGATTTCTCTCTCATGAGCAATTTCTTCTTCTGGAACCTCTTCTCTAGAAACATATTTTGGATTTGCTGCAGCAACTTGCATTGCAACATCCTTAACGAAAGCCTTGAATTCTTCATTCTTAGCAACGAAGTCAGTTTCTGAATTTACTTCTACTATAACTCCGATTCTTCCACCATGGATATAAGCTTCTACCAAACCTTCTGATGCAATTCTTCCAGCCTTTTTAGCTGCTGATGCAAGTCCTTTCTCTCTTAAGAAATCGATGGCTTTATCCATATCTCCATTGGTTTCAACTAATGCATTTTTACAATCTAACATCCCTGCTCCGGTTTTTTCTCTAAGTTCTTTAACTAAGGAAGCACTTATACTCATTATTAAACCCTCCATTCTTTAAAAAAGGTAAGGGGTTAAGGAGAAACCCCCAATGCCCTTACCTAATAATTATTCTACTACAGTTTCTGTTTGTTCACCTTGTTTAGCTTCTATAACTGCATTTGCTATGGTTTCTGTTATTAATTTAACTGCTCTAATAGCATCATCATTTCCTGGTATAACATAATCAATCTCATCTGGATCACAGTTAGTATCAACTATTCCAACCACAGGTATACCCAAAATTTGAGCTTCCTTAACAGCAATTCTTTCCTTTCTTGGGTCAACTACGAATAAAACATCTGGTATTCCATTCATACTCTTGATTCCGCCAAGGAATTTTTCCAATCTTTCAGCTTCATGTTTTAATTTGATTACTTCTTTCTTTGGCAGAAGGTCAAATATTCCATCTTCTTCCATTTTCTCTAATTCATGAAGTCTTTCAATTCTCTTCTTAATGGTATTAAAGTTAGTTAACATACCACCAAGCCATCTTTGGTTGATGTAATGCATATTACATCTTTTAGCCTCTGATTCAATAGCTTCTTGTGCTTGTTTTTTAGTACCTACAAAAAGAACATTGCCTCCGTTAGCTACAACTTCTCTCATAAAGTCATAAGCTTCTTCAACTTTTTTAACTGTCTTTTGTAGGTCAATAATGTAAATGCCATTTCTTTCTGTAAAGATATATGGCGCCATCTTTGGGTTCCATCTTCTAGTTTGATGTCCAAAATGAACACCTGCTTCTAATAAACCCTTCATTGTTATTACTGACATACTTTCACCTCCAAGTTTTTTCCTCCACCCTCATCATATACCTTAGGACCCAATAGGGCACTACCCTTAATATCAGAGAGTGTGTGTAATCACTAAAATAGTATAACACAATGATTCTCCATAAGCAACAGTTTTATACACTTTTTGCTAATTTCTATCCCTTAATTTTTTTAAGCTCATCCATCAGCTTGTCATTAAGGATTTTAATATGTGTTCCCTTCATACCTAAAGACCTTGATTCAATAACTCCCGCACTTTCAAATTTTCTAAGGGCATTTACTATAACCGATCTTGTAATTCCAACCCTATCAGCAATTTTACTAGCCACTAAAAGACCTTCAGGCCCATCTAGTTCATTGAAAATATGCTCCATAGCCTCAAGTTCTGAATAAGATAAGGTTCCAATAGCCATTTGGACTATAGATTTTTTTCTGGCATCCTCTTCAATCTCTTCATTAGTAGCCCTTAATATTTCCATACCTACTATAGTCGCACTATATTCTGCAAGAATTAAATCATCTTCATTAAATTCCCTTCCAAATCTAGCCAATACTAGGGTTCCAAGCCTTGCTCCTCCACTACTGATTGGAATAACAGTCGATATTTTATTTGGATAATCACACTCCGAAACATTATCGAATACACAATCAGAAGTATTCTGTATATTTTCATTTGTTTCAGTAATCCTCAGTAATTCATCGTTGTATTTTTTGGGGAATCTTCTTTCTTTAACGACTTCTGAATTAACTATATCGCATTCAAAGCCATCTGAAAGCTCGTATCCTAATACTCTTCCTTTCTTGCTTGCTATATATACATTTGCTTCTAAGACATCACTTAATATTTTACTCAATTCTACAAAAGAAACTGGCTTAGTGCCATATCCTTGGAGTGTTTTATTTACACGCCTTGTCTTTTGCAATAAACTTTCCATTTTTACGTCCCCCTTGATATATATCTTTCCAAATTTATACTAATTAAAATTGACTGAATATTTTATCATATATAAGAATACTACAATGGCGATAAAATGTACAGAAATTTTTATTATTTTTAAGCATAGATGAAACTACTGCAGGAATCTCAAACACCAGTAGCCTACTTTTTAATATAACCACATTCTTTGTTGCTACACTTAATAATTTCCCCACTTTTATTTCTTTTTATTATCATAAATTCGCTACAAACCGGACATTTCTCATCAATTGGCTCATCCCAAGAAACAAAATCACAGCTAGGATAGTTAGTGCATCCATAAAAGACCCTACCCTTTTTGGACCTCTTTCTTACGATTCGACCATCTTCACATTTTGGGCAATGTACATCTAGTTCGTCTAAAATAGGCTTTGTATTTCTGCACTCCGGGTATCCGGGACATGCCAAGAATTTTCCGAACCGACCATTTTTAACTACCATATTTCGTCCACACTTTTCACAGATTATATCACTGACTTCATCTGCAATCTCAATTTTATCAATTTCTTCTTCAGCCTTCTCTAACAACTTACTAAATGGATTATAGAATTCCTTAATTACTTCCTTCCATTGTAAAGTTCCCTCAGCAACATTATCTAGTTTTTCTTCTAAATTAGCTGTAAACTCCTCATCTATTACATCATCGAAATAATCCAGCAATAAATCATTTACTAATTTACCCAGCTCAGTAGGGTAAAATACTTTTTTATCTAATTCTACATAATACCTAGATATAATAGTAGCTATTGTGGGAGCATAGGTACTAGGTCTACCTATACCTAATTCTTCCAAGGATTTTATCAAAGAAGCCTCTCCATATCTTGCTGGCGGCTGTGTAAAGTTCTGCTTAGGCAAAAGTTCATTAAGCTTTAAATTGTCACCTTCTTCAAGATAAGGAATCTTCATATCCTGAACCTCTTCATCTGCACTTATATAAACTTTTAAAAACCCAGGAAATACCAACTTTGACCCAGTAGCCTTAAATACCTTATCATTATTTAATATGGTTACACTAAGGGTATCATATATAGCTTCCTTCATTTGTGAACCCACAAACCTATCCCAAATTAGTTTATACAATTTATATTGATCTTTGCTTAGATATTCTTTTATATCTTCCGGATTTTTTTCAACATTAGTAGGCCTTATACCTTCATGAGCATCTTGTGTCTCTTTTTTAGATTTGGCCGAATAACTCATACCTCCATTTGAATATTCACTACCGAAATGGTTTAAGATATATTCCTTGGTCAAATCCATAGCATCCTTAGAAACCCTTTTAGAATCGGTTCTCATATAGGTAATAAGACCTGTTGTTCCTTCTTTTTTCAAATCTATTCCTTCATATAATTGTTGAGCTACACTCATAGTCTTTTTTGTAGTAAAACCTAGCTTTTTAGAAGCATCCTGTTGTAGTGTACTGGTTGTATATGGAGGATAGGGCTTTCTCTTCCTATTCCCTTTCTTTACACTGGATACCTGAAATCCATCCTTATCCAAGGAGTTTAGAATTTCATTCATATCCTCCTCAGATTCGGGCTCCATCTTCTTCTCTTTGCCTTCTTCTAACCTTCCTATAAAGTTAGCTTCAAATCCTTCTTTTCCCTTCTCTAGCATTGCCTTAAGTGTCCAATATTCCTTTGGGATAAAGCTATCGATTTCTTCTTCTCTATCGCAAATTAGCTTTACCGCTACAGATTGTACTCTCCCAGCACTTAAGCCTTTTCTAATCTTTTTCCAAAGTAGGGGACTTATTTTATAGCCTACTAACCTATCTAGTATCCTTCTAGCTTGTTGGGAATCCACAAGTTTTAAATCAATTGGTCTAGGTTTCTTAATCCCATTTTTTATTGCATCTTTGGTTATTTCATTGAATTCAACCCGGACATTTTCTGTAGGGTCTAGCTTTAATATATGGGCTAAATGCCAAGATATGGCCTCCCCTTCCCTATCAGGGTCAGTAGCTAAAAAAACTTTATTGGCGTTTTTTGCTTCCTTTTTTAATTCATTTATCAAGGGACCCTTGCCCCTAATATTTATATACTTTGGTTCGAAATTATTTTCTATATCAATACCTAAAGTACTCTTTGGTAAATCTCTTATATGTCCTACCGAAGCCACAACTTTATAATTCCTTCCAAGAATTTTTCCTATGGTTTTAGACTTGGCAGGGGATTCTACTATTACTAAATTCTTCTTTGCCAATATTACACCTCCAAAGCACTAGCAAATTGTAAAAATTCTGCCAGAAAGCTCTTTTATAATTCCTTTTAACTCTAATCCCGTTAATATGCTAATTACCATAGATATATCCAACCCTGTTTTTATGGATATAATGTCTGAATGAACAGGACCTTCAAGTATAATTTTAATAATTTTTTCTTCATCCTCGCTTAATTCTGAAAAGCTAATTTTTGTCTTTTTCCTATCTTCAATCTTGATTTGAAGTTCATATATTTCCTCTAGTATATCATCTATGCTTAGGAGGGGGGCAGCTCCATCTTTAATGAGCTTATTAGTACCTCCGCTATAGATGCTATTAATATTACCAGGCACTGCAAATACATCCTTGCCTTGATCTAAACCATGGTGTGCAGTAATAAGAGAGCCAGATTTTTCTTTTGCTTCGACGACTATTATGCCCAATGAAAGTCCAGAAATTATCCTGTTTCTCTGAGGAAAATTATAATAAAAAGGATCTGTGCCCAAGGGAAATTCAGAAAGAAGGCATCCATTTTCAGCAACTTCTTTATACAGCCTTTGATTATTCTTAGGGTAGATTATATCCAAACCATTCCCTAATACACCAATAGTCCTGCCACCAGTTTCTAAGGCCATTTTATGTGCATAAGTATCTATACCCGTAGCTAAACCGCTAACTATAGTTATGCCCATTTCTGCTAATTCCTTAGTAAATCTTTCACAAGCCCATTTCCCATAAGCTGTAGCCTTTCTGGAACCAACTATAGCTATAGCCAGATTATCCTCCATATTTAAAGTACCTCTGCAATAGAGAATTGCTGGTTTATTAGGTATATTCTTAAGTCTTTCAGGATAATCATCTTCTAAAGCCGTTACTACATTTATATTGTTATTTTTTATCTTTAGCAATATATCATTAAGAAATTCCAGATTCCTATGTTCTAATAGCTTTGCAATTAAATCTTCCTTAAGGATTTTGGAGTTTCTGATTACACTTGAGCTAAGGGTCCAGAAGAGAGTTAAGTCTCCCAGCCATAATTTAATTTCTTCTATCTTTGAGCTTGCAATACCCAAGCTATTTAGCCAAATTATAACATCTCTCTCAGATACCATATTAATACCCCCAATACTTATTATCAAGTGTTCTATATCTGATAGCTTCAAGAATATGTCTGTCATCAATGTTTTCTTTTAAGTCCAAATCAGCTATAGTTCTGGCAACCTTTAATATTTTGTGATAGGTTCTTCCGCTGAATTTATACTTAACAAAGGCATTTTTCAAGATATCTTCACTGGTCTTACTTAGACTACAGTACTTTTTTAAATTTTTATTAGTTATTTGGGAATTATTATAGATGTTATCATTTCGATATCTTTCTAATTGAATATCTCGGGCACGTTTAACCCTATCCCTAATAATACCGGATGATTCCATTTTTGATTCGTCCTTAAGGTCTTTGTATTCAACGGGCATAACATCTATATGTATATCAATTCTATCTAAAAGGGGGTTACTTATCTTACCTAGATACCTATCTATATTAGCCTGGCTGCAGGAGCAATTGTGTAACGGGTCGCCATAATAGCCGCATGGACATGGATTCATGCTAGCTACAAACATAAATTTAGCTGGATAGGCTAATGTTGCATTGATTCTAGAGATATTAACCACTCCATCTTCTAATGGTTGTCTAAGGACTTCCAAGACGTTCTTTTGAAACTCAGGCAATTCGTCTAAGAATAAAACCCCATTATGGGCTAAAGAAACCTCTCCAGGCTTTGGAATTCTTCCTCCCCCTACTATGGAAATCTGTGATGAAGTGTGATGAGGAGACCGAAATGGCCTCTCTGTTATTAATGTTTTTGAATCTAGCATTCCTGAGATGCTATATATCTTAGTTACTTCTATCGCCTCTTCAAAGGACAATTTTGGAAGTATTGTTGGAAGTCGCCTGGCTGCCATAGTCTTTCCCGAACCGGGAGGTCCTATCATCAGTAAATTATGATTTCCAGCAACTTCTAAGGCTCTTTTCAGCCCCTCTTGTCCCTTTATATCTGAAAAATCCATGGAGAATTTTACATCATCCATAAATTCTATTTTCTCATTTATATATGAATCTATAATTAACTCACCATTCAAATAATCTATTACTTCATTTAAATTCTTAACAGGTATTATTTCCATATCGGATATAATACCGCATTCTTCTTTATTATCAAAGGGGATTACACATTTCTTTATATTTAGTTCCCTCATGGATATTACCATTGGCAATGCACCATCTATGGCACTTATCTTACCATCTAGTGAAAGTTCTCCTATGAATACAACATCGATACAATTTCTACTGTCTATTACTCCATCTGCCGTAAGTATTCCTACAGCTATGGATAAGTCCATCTGAGAACCATCCTTCTTCAAGTTGGCAGGGGCTAAATTTATTGTGATTCTACTTAAAGGAAACTCATATCCACTATTCTTTATTGCCGTTCGAACTCTCTCCTTAGACTCCTTAATAGCAATATCCGGAAGCCCTACTATATTAAATACTGGAAGACCCCTGGATAAATCAGCTTCTACATCTACAACATGTCCATTTAAGCCTTGTAATACGCAAGTTTTAATTTTAGAATACATAATATCCCCCTTATTAATCTTAGCTATTACCTGGGTAATAGGTAAAATGTACATTTTTTTTGCAATTAAAGACAAAAAGCATTAATTAAATGGTTGATCTTAATATCCTTCTGAAAATAAACTTCGATTATGTCGTATCTAAGCTGTAAATTTCCATATTTCTTGTATTTAACATATAGCATTGAGCAATTAACTATCTTTCTTTGTTTTCTCAAGTCAACTGCCTCAAAGGCATAACCATAGGAAATTGAGGTTCTAGATTTTACTTCGATGAAGACCAATATATCCCCATCTTTAGCAATTATATCTATCTCTCCAATCTTATTTTTATAATTTCTTTCTAATATACTATATCCTTTTGAGTTTAAATAATCTTGAACCAATTCTTCACCAGCCCTACCTCGAGCTCTGTTATTTATCATATTCCTTACCACCAAAATATTTTTTTAGAAACGTATTCCTATGCAAGGGGGTTACTCCCAACTCCCTGATAGCTTCATAGTGAGCCTTGGTCCCATATCCCTTATGCTTTTCTATACTATATCCCGGGTAGTCCTTTGACCAATCTAAACATAACTTGTCTCTAAAAACTTTAGCAACTATAGAGGCACATGAAATTCCATGGGATTTGTCATCACCCTTAATTATACCCTCTTGAGGAACATCTAAATATACTTTTTCAGCATCTATCAAAAGATAATCTGCTAATAATTTTTTCCCCATCTTATCCTTAAGATTTTCTACAGAAAGCTTCATGGCAAGGCGAGCAGCTTCCTTAATATTTATCTCATCTATCTTAGACGCATCAACCCTGCCAATACCATACCCTATGCAATTATCCAATATAATTTCATATAGTGCTAATCTCTTCTTTTCAGTTAATTTCTTGGAATCCCTTACCCCTTCAATTTGGAGGTCCTTAGGCATAATTATTGAGCAGGCAACTACATCCCCTAATAGGCAACCCCTACCGACCTCATCTATACAAGCTACTTGTTTATAGCCTTTATTATAAAGCTCCTTTTCTAATTCAAGCATAAAATCACCTAATTTCAGGAAATTCCAATGTTATATTTCCTATAATTCCTTTTCTGAATTCATCTAATATTATATTACTGGTCTTTGTATAGTCTATTTCCCCTCCACGTATGATACAACCACGCTTTTCACCAATGGCTTCCATAACTTGAAGAGGTGTCTTTTCTTTAATATCTATATTATATCTCTTTACTAACAAATCCCCACAAGCATCTAATAAAACTTCAACTAGCTTTAAAGCTAAGCTTTCCCTATCCAATATTTCATCTTTAATAGCACCGGTAAATGCTAAATTCAGACCTACAATTTCCTCTTCAAACTTAGGCCACAATATCCCAGGTGTGTCTAATAATTCTAAACTACCCCTAATCTTTATCCATTGGTTTGTGCGAGTAACACCGGGACGATTACCTGTTTTAGCCCCTTTTCTTCCGGACAAAGTATTTATTAGTGTTGACTTTCCCACATTGGGTATTCCAATTATCATTGCCCTAATAGGTCTATTGATTACCCCCCGCTTTTCATAGGCCAACCTCTTTTCCATAGTCACTTCACTTGCAAGGTTAAGGAGTTTATCTACTCCCTTGCCACTTAAGGAATCAAACAATATAGATGGTATACCCTTGCTTTTATAGTATTCTTGCCATATTTTATTTGCAGCAGAATCTGCCAAATCCGATTTGTTTAAAATTATTACCCTTGGTTTACTTCCTACTATTCCGTCAATTATTGGGTTTTGACTACTATATGGAATTCTAGCATCTATAAGCTCAAGGACCACGTCAACTAAAGAAAGGTTCTTTTCAATAGATTCTCTGGTCTTTTTCATATGTCCAGGATACCAGTTTATATTCATGCTCATTTTATCACCGCCTTAATAATCAATTTGTGAAGAAACCCACTTAACAAACTGGGTTAGGTCATAAAAAATGGGACTTTTCAGTCCCATTAATAAAATCTCTTCTCTTTAACTTTTGCAGCTTTTCCTTGTCTGTCTCTTAAGTAGTAAAGTTTAGCTCTTCTTACCTTACCTCTTCTAGTAACAACAAGTTTTTCTATTCTTGGGGAATGAATAGGGAATGTTCTCTCTACACCTACTCCATAAGATAATCTTCTTACAGTGAAAGTCTTTCTAGCTCCTCCACCTTGAATCTTTATAACTGTTCCTTCGTAAACCTGAACTCTTTCACGAGAACCCTCTACTACTTTGTAGTGAACTTGAACAGTATCTCCTACGTTAAAGCTAGGCATATCATCCCTTAATTGTTCATCTTCGATCATTTTAATAATATCCATTAGTAATCCTCCCTTCTCTAGACGTTCTTGGTTTTACCAGAGGACCGTCCTCTTTAAATACCTACGTATTATAGCACAATTAAATTATATTTACAATTATTTATTCGAGTCCTTTTTATGGCTTACCCATAAATCAGGACGCTTTTTTTTTGTTGCTTTTGTTGCTTGTTCCCTTCTCCACTGGTAGATTTTTTCATGGTCCCCACTAAGTAATATAGGTGGGACTTCCAACCCCATAAACTCCCTAGGCCTGGTATACTGAGGGTGTTCTAAAAGACCATCATAGTGGGACTCATCCACAAATGAATTCTCACTAGTTAACACACCAGGTATTAAACGGGTTATACAATCTATAAGAACCATAGCTGGTATCTCTCCACCCGTTAGAACATAGTCGCCTATGGATATTTCTTCATCTATAAAGTTGTCAATAATCCTATTATCTATACCTTCATAATGACCACACAGTAGAATTAAATGTTTTTCTGAAGCTAATGAATTAGCAAGGTCTTGATTTAATACCTTTCCTTGTGGTGAAAGATATATGACTTTGGAATTGGAGTTTTTAACATGGTTTATTGCATCAAATATGGGCTCTGGTTTCATAACCATACCAGGCCCCCCACCAAATGGGTAGTCATCTACTTTCTTATGCTTATTCTTAGAAAAACCCCTGATATTTGTAGTATTGATACTAATCCTATTCTCTCCAATTGCCCTGCCTATAATGCTATAATGCTTCAGACTTTCAAAAAACTCAGGAAATAATGTTAAGATATCTATCTTCATTCAATCATTCCTTCAACAGGGTCAATGGATATGATCTTTCCCTCTATATTAACTTCTTTAATAAAGGCCTTTACTGCAGGTATAAGATATTTCTTATCTTCAATCTTATCCTTGATTACATAGACATCATTGCTATAGCCTTGTAATACATCTACAACATCACCTATATAGGTGTTTTCCATGTCATAGACCTTACATCCAATTAAATCTGAGATGAAAAAATGGTTTTTAGGTAATACGACTTTATTTTCCTCATCTACATAAAGATATTGATCTTTGAATTTAAGAATATCATTAATATCATCGTATTCATTAAATTTTAATATAGCCATACCCTTGTGAAATTTAACTGACTTCACTGTTACAGTAATCTTATCTTCTCCAAGGTATGCACTTTTTAAAGAGTTAAACCTTTCAATATCATTGGTCAAGGGATATATTTTCACTTCACCCTTTATTCCATGAGTATTAATCAATTTCCCCACAATAGTATATTCCATTTTCTCACCTAACTAATTATTGAATAATTTCCACAACAACTCTCTTGTTGTCTTTAATAGCTGCTGCTTTTACTACAGTTCTTATAGCCTTTGCAATCCTACCCTGTTTTCCAATAATCTTTCCCATATCATCCTGAGCTACTTTTAACTCTATAATCACAGATTGGGAACCTTCAACTTCATTTACGCTTACTTCATCAGGATTATCTACAAGAGCTTTTGCTATAAACTCCACTAATTCCCCCATAGTACATACCTCCATGTTGAATTTAGGCTTCAAAGAAACTATTTAACAGTTTTTTAAGCATCGATGAAACTGCTTGCAGTTTCTACACACCGCTGCAACGAATATTGCTGCTTATTCTTCTGTAGTAGTTTCAGTCTTTTCAAATAATCCATTTTCCCTAAAAAGTCTCTCAACTGTATCAGTTGGTTTTGCACCATTCTTTATCCAGTTCATAGCCTTTTCATTATCAACCTTAACAGTCTTTGGCTCAGTTAGAGGATTGTAATATCCTATTTCCTCGATGAATCTACCATCTCTTGGAGAACGTGAATCGGATACAACTATTCTATAAAAAGGATTCTTTTTAGCACCCATTCTTTTTAATCTAATTTTAACTGCCATTTTGTCACCTCCTAAAAATTTAATATCTATCTAGAAAAAGGGAAACCCTAGTTTTCCTTTTTTCTTCATTGTCTTTTCCATATCGGTAAACTTCTTCATCATTTTCTTTGTTTCTTTAAACTGCTTCAATAATTTATTTACCTCTTGGACATTTGTACCACTACCTAAAGCAATTCTCTTCCTTCTACTACTATCGATGATTTCAGGGTTTTCCCTTTCCTTCTTAGTCATAGATTTGATAACGGCTTCAATTCTAGCCAACTCCTTGTTATCTACATCTAATCCCTTTAAGGCTTTGGAGTTCATTCCAGGTATCATTCCTAATATTTGATCTAGGGGACCCATGTTTTTCATCTGCTCCAGCTGGTCTAGAAAGTCATCAAATGTGAATTGGGCTGTTCTGATTTTTTTCTCCAGCTCTAAAGCCTTCTTTTCATCTATACTAGCCTGTGCCTTTTCTATTAAACTTAAGACATCTCCCATGCCGAGAATTCTTGAGGCCATTCTATCTGGATAGAAGGGTTCCAACTGTTCTAATTTTTCCCCCATACCAACAAATTTTATAGGTTTATTAGTCACTGCCCTTATGGATAATGCAGCACCACCTCTAGCATCTCCATCTAGTTTTGTAAGTATTACACCTGTAATACTTAGCTTTTCATTAAAGGATTCAGCTACATTTACTGCATCCTGTCCTGTCATAGCATCCAAAACCAACAGTACTTCTTTTGGATTTACAACATCATGGATGTTTTTTATCTCATCCATTAGGGTTTCATCAATATGGAGCCTTCCGGCAGTATCCACGATGATTACATCATTTCCATGCTTCTTTCCATGCTCTAGTGCAGCCTTAGCAATATCTACAGGATTGATTTTATCTCCCATTGAGAATACAGGGACTCCTACTCTTTCCCCTACTACTTCCAGCTGTTTTATAGCAGCAGGTCTATAGATATCACAGGCAACTAATAAGGGTCTTTTGTTCTGCTTTTTAAGATTATAGGCTAGCTTGCCGGTAGTAGTAGTTTTACCTGCACCTTGAAGTCCACACATAAGTATTACAGTCGGTGGTGAAGATGCAAAATTAATCTTCACTTCCTTCTCGCCCATAAGCCTTGTCAATTCATCATTTACTATTTTAATGACCTGTTGGCCAGGAGTTAGACTTTCCATAACCTCAGAACCAAGAGCTCTTTCCTTAACGGTTTTAATAAAATCCTTTACTACTTTAAAGTTAACATCAGCTTCCAATAATGCCAGCCTTACTTCCCTCATGGCAAGGTCTAAATCCTTCTCAGAAATCTTTCCCTTACCCTTTAGTTTTCCCAAGGCATTTTGAAGCTTTTCTGACAAGCTTTCAAAAACCATATTACATCCTCCTGCCTATTCCAATATTTC
>CAZIMA010000018.1:0-20670 GCA_964540195.1 uncultured Tissierella sp.
CCTTGTATAAAGCTTGTAATTTTGAGGATATTAATAGGGAGGCAAAGTATTTAAGACAAAGGAGAATCAATATGGCAAGTCGTGAACAACTTAGAAAAATTGCAATCTATTGTGAAAAGCACCATATGAAAGAGGAGGATAGGGGGTCTCTCCAAAGCGGAAGCCTTGAAAAGAGAGAATCCTGCCTTAATTGCAGTCATTATATTGAAAGGAGATGCCAACTAGACCTTATAGATAAGGTGTTAAGCGCAATGTCCATGGATACAAACCTTAAATCCTAAACATTTAATTTTCAATACCTCCACTAGAAATATTCCATGCTTTAAATGGAGTATTATTTCTGATACAATTTAAGTATCAAAATAAAATATTAGTATTTCATAGTAGAACACAGGAGGAACACCATGCCAATTCTTTCATGTAGTAATTTAAGCAAATCATATATAGTAGACCAGATTTTAAAAGATATTAGTTTCAATGTTGAAGATGGAGATAAGGTAGGCATTATCGGCCTTAACGGTACAGGTAAAACTACCCTTCTAAATATATTAGCCGGTGAATTGGAAAAGGATTCTGGCGAAATCTACATTCAAAAGGATTTAAAAGTAGGATACCTCAAACAGCATGTTACTATTCATAGTCATAAGACTTTATTCGATGAATGCCTGGAGGAATTTTCCCACCTTATAGAAATGGAAACCAATTTGAGAACACTAGAGGACCAGATATCCCACCTGGGTTCAAAAGGAGAATCACCCAAACTGGACGACCTTATGATTGAATACGGTCATCTATCAGATGATTTCACAGCCTTAAATGGCTATGGCTATAAGTCTGAAATCAAAGGGGTCTTAAAGGGATTGGGCTTTGAAGAGGAAGACTTTCATAAGCCTATAGATATATTAAGTGGAGGCCAAAAGTCCAGGGTATCTCTAGCAAAGCTCTTGCTAAACAAACCCAAACTCCTACTATTAGACGAGCCTACTAACCACTTAGATATAGGCAGCATATCATGGCTAGAGAAGTTCTTAAGGGACTATAAGGGGTCTGCACTTATCATATCCCACGATAGGTACTTTCTTGATAATGTGGCAAATAGAATCTTCTATATGGAGGGCGGAGGCCTATCTATATATAATTGTAATTATTCTAAATTTATGGTTCAGAGGAAAATCGATCTGGACCTATTGAAGAAGCAATATGAAGACCAGCAAAAGGAAATCAAGCGACAAGAGGAAATTATAACTAGGTTTATGAACTATGGAGGAGCCAGATATATAAAGCAGGCTCAAAGCAGGCAAAAGCTCCTTGATAAGATGAAGGTCTTGGACAAGCAAAAAGAGGCAAAGAAAAGCAAGATAAAGTTCACCCCCTCTATTAAATCAGGTAACGATGTCTTAAGGGTTGAAAACCTATCTAAATCCTTTGATAGCCTAGACCTTCTAAAGGCCATAAATTTCAACATATATAGGGGTGAAAGGGTTGGTTTAATAGGGGCCAACGGTATAGGAAAAACTACCCTTTTTAAGATTATCCTCGGCCAGATTAAATACGATGAAGGCAATATATATCTAGGCACCCATGTATATCCGGGGTATTTTGACCAGGAAATGGACAAGTTAAACCTAGATAAGACCATTATAGATGAAATATGGGATGATAACCCTAATTTAGACCACTATGATGTCCGTACTGCCTTGGGTCAATTTCTCTTTGTGGGAGATGATATCTTTAAGGAGATAAAGGACTTAAGTGGTGGTGAAAAAGGTAGACTTGCCCTATTAAAGCTTATGTTATCCAAGTCCAACTTCCTTTTAATGGACGAGCCTACAAACCATCTGGATATTGATTCTAAGGAGGTTCTTGAGGATGCCTTACTTGATTATGAAGGCACCTTGTTCGTAATCTCCCACGACAGGTACTTCCTAAACAGGGTAACAAATAAGGTTATTGAGCTGACAAGGGATGGAATAAAGGAGTATATGGGTAATTACGATTATTACATGCAAAAGAAAAATGAAATCCTATACGAGGATGAGGATGATAATTCTAAGACCAAGACCCAGATTAAGCTTGAAAAGAAAAAGGAAAAGGAAGCTCAAGTCCAAGATAGAAATCGACGCAAAAAGATTACAGACCTAGAAAAGGAAATATCATCTCTTGAAAAGCAAATGGATGATGTGGATAAGGACCTAGGCAATCCTGAAATCTATGAAGACCTGAATCTTGTTGTTGACCTAACTAAGAAAAGGGAAGAAATCGAGCAAAAGTTAAATCAACTTTATGACTTATGGATTGACTACACGGAATCTTAAATCCACAGATAATCAACAAGTTATCCACATTGCCCACAGGGTTATCCCCAAGTTATATGCTTATTTCACATAAGCCCCACTAGATTTCCCACATTATCCACAATTTATTATTGTAAACCAACTTTAATTTGTGGATACTATATGGGGGATTTTGTGGGTAAATAGGATTATTTTAAATCTAGATTTGGCATAACATTCATGCCCAGGGTTGATTCTTTGCCACCTATATAATTATAATATCCTGCAGACCCTATCATAGCAGCATTGTCCGTACATAAGACCCTGGAGGGATAGTAGATTTTAATGCCCTCTTTTTTACCTCTTTCTTCCATCATAGCTCTTAAGCCTTCATTTGCTGCCACTCCACCGGCTATAACTATCTTATCCGACTTTCTCTCCTTAGCCAGTCTAAAGGACTTATCCACAAGGACATCCAAGACTGCTGATTGGAAGCTTGCTGCTACATCTTCTTCCCTCAAGTCTTCTCCCCTTTGTTTGGCTCCATTCAAATAGTTTAGGACTGCGGTCTTAAGGCCACTAAAGCTGAAATCATAGGTATGCTCGTCTATTATGACCCTTGGAAGGGGTATCCTATCCTTATTGCCTAATTTGGCCAACTTATCTATATGGGGTCCACCCGGATAAGGGAGTCCAATAGCCCTAGCCACCTTGTCAAAGGCTTCACCGGCAGCATCATCCCTGGTCCTACCTACCATTTCATAATCCGTATAACCCTTGGCCTGAATCAAATAAGTATGGCCACCTGATACTATAAGGCATGTAAATGGAGGCTCTAGGTCCTTATGCTCAATAAAATTAGCACAGACATGGCCTTCTATATGGTTAACCCCTATAATTGGAATATTTAAACCGTAGGCAAGGGCTTTAGCTGTGGATAATCCTACTAATAGGGCTCCCACAAGTCCAGGTCCTTGGGTCACAGCTATTAAATCTATATCCTTAAAACCCACTCCTGCCTTATCAAGGGCCTCTTGTATTATATTGTTTATACTTTCTATATGCTTTCTGGAGGCAATTTCAGGCACTACCCCTCCAAACTTCTTATGAATATCTATCTGGGAAGAGATTATATTGGACAAAACCTCTCTTCCATCCTTTAAGACCGCACAGGAGGTCTCATCACAGGATGTTTCTATTGCTAAAATATGCATTATTTCACCTCTAATTTTCAATTGTTTTCCACATTATAACCGCATCTTCATGGTCATCTACATAGTAGTTAGGTCTAATACCACAATCTAAGAAACCCATCTTCTTATATAAATTTTGGGCAACCAGGTTTGACTTCCTAACCTCTAGGGTCATATTTGGAATATTATTTGATTGACAGAAGTCAATTAAGCCCATCATCAAAAACTTTCCTATACCCTTACCTCTATGAGCCTTGGCTACAGCTATATTGGTTACATGGCCTTCATCCAGTATTAGCCATATACCTGCATAGCCCACTACAAGACCATCGACTTCTGCAACTATATACTTGGCCAACATATTCTCCCTAAGTTCCCTCTCAAAGGAATTCCTGGTCCATGGACTAGAGAAGGATTCCCTTTCTATTTTCATTATAGTATCTATATCCCCAATTTCCATTTCTCGTAAATTTACTATCACGACTACTTCTCCCTTTCATTTAATTCCCTTTGGGCTTGTGTCTCTATAAGATAATCCGGAGCAAGGGTATAGTAGTCATCCCTTTGTCCCTTATTGTACTTTAGGATAGCCAGCTCACAAAAGGAGGAGGCCCTAGGCATATTAAGACCTGCCATTGCAAATCTTACCCTCTTGCCTAAAGCGGACCTTATATCCTCTCCGTAAACAAGACTTCCATCTCCGTTAACAACTATATCATCATAGGATTTAAGACTCTCTAAGAGTTGATTAATTTCTAATATACATGGGTCCAAAAGGCACTTAAGCTCTTGTCCTTCCCAGGTATATATGCCAGTATATACCCTTTCACGTCTGGCATCTATCATAGGCACAACTATTCTATTATAGGGAAGATTATAAGCCAAGGCTTCCAAGGTAGAAAGTCCAACTAAGGGTTTATCCCCTATATGGGCAAAGGCCTTTATAGTTGCCAGACCAATTCTAAGCCCTGTAAATGAGCCAGGCCCTAGGCCAGCTGCAAATAAATCTATGTCCTTAATTTTCAAGTCCAGACTTTTTAATAGGTCTTGAATCATGGGAACAAGTTTTTCTGAATGGCTCATATCCTGACTTAAGGAGAATTCTCCAATCAATTTTCCCTCATCTATAACTGCACACGTGGTCATTAGGGTGGAAGTATCCAATCCAAGAACCTTCATTATATACTCAACTCCTTAATAAGCTCTTCATATCTCTTACCATATCCTGAGATCTTTAATAATCTTTCATCATCTTCATTCCCTTTTTCTATATCCACAACCATTCTATCCTTGGGAATCATCCTTTGGATCTTATGAGCCCATTCTATAATACATACTCCATTTCCATAGAAGTAATCATCGAATCCCAAGTCATATAAGTCATCTGCATTTTCAAGTCTATATACATCAAAGTGATAAACAGGAAGCCTTCCCCTATATTCATTTATTAGGGCAAAAGTTGGGCTTGTTATATATTCCTCTACTCCAAGACCTAAACCTATGGATTTTGTCATAGTAGTTTTCCCGGCACCAAGGTCTCCATTTAAGCATAAAATATCGCCTCTTTTCATTAGGCTACCCAATTTTATACCAAATTCTTCAGTTTCCTTTAAACCTTTTAATATTATCTCCAATTAAATTCACCTTCTTTATCATTTCCCTCTTATCTCTTACCTCTTACCTATCATCCAATTATATCAAATCAATCAATATTACACTACAAATAATTACTAACTCTAGCTTTAGGCTTGACTTTGACAAGGGATTAACTTGCATTGACAGGTGTATATACACCTGCTATAATTAATTAATCAAATTTTTAGGAGGAAAATGTATTGAATACAAAAAAATTAACACTTACAGCCTTACTTACCGGACTAGCCATTATAATTCCTTTTGCAGTGTTTTTCAAGGTAGTTATACCCCCATTTACGGCCACTTTAGGTTCACACGTACCAATGTTTATCTCCATGCTCCTAGGACCACAAGCAGCCATCTTAGTAGGCTTAGGTTCTGCATTTGGGTTCTTTTTAAACCTTGGGCCTTTAGTTGGGGCTAGAGCTATGATGCATATACCTGTAGGCCTTTTGGGAGCATATCTAATTAAGAAGGGAATGTCCTTCACAAAGGCATCCATAATTACAGCACCAATTCATGGAATCTTAGAAGCACTTATAGTAATGCCTTTTATAGGCCTGGATGTATATAAACTCTTGGTTATTACCTGTATAGGAACTATTTTGCATCACGGAGCCGATGCCTTTATAGCAAATGTAATCATCAAGGTTCTTGAAAAAACACCGGTAGTAAAATTCGCAAAATAAAACTTTACAAAAAACGAGTGGAAAAAATCCACTCGTTTTTTTGTAAGCTGCTATTTATTTTTGAAGTAAAGGTGATACTCTCTTGTAAATTAGTATTGTCAGTGCTGATAGAACTATTCCTTTAACTATGTTAAAAGGTACTATGGAATATATTACCATTGCCTTCATATCCACTATTCTACTGTTTATTTGAGTACCCATAGCTACAAGGTCATCAATCTTCATTCCAAATAGCTTTGCATAGAATGGAAACATTACATAATAGTTAGCTACAGATATTACAAAAGTCATTACCAGTGTTCCTAGGCCCAAACCAATTACTGCACTCTTAAAATTCTTATTCTTATAGTAAACTGCACCTGCTGTGTAAACAAAGGCTGCTCCTACTACGAAGTTAGCAAGTTCTCCTACACCGCCGGTTGTCGAGCCTTCTATAAGAAGGTTTAACAAGTTCTTTAGAGCTTCAATAATTACTCCTGCCATGGGTCCAATTGCAAAGGCACCTATTAATGCAGGCAAATCGGATATATCCAATTTCATAAAAGGTGGTGCCAGCATTAGTAATGGAAATTCAAGGAACATTAACACAAAGGAAATAACCGCTAATACTGAAATCTTCACCATAACTCGTGTGTTCCATGCTTCTTTTTTTAATGTGTACATATAAATCCCTCCATTTTTTAAGCTTCTAAGAAACTGCTTGCAGTTTCTACAAAACCGCTGCAACGAAGTCTTCACTTCGTTATTTGCTTCAGGGATTTTTGATTTTACAATTCAAAAAACCCCGAAGTATTATTCTTCGGGGTTAATAGGCAAATAAGCCAATAACATCTTCTTCCATCCAGACTATACTGTCGGCCTTGGAATCTAACCAAGTCAACCTTTCGGCTCGCGGGCTTTACCGCCGGTGAGGAATCGCACCTCCCCCTGAAGATTTATCTTAATTTAATTATATGCCTATAGTAGCTCTATGTCAATAGGATATTTTATAGTCCTTTGACCTTTTGAAGTTGAACAGATGAGTAGTTGATAATAACCTTCATATATCCATTAAATAGGGCATTTACTTCTTCATCCCCCGTATCCACTAAAAGGGGCTTATCCCCTAGAGACATGAGCTTCTCCTTAGGAGCAACAACAATTACATTTTCCTTACCAACCCTCTTAACTACTTCGCCGCTAAGCTGTTGATTCCCTCTTCCAAAGATATATCCCTGGCCTCCGATTACTGTAACTATTATCTTAGCCTTATTTCCATCGATAATATCTATAATCTGTTTTTCATTTAAGTCTGAGCCCAAGAGCTCCTTGTTTTTAACTATATCAATACCAAGTAGGGTATTAGGCAACCCCAACTCATCCATTATAGGTCTAACTGTAGACCCGGACCCAATAATATAATAGGTATCCGGTTCTTTTTCCATCTCATCAATTACACTCTCTGCAATTCCCTTCAGAACCTCTTCCTCGGAAATTATTCTACCGGTTTTCTGATTCTGAACAAGGCTTTCTATATAAGGTATCATCATAAATCCATAGAGTTTGGCAGTTACTACCCCTTCCCTAAAAGCATCTTCATCTATATCCATAACTTCAGCTTCTTTAACCTTTATAGCTTCAGTGAAGTATTTTAAGGCTACTTCCCCCGCACTTTTAGGATGATTTGCATAGACTCCGGAATGAATTTTTACACCTGCCGGAATTCCAATTACAGGCACCTTATCCCCTACGGCATTAAATATATTTCTTGCCGTACCATCTCCTCCGGCAAACATCAATAGGTCTATACCCTTATCCAACATTTCCTTTGCGGCCTTTTCTGTATCCTCAGGTCCCGTAAGGTCTTTTTTCTCTCCCAATACAGTTGGTTCAAAGCCAACTTCTCTTAATTCACTTTCTCCCATATCTCCGGGATAGGTGTAGATTTCTAACTTATCCTTTATTGGCAATAAAAGCTTTAGGGCTGATTTTGCCTTTATAGGTGATTCCTCTTTAGCTCCAAGTTCTCTTGCTTTTTTTAGGACCTCCGGCCCATCGGTTCCCTTTAAGCCAACCTTCCCCCCCATGCCTGCAATTGGGTTTATAATTAGTCCAAGTTTCATGTAAACACCTCTTCCTTTTGTTGTTTTTTTAATATTATCTAAATGTAGGAATTCTCATCTCAACCCTAGTACCATGATTTAACTTACTAGTTAAGTTTATAGAGCCTCCCAATCTTTCTATGCTGTTCTTTGCTATTTTCAAGCCCAAGCCCGAACCAAATTCCTTAGTTGTGAATTTGGATTCAAAAACTCTTTGGAGGTCCTCCTCTGAAATCCCAATTCCACTATCTGTAATATTAACATTTACATATGAACCGTCTGCATTATCAGTCAATTCTACAGTTAAGCTTCCTCCCCTATCCTCCATGGCATCAATTGAATTCATCATTATATTTATAAGGGACTGCTTAAGGTCGTATTCATTACAATTAACCACCGCATCAGAATTTATCAACAAATCAAGTTTAATCTCTTTCTTATTCTTTTGGGGTCGGTTTAATCTGTATTCAACCATATCCAAGGCCTTATTCACTATATCTTTTAAGGCATGTGGCTTACTCACACTTGAATCTTCACCATTGGTATATAAATAAAACTTTTCAAGAGTATCCCTAAAATCGAATGTCGCCTGGTTGATATGGGTCAAATAGTTTCTTACTTCATCACTCTGAGTTTTAATCATGGATAATTGAGCCAGGCCCGAGATTGTTGCTAAGATATTTTTAAAATCATGGAAGATCTCTTCCGATATTTCCTTCATTACCTTATTGCTTTCGTATATAGTTAAATCGTCAACATCATAATTATTATATACTTCTATCACAAATAGCCCCCCCTACTAGTGTTTCTTATTTCATGCTTAGAGAAATTCTCCCTCTCTCCACATCAACCTCTATTACTTTGACTTTAACTATGTCTCCCACCTTGACTACTTCATTGGGATGTTTTATAAATTTGTCTGATAAATGGGATATATGGACAAGTCCATCTTCCTTAACTCCTATATCAATAAAGGCACCAAAATCCACTACATTTCTAACTGTACCATCTAAAACCATATCCAGCTTCAAGTCCTCAATCTTCATTATTTCTTGTCTTAGGAGAGGTTTTTGCAGTTCATCCCTTGGGTCACGTCCAGGTTTTTCAAGCTCCTTGATAATATCCTTTAAAGTTGGACTTCCAATCTGTAAGAGCCTTGATAATTCATCTATATCCATATTCTTATAATCAAGCCCTATAAGTTTTTGAGCAACTTCATAGGATTCAGGATGGACTCCTGTATTATCCAAAGGATTTTTTGCACCCGGTATCCTTAAAAATCCGGCACATTGTTCAAAGGACTTAGGTCCCAGTCCCTTAACCTTTAAAATCTCCCTCCTGGATTTAAACTTTCCAACTTCCTCTCGATGACTTACGATATTATCAGCCACTTTAGCTGAAATTCCGGCAACATATTTAAGCAAGGAGGGGCTGGCAGTATTTAGGTCTACACCTACACTGTTTACACAATCCTCAACTACACCTGTTAAGGCATCGTTTAGCTTCCCTTGGTTTAAATCATGCTGGTATTGTCCTACTCCTATATGCTTTGGCTCTATTTTTACCAGTTCTGCTAAGGGGTCTTGTAATCTCCTTCCGATGGAAACAGCCCCCCTAATAGTAACATCAAGGTCCGGAAACTCACCCACTCCAACTTCTGATGCTGAATAGATTGAAGCCCCTGCTTCACTAACTATTATATAAGAGATATCGTCATTTAATTCCTTTAACATTTCGACAACGACAATTTCCGTCTCCCTAGATGCGGTTCCATTTCCTATTGAAACCACATTTACACCATGGTTTTTAATCATTTCCTTTAACTTGGTCTTAGTTTTTTCCACCTGCTTATGGGGTTCTGTAGGGTATACAGTAGAGTAATCCAACAGCTTGCCTGTTTCGTCAATTACCGCAACCTTACAACCTGTACGAAATCCCGGATCTATAGCCATTACATTCTTACCCTTAATAGGCGGCTGCATCAATAAGGGCTTAAGATTTTGTGAGAATACGTCTATAGCATCCTTCTCAGCCCTTTCAGAAAGGTTGTTTCTTATTTCTCGCTCTAAAGAAGGAAACAGAAGCCTCTTATAACCGTCCATAATGGCAGCTTCAATATATTGACCGGCAAGAGACTTCTTGTCCTTAATCATAAGAGATATTATTAGGGAAGTGATTTCTTCATCAGGAGCAATTATGCTCACCTTCAAGGCCTTTTCCTTTTCTCCCCTATTTAAGGCAAGTACCCTATGATTGGGTATGGACTTGATATTTTCCTTATAATCACAATACATTTGGTATACTGTCTTTTCTTCAGTATTTATTCCCTCGGATAGGATTATAGCCTTAGCATTTAAAATCTTCTTGACCCTCTCCCTATAGTCCGGATTATCAGAGACCATTTCTGCTATTATATCCATTGCTCCATTAAGGGCATCTTCTTCTGACAAGATACCTTTTTCTTCATCTATATAGGATAAAACCACTTTATGAAAGTCATCCTCAGAGATATTTTGTCCCAAGATTATTTCTGCTAGTGGGTCTAAACCCTTTTCTTTAGCTATTGTTGCCCTAGTTCTTCTCTTTTGTTTATATGGTCTATAGTAATCCTCTACTCTCTGGAGGGTTTCTGCATTGCTTATATCCTTTTTAAGCTCTTGGGATAATTTACCCTGCTCATCTATTAATCTAATTACCTCTTCTTTTCTTGCCTCAAGATTTCTAAGGTATGTCAAGCGGTTATATAGTTCTCTTAAAACCACATCCTGCATTTCTCCGGTCTGTTCTTTCCTATATCTGGCTATAAAGGGTATTGCATTTCCCTCATCCAGCATTTCAACTACATTTTTAACATGGTTGAGCTTTAAGCCAAACTCTTTCACTAATCTTTCTATTATATCCATATTTCACTTGCCTTTCCTAAGGTCTAAATATATCCAATCTATATACTATTTTACATAAGATTTAAAAAGCTTTCAATAAATGAAAAAATATTTTTTACACAAAAATTTTTCAAGCATTTTACAAAATATTCCTGGGATACCCTAAATAAAAAGCCCTATTTCAGGGCCTTGAATTTCAAGTATTCGTTAATGAATATATCTATATCCCCATCGACTACCTTGTAAACATCTCCAACTTCAGTATTTGTTCTATGGTCTTTGACCATGCTATAAGGATGGAATACGTAGGATCTGATCTGGGACCCCCAACCTATTTGAGAATAATTGCCTTGAAGGTCTTCAATTTTCTCCTTGTTTTCCTCTTCCTTGATTTGAATTAACTTTGCCTTTAGCATATTCATTGCAGTAGCCCTATTGGAATGTTGGGACCTTTCAGACTGGCACTGAACAATAATACCTGTCGGAATATGAGTAATCCTAATGGCTGAATCAGTAGTGTTAACATGCTGGCCTCCAGCTCCGGATGCCCTATAGGTATCAACCTTTAAGTCCTTTTCGTTTATCTCAATATCCGCATCGTCATCTATCTGAGGAAATACATCTATGCTGGCAAAGGAAGTATGCCTCTTTCCTGCAGAATCAAAGGGAGAAATTCTTACTAACCTATGAACCCCCTTCTCAGATTTAAGGTAGCCATAGGCATTTAATCCCTTAATCAATAGGGTAACGGATTTTATTCCACCTTCTGTATCTGATTGTAAGTCCAAGGTTTCTGTTCCATATTCCTTTGATTCCGCCCACCTCCTATACATCCTTAAGAGCATTTCAGCCCAATCTTGAGCTTCCAGCCCTCCTGCTCCCGCATGTATAGAAAGAATGGCATTGTTTTTATCATAATCTCCACTTAATAAGGTAGATAACTTAAATTCCTGAGCCTTTTTCTCAACTTCCTTCATGGTCTTTTCTATTTCTTTATATTCCCCGTAGGACTCTTCCTCTATAACCAACTCAATAAAGGTTTCCAAATCATCAATCTCTGAAAGGAGATTTTCATATTCCTTGATTTCAGATGTAGTGTTTTTAATTTCCTGCATTATCTTCTGGGCCTTATTGGCATCCTTCCAGAAGTCTTCTTCATACGATAGCCTCTCTAAGTCCCCTACCCTTTCCTTTAAAGTAGATAAGTCAAAGAGAAACACCCAGCTCTAGGACCATGGCCCTTATGCCCTTAAGATTTTCTCTAATTAAATAAATATCTTCCAAACTATTCACATCCTCTTACCTATAAATTCGCTCCATGACACTTCTTATACTTCTTACCGCTTCCACAAGGGCATGGGTCATTTCTTCCTACCTTCTTCTCCTTATTAACAACCGTTCTATTAACAGGTTCATTGTCCAAATTTGTTGAAGTTGGGTCTGCTACCCTTACTCTTTGAACTTTTTCAGGATGTTCTACATGGTATAGGAAACGAACTGTATCTTCAGCTATGCTTTCATTCATGGCATCAAACATATCAAAACCTTCCTTTTGATATGCCATTACAGGGTCCTGTTGTCCATATGCTCTTAAACCAATTCCCTGTCTTAGTTGGTCCATGGCATCGATATGGTCCATCCACTTCCTATCTACTACCTGCAATAGTATAACCCTTTCGATTTCCCTAAACTTATCGGCACCAAATTCATTTTCTTTTGCCTTATATATTTCTTCTGCCTTAGCCATGATGATTTCAGCCAATTTGTCCTTAGTTAAGGAAGATTTATCTAGAGTTTGGAATATTCCCTTCTTGATTCCAAATTGGTTGCCTGCAAAGTCCTCTAAGCCATCTAGGTCCCATTCTGCAACTGCATTGGTCTGTCTTGTATAGATTTCTATATTGGATTCCACCAAATTTCTTGCCATTTCAGCAATATGGGCCCTTAAGTCTTCTCCCTCTAGGACCTTTCTTCTTTCCCCATAGATAACTTCTCTTTGCTTATTCATTACGTCATCGTATTTTAATACGTGCTTTCTAATTCCAAAGTTATTTCCTTCAACTTTCTTTTGAGCATTTTCTATGGTCTTGGTCAGCAGTGCATGCTCCAAGGGCTCATCTTCCGGCATATTCATACCATCTATAATAGTCCTAAACCTATCACCTGCAAATAGCCTCATCAAATCATCCTCAAGGGATATATAAAATCTTGAGCTACCAGGGTCTCCTTGTCTTCCGGACCTACCCCTTAACTGATTATCTATACGCCTGGACTCATGACGTTCAGTACCTATAATATGAAGACCTCCAGCTACTGCTACCTTTTCATGCTCAGCATCTGTTTCCGGCTTATATTTCTCTACTAAGGACTTATATACACCCCTAGCCTCTATTACCTCAGGATCAGCTACATCAAAGAAACTATCCACAAGGGCAATAACTTCATCACTATATCCCCTCTTCTTCAGCTCAAGCTTAGCTATATTTTCCGGATTTCCTCCAAGAACTATATCCGTTCCCCTACCTGCCATGTTAGTTGCAATAGTTACAGCCCCAAACCTACCTGCCTGGGCTACTATTTCAGCTTCTCTCTCGTGCTGCTTAGCATTAAGGACCTGGTGAGGGATGCCTTCCTTCTTAAGCCACTTAGATAAAACTTCAGATTTTTCTATTGTAACAGTTCCTACAAGAATAGGTTGGCCTGTTGCATGTCTTTCCTTAATATCATTTACTACTGCTCTAAACTTTGCTTCCTCGTTTTTATATACGGAGTCGGCTAAATCCTCCCTAACAACTGGTTTATTAGTTGGAATTTCTACTACGTCCATATTATAGATTTCTCTAAATTCATCTTCCTCAGTCTTAGCCGTACCAGTCATACCTGATAGCTTTTCATACATTCTAAAGTAGTTTTGGAAAGTAATAGTAGCTAGGGTCTTGGATTCACTTCTTACATCAAGACCTTCCTTTGCTTCTATAGCCTGATGTAGACCGTCGCTATACCTTCTTCCAAACATTAGACGTCCGGTAAATTCATCTACTATAATTACTTCTCCATCCTTAACTACATAGTCTATATCCCTTTTCATTATGGCCTTTGCCTTTAGGGCTTGGTTTATATGGTGAGCTATTTCCATATTATCTACATCAGCTAAGTTTTCCAATCCAAAGAAGCCTTCTGCCTTGGCAGTTCCATTTTCTGTTAAGGATACGGTCCTTCCCTTTTCATCTATAAGAAAGTCTACACTTTCCTCTATAATCTCCCTATTAAATGGATCCTGCTTTTCTTCATTAGGGTCTATTACTCGACTAGTAAGATTTCTAACAAAGTTATTGGCAATTTCATAAAGCTTTGTAGACTTGTCTCCCTGGCCTGAAATAATAAGAGGGGTTCTGGCCTCGTCGACTAAAATACTGTCCACCTCATCCACTATGGCATAATAAAGCTTTCTCTGAACCATTTCTTCCTTGTAGATTACCATATTATCCCTTAGGTAATCAAAACCAAATTCATTATTGGTTCCATAGGTAATATCAGATTCATATGCTTCCCTACGCTCTTGATTAGTAATTCCATGGACTATACAACCTACGGTCAAGCCTAAGAATTCATAAACCTTACCCATCCACTGTCTATCACGGCGAGCTAAATAATCATTTACTGTAACTATATGAACTCCCTTACCTGTAATGGCATTTAAATATGCAGGAAGGGTTGAAACCAAGGTCTTACCTTCTCCCGTCTTCATCTCTGCAATTCTTCCATGGTGAAGTATTATTCCACCTTCGATTTGTACCTTGAAGTGTTTCATGCCTAAAACTCTCCAAGATGCTTCCCTTATAACTGCAAAAGCCTCTGGCAATAATTCATCCAGAGTCGTTCCATTATTATATCTCTTTTTAAACTCCTGTGTCTTTTCCTTTAATTCGTCATCAGAAAGCCTTTGAATGCTTTCATCTAATGCCAAAACCTTATCTACTAGGGATGAAATCTTTTTTAACTCCCTTTCACTATAAGTGCCAAAGAACTTGTCAAACAAACCCATTATTGAACCATCCTTTCATACTGCATAAACATCTTTTGTCTCGTCATTATTTTATCACTTATCATATATTTTCACAACTTAATTAAGTATATACAAAAAGATTAAAAAAGCGACATAGTCGCTTGGCTAAAACATAAAAAGTGCAGGATATCTCCTGCACCTATGTTAATTAAATTTCCGGTTGTATCAAACCATAATTTCCATCTTTACGCTTATATACTACGGATATATCTTCACTTTCAGCATCCTGATAAACGAAGAAGTTATGTCTTAATAACTCCATCTGTAGGATAGCCTCTTCTGATGACATTGGTTTTAATGTAAATTTCTTTCTTTTTACTAGGCTTGGTTTTTCTTCCTCATCTACTACCGGTAATGGCACTACATTTTCAAATCTGATGGTTTCACTATTTTGATATCTTTTTTGAAGTCTAGTCTTATATTTTCTTATTTGTCTTTCTAGTATATCCACAGTTCTGTCGATAGATGCATACATGTCATCACTTGATTCCTCAGCACGTAGAATCGTTCCAGGTAGGTTTATGGTAACCTCTATAATTTTTCTATTCTTTTCTGTACTGAATGTAACATTACCTACGATGTCCCTCTGAAAATATTTGTCTAGCTTGCTTAACTTCTTATCAGTTACATCCCTTAGAGCTTGAGTTACCTCAACATTTTTGCCAGCGAAATTTAAATTCATAAACCCAACTCCTTTCATTTAAAGAGGTAATTATATTTCCTACCTCTGTAAGTGGAGAGTACCTAAAACCATTAGGCAGTATTTTTAATCTCCCACCTTGTTGCATAAGTGTTTGATATTATATTACCCACTATTGGAGATAAAACTAACATTATTTATAAATTAACTAATATTTATTTAATCTGTTATTAACATTGTGGACAAGTTATCCATAAAGCTGTGGATAGTGTGGACAAGTCTGTGGAAAACCTTTTATTTCGATTGATAGACTGGGGATTATTAGTTGATAAGCATTCCAAAATCCTATACAATATGCATATATGACCAGGTAAATTTTAAAAACATTAGAGGTGTTTTATGAAAGAACAAAAAAATTATAAATTAGGTCTTAGGACGATTAAAACAGGGATTGCAGTAGGGCTGAGCATGTTTATAGCTAGTCTTTTCAACTTGAAAAGCCCTATTTTTACAGGTATTGGTGCCGTTATGACCATGCAATCCTCAGTTTCAGAGTCCTTTATATCAGGTAAGGATAGGATGTTGGGCACAATTGTAGGTGCAGGTATTGGTCTCTTGTTTTCATATTTACTACCAAACAACTATTTTTTTATAGTCTTGGGTACAATCTTGGTAATATATATCCACAATATACTAGGTTGGAATAAGTCCCTAACCCTTTCTGCAATTGTTTTTTTAGCTATATATGTCCATACAGAAAGTGCTAGGATTCCTTATGCAAGCAATAGGGTTATAGATACATTTATCGGTATCTCAGTGAGCGTTCTAATTAATTACTTTATTTTAGCACCAAATGCCAAGAACAGCTTCCTTGAAAGAAAACAACATATCTTTCAGACCAGTAGAAAGTTGATTTATAATTTAATTAAAAACAAGGCAGAAATCCCCCTTGATGAATTTAGTCATGAGATAAAAACCCTTGAAGAAACATATTCAGTATATAAAGAGGACTTAAAGTTTCATATAGCTAAAGGAGTCTTAAGTGAAAACTCTATTACTATTCTTGCCTTATTAGATGATATTTATAAAGAATTGGACACAATTCACAGATTAGATATGAGTCCAATTCTAAATGAGACCAATGCGGACTTGTTCAAAGAAATTTATTCCGAAGACTTTATACCACAGGCAAGGGATAATGATGAAATGGATATAGTCTATAATTACCATTTAAATAATATATTTAAAAATATAATAGAGATAGATATACTTATAAATGAAGGTTCCGGAGAATAAGTCCGGAACCTTCATTTATTCCAAGGCTTAAATCTTAAATTGTGAATTACAAATCTATAGTATATAATGAATGTGAATGAAATTAGTGGAGGATAAAATGCAAAATTTAAGCATCGAAACAGTACGCAGGCTTGAAAAACAAGCTTTTATAAAACTTAATAATTATATAGATGAAATTGTGGATTTAGATTACCTCTTAGAGGAAATAGAAGATGAGAACCCCTTCTTTATAGACGATAGGGACCGGTCCGGATTAAAATTATGGTTAAGCTTAGATTATGTTGATGATAAGGGCAAGACCTTTATAGAGAGGTTTTTAGCCGAAAGGGAAGATGAATTATCTCCTATGGAAAAGAAGCTTTTTATTGAGATGAACAATTCCTTTGTAACCCTATGTGAAATCAAAGACTTCCAAGATGATTATATGATAGTTCATGATGTGTTACAAAATAAGGAGTTTAAAATACTTGAGCCCTATATGGATGAGATCTTAAACCCGGGAGAATACCTCCTAGTAAGGATTGGAAATCTAATGGATTATTTTATCTTTATGGGGGATATGAGCTTCCTTCCGGAGTCCTGTAAAAGTTTATTTATGGAGGAATTCCTTTTTGATTATAATCTTAAGAGAATAGATGAAGCTCAGCTTAAAGTTGGCGACTATTTAAAAAGATTTTCCCTAGACCAGATTAAAAATTATAATAACTCCATTCTAAATGTTCTAAAATCAGACGAGTTTCCTAATTCTACCTTCTTTGACGAATTGGATGAATTTGAAGAATTTTTACAGAACAAGAATGAAAGCAGTAGCATACCAGGAGATATTTCCAATTTAATTGAATTCTTTGATAATTACTTATCCGTCAGGAACTTAACCCTATATGACCTAAATAATTTCGATTTTAAGCTTTTTATCGAGGAAGCTATAAAGGATGGATTTATTAGCTCTAAGGAATCTTTAAATTCATATATTTCAACCCTAAAGAGGTTTTTAAGCTTTCTAGCAAGCCGGTATAAGGATTATAAGAAGAGCTATAAGGATATATTAGATATAAGCGAAAACAGGTTTGGCTATATGGCAAAGCTGAAAAATTTCAGCACACCTTTTAATATAAACCGGACATTGGAAAATAAAATCATTGGTTGGTTGAACAATATAGCAGTAAACCTACTTATTAACTTTGACAGGTATATCCTATTTATCATGGATAAAAAGCCCGAATTGACCCAGAAACAGAACTTAAAACGAAAATACCTTTTGGAATTAAACGACCTTATTAACGATAAAATAGTCTTAAGAAATGAGTATGCAAATCAAGAGGATTATCCCATCATTAATATGTTTTATCAAATAGGTATGAAATCAGGAATAACCTATATTGAAAACAACAAGCTGGCCTTGACCACAAAGGGTACAAACTTTTTAAGATTAAGGGATGAGGAGAAATTCATAGTCCTATTTACTGCAATTTGGGATGGCGAATTCTTCCATCACTCCAGAGAAATCGACGAAGATTCCATAGATAGTGGGATGAGAAATTTTATAAACTTAACTTCCCTTCTAGAGGAGAATAAATCCTATGAAGTAAAGTATATCTTGAGCAAATTCGAAAACAATTTGGATTATCTTCTTGGAATAAATGAATATCTTAAGCTTTTGGGATTAGTTAAGACAAAGTTCTACCCTACATATACCTGGGAAATTACAAGGCTTGGGAAAATTGTATTCCAGTATCTCTATGAAAAGATTCATAATCTGCAAAGCTATAGCTTAGTTCAGTTGGATACTTACAGAGATAGTAAAAAACATTAAGGAGGGCTTCAAATGGAGACACTAAAGCTTGATGATTTCACTAGATATAAGTTTTTATCAGGAATTAATTTATCACCGGATGGAAAAAATTGTGGATTTGTCCTTCATAATATTGACCTTGATGAAAATAAATACCTGTCTAATATATATGTCCTGGACGAAAATCATAAGATCAAGAAGTTAACCGGTATGGGAGAGGAAAAATCCTTAATTTGGAAAAACAACAATAAAATCCTCTTCCCGGCTATTAGGGATAAAAGGGACAAGGAACGGAAGGAAAAAGACGAGCCCCTAACTATATATTATGAAATCGATATAAATGGTGGAGAAGCAAGTAAATTCATGGAAATACCCCTAAATGTAAGCAGCCTAAAAATAATTGATGATAAGACTTATCTTCTTACAGGAGAGTATAACCCTTATTTAAGACTTGACCGGGATAAGGAAGAGGCCCTCAAAGAGTATAAGGAGATGAAGGATTTTGAAATCCTAGATGAGATTCCATTTTGGTCCAATGGGGAAGGCTACACTAATAAGAAGAGGAATAAGCTTTATATCTATAAACTCGATACTAAAACACTAATCCCTATAACCGATGATTTTACTAATGTAGAATCTTATGAGCTTAGTCCGGATAAAAAAAATATAGTCTTAATAACATCATCCTATATAGATAAGATGAATATATATACCAAGCTTAATATATATAATATAGAGGAGGATTTATTAGAGGGCATATCCCCTTTTGATCATTTCAATTACCATTATTGTAACTTCCTAGATGGAAAAATAGTCTTTATGGGTACCGATTCCCGGTCCTTTGGATTAAATGAAAACCCTCAAATATATATTACAGATTATGCAGGGATTAACGCAGTGAAAATATCCGATTTAGACTCTAGTAAATGGAACTCAGTAGGGTCAGATTGTAGGTATGGCAGCTCAAGAACTGCTATGGTAGAGGGGGATTACTTGTATTTTACTTCTACTGTAGGGTCATCCTCCTATATCAATAGGATTGACTCCAAAGGAAATCACAAAAAACTATCTGCCGACAAGGGGTCCATAGAAGGCTTTGATGTAAAGGATAATAAGATATACTTTATTGGCCTTAGGGACCTAAAGCTCCAAGAGGTCTATTTGCTTTCTAAGGAAGAGGTCCAGTTGACCCATTTTAACTCATGGGTAAATGAAGAAATTAAGCTTTCAACACCTCAAAAATTAGTATTCAAGAATGATAAGGACCTAGAAGTTGAAGGCTGGGTCATTAAGCCAGTTGATTATGAGCCCGGAAAGAAATATCCAGGTATATTAAATATACACGGAGGACCAAAGACTGTATATAGCAGTGTCTTCTATCACGAAATGCAACTTTGGGCTAATGAAGGCTATTTCGTATTCTTCACCAATCCTAGGGGAAGTGATGGTTATGGGGATAGGTTTGCGGATATTCGGGGTAAATATGGAACAATAGATTACGATGATATCATGGATTTTACAGATTTCGTTCTAATAAATTATCCTGATATAGATAAGGATAGAATAGGGGTTACAGGAGGTTCCTATGGTGGATTTATGACTAATTGGATTATAGGCCATACTGCAAGATTTAAAGCTGCCGTATCCCAAAGAAGTATCTCAAACTGGCTTTCCTTCTTCGGAACCAGTGATATAGGTTATTTCTTTGCAAGTGACCAAGTAGATGGCAACCCATGGACTCAACCTGAAAAACTTTGGGAACAATCACCATTAAAGTATGCAGACAAGGTTACTACACCTACTCTATTTATTCACTCTGATGAGGACTATAGGTGTTGGATTCCGGAAGGATTACAGATGTTCACAGCTCTTAAGTACCACGGAGTGGAATCTAAATTACTTGTATTTAAAGGTGAAAATCATGACCTTTCCAGAAGCGGAAAACCAAAGAGTAGGATTAGGAGACTCAAGGAGATCAGTGATTGGTTCGATAAATACCTTAAGTAAGGGCAAGTAGTATTGATTAGGATATGCTTAGCTTGTACAGATAAATAGCTTTAGGGGGTTTTTATGAAAAATTTTCTGGAGAAAATATTAAAATATGAACCTATTATATTTTTAGA
>CAZIMA010000019.1:0-16695 GCA_964540195.1 uncultured Tissierella sp.
AGGCAGTAATTTTTGGATTATGAGAACACTTCCTATAAAGGCAGAAGACCAAATCCTAGGTAGATTATTGGCATCACTATTTATTCAAGTAATAGGAGCCCTAGTTCTGATAGTAAGTATATTCTTTGTAATAAAGCTGGATATAGTAAATATCATATTAATTATATTAATAGGCCTATTAGCTAGTATACCAATGACTTTACTTGGTATGATTATTGATATAGTAAGACCTATGCTTAGCTGGACCAACCCACAACAAGCCATGAAGCAAAACTTTAATGTCCTTATTGGAATGGGTCTAGGAACTATTTATGGAGGAGCCTTGTTTTTCTTGATAAAGTTTATCTTAGATAAGCTAGATATGCCTATTATATACTTGATAATAGTGGGGATATTGATTCTCTCATCTATAATATTCTTTAAGCTACTTAAGTCTTTAATAGAGAAGAGGTTTAAAGAGTTGGAGTAAAAAAGAAAAGCTGTATCATTAGCAAATTCATGCTAGCGATACAGCTTATTAACTACATAGTCTTTGAGTAATATTCTACTACTAATTGGTCCTCTATTTCAATTGGAACTTCTTCTCTTTCTGGTACTTTTATAAGCGTACCTGAAAATGAGTTTTGGTCCTTTTGAATATATGGAAGACTATTTAAAAATGCATTTTCAAAGTTTTCCTTAAATAAGTCTATATTTTGTGATTTTTCTTTTAAAGTGATTGTGTCTCCAACATTACAAAGGTAGGATGGTATATCAATTTTCTTTCCGTTTACAAGGAAGTGTCCGTGTACTACCATTTGTCTTGCCTGTCTTATGGATGAAGCAAAGCCCATTCTATATACAAGATTGTCTAGTCTTGATTCAAGTATTTTCACAAGTGCATGACCGGTTTGATCTTTAGATTTCTTAGCCATCCTGACATATCCAACGAATTGCTTTTCCATTACCCCATAGTATGCTCTTAATCTTTGCTTTTCCAATAATTGCTGACCATAATCAGAAAGCTTTCTGTCAGCTCTTGAAGTTCCTTTACCTGCTCTGTCCATTGCCTTTGGGTGTCCAATTACATTTAATCCTAATCGCCTAGCCAATTTAAATCTAGGTCCCATCATTTTAGCCATTATATATCATCTCCGTATAATATTTGCCGCGGTGATTTTAAAAGCCAAGGATAGTATAGCAAATTACTAGGGATTTGTAAATAGGAAATTGATAATGATTATCAGATGAAAGAATAGGTCTTGAGTATTGAATTAAAGGGAAAATCCATGCTTCCTATTTCATAAAGTATAGAAAAATGCTATATTATAAATAGTAGATAGGAGGTCATGGAAATGAAGGTATTTATTAGTGCAGACATAGAAGGAGTTACAGGTTGCACAGTTTGGGATGAAACTGAAAAAGGCAAGGACCTTTATGATACTTTTGCTAGGCAGATGACTCTAGAAGTAAAAGCTGCTTGTGAAGGTATCAATGAGGCAGGTGAAGCTGAAATCACCATCAAGGATGCCCACGATAGCGGTAGAAATATAGACCATAATCTATTGCCTAAGAATACCAAGCTTATTAGAGGTTGGGATGGAGGACTTTATTCTATGGTACAAGGCTTGGATGAATCATATGATTGCCTTATGTTTATTGGCTACCATTCAGCCGCAAGTAGAAATACCAATCCCTTATCCCATACTATGACCACAATTCTAGACTATGTTAAAATCAATGGGGAAATTGCAAGTGAATTCACTATACACTCATACATAGGAGCAAGCTTAGGAGTTCCTGTTGTTTTACTGACTGGGGATAAGGGCTTGTGTGATGATGCCCTAGGTCTAAATGAAAATATTAATACTGTGGCAGTGAAGGAAGGAATAGGAAACTCTACTCTTAATATTCATCCTAGTCTTGCCTTGGACTTGATTAAAAAATCTGCAAGAAATGCAGTAGAACAAGATATGTTAAAGTGTATAATAGAACTTCCTGACCAATTTAATGTAGAGATAAGATATAGAAATCATAAGGATGCTTATAAGGCATCACATTACCCAGGGGTCGAAATAGTGGATTCAAATAGGATTATCTACAGTTCAAAGAACTATAATGAGGTTCTTAGGATGATGAGTTTTTTAATTTAAATGAAAGAGAGCAAGTATGGAAATCAGAGAAGAAGATGACAAGAATATATTAAAGAAGATACTTAGTATGATAATGCCCATGACAGCCGAGAATATCCTTCAAATGATGGCAGGGATTGTTTCCATGGCCATGGTGGGACGAATCAGCCCTCTAGCTGTTGGAGCTATTGGACTTGGTAATATTTTATTTAGAATAATTTGGGCAGTATTTAAAGGAATAGCCACCGGTGCTACAGTTTTTGTAGCTCAAAGCTATGGGGCAGGTAATAATAAGAAGTTAATAAGTGTATCAGAGCAAGGCTTTATCTTAGCATTTTTTTCATCTATTTTACTTCAGCAGTTCCTCTACTGGAATGCAGAAAGTCTAATAGGAATATTTAATCCGTCTCTAGACCTATTTGCAGATGGGGTTATGTATTCTAGGATTATTTCCTGGAGTCTTCCCTTTGCAGCCATTATCATTTTAGTGTCAGGTATACTTCAGGGCATGGGTAATGCCAGAACTCCAATGACTATTATAAGTATATTAAATGTGGTAAACATAATATTTTGCTACTTGTTAATATTTGGTAATCTAGGCTTTCCAAATCTAGGTTTAAAAGGAGCAGCCATAGCCTATAATATTTCATATATTGTAGCTGCACTTATAGGCCTCTATGTTTTATTTAGCAAAAAAGGTACTTTTAAAAGATTGGGTGAGAACTTTAGGTTTAAGTTTAACAAGTATGAAGCTCTAGGTCTTATTAAAATTGGGCTACCTAGCGCTTTGGAGACTAGCTTTTGGCAACTATCATCAATAATTATTACCAGAGCAATTCTAACCTATGGTGAAACGGCATATGCAGCTTATCAACTAGGACTCCAAGCCGAGGCGGTGTCATATATGCCGGCCATAGGATTTAGTGTAGCTGCTTCCTCCTTTGTCGGTCAAGCAATAGGGGCTAGGGATATGGACCTTGGGAAAAAATATCTAAAGGAATTAATTAGATTAACTTTGATAATTACTACATTTGCAAGTTTTGCCCTAATTTTATTTCCCAAAGGAATAATGAGAATCCTAACTAATGATATGGAGGTAATTGGGACAGGAGCCACATATCTTTTTGTAACGGGTTTAGTACAAATTCCACAAAATGTTGGGAATTTATTTAATGGAGCTCTAAGAGGGGCAGGATATTCAAAGATTCCAATGCTCAACGTTGGAATCGGAATATGGATAATTAGAATACCACTAGTATTGATTTTTACCTATTTACTAAGGCTAGAGATTCATTTTATTTGGATAAGTATGGGTATCGATTTAATAGTAAGGTTCTTCTTATCATACTTTACACTTAAGAAAAAAGATATCTTCTCTAATGCTGACCCACTTATTTAGTCTTAATAGAAGTAGTTAGGCTATTCTACTTAAGGTGAAAATGTTTTTTTAAATTTAAATTTTTTCTTGACATATTGGAACATATCCTAGTATAATTGTATACATTAAGATTAAGTATAAAAAATGCTTTGAATTGGTAAAGTACATTATATGAGGTATTCTAGAGAGGATTCCAATGGTGGGAGGAATCTATACCAAAGTAGTGGAAGTGCACCAAGGAGCTTTTGGTCGAAAGTAAGTAGACTAAAACGTAAGTCCCCGTTATAGGACTAGAGTATGAGAGTACTTGAATTGAGTTGGGATGAAAATCCTAAACAGAGTGGAACCGCGAAACCTACCTTTTGCCTCTGTATATTTTAATATACGGAAGCAGAAGGTTTTTTTATATAAATAACCAATGGGAACCGTCCCTTTTGGTTATTCTAAATATTAACAAGGAAAAAATAATAAAATAAATACAAATAAATTTTGGAGGTATGAAATGATTTATAACAATATCACAGAGACTATTGGAAAGACACCTATTATTAAAATCAACCATCTAGAAGAAGATATGGCAGATATATATGTTAAACTTGAAAGCTTTAACCCTGGAGGAAGTGTAAAGGATAGACCTGCCCTGTATATGATTATGGATGCAGAAGAAAAGGGAATGCTAAAAGCTGGAGATACTATAATTGAAGCCACCAGTGGTAATATGGGAATTGCCTTAGCTATGATTGGAGCAGCTAGGGGATATAAAATAAAGATTGTAATGCCTGACACCATGAGTGTAGAAAGAAGAAGAATAATGACAGCCTTCGGAGCCGAATTAGTTTTAACCGATGGCAAATTAGGAATGAAGGGTTCTGTTGAAACTGCCGAGAACTTGGCTAAGGAACATAATTACTTCCTAACGAAACAGTTCTCCAACGAAGCCAATCTAAAGTCTCATTTAGAAACCACTTCCCAGGAGATAATTGAGGATATGCAAGGAGATATTGATGCCTTTGTTGCAGGAGTGGGAACAGGTGGAACTATCAGTGGTATAGGTAGAAAACTAAAGAACAATATTAAAGATGTTTTAATAGTTGCAGTCCAACCTGAAAAATCACCGGTATTAACAGGGGGACCACCATCAGGACATGGAATTCAAGGAATTGGAGCGAATTTTATTCCTGATATCTATGACCGTGAAGCAGTGGATGAAATCATAAATATGGATGAAGAAACGGCTTATGAAGCAGCAAGGGAATTAGGGAGAAAGCAAGGAATACTTGCCGGCATGTCATCAGGTGCTAATTTTGCAGTAGCAAAACAAATTGCTAAAAGACTTGGAAAAGGTAAGAGGATTGTAACCATATTACCTGATACAGGTGAAAGATATTTATCCACTATATTATTTGCACAGGAATAGGAGGGGTATTATGATCAAATTCATCATTCAACAAGGAAAGGTAATATTGGAGAAGGATCCGGCTGCTAAAAATTTAATGGAAGCAATATTTACTTCTCCCGGGCTTAAAGCATTGGTTTATCACAGGATTACACATAAACTATATAAAAAGAATAGACTATTTCTTGCAAGACTTTTATCCCAGAGAGCGAGAAAGGTAACGGGAATTGAAATTCATCCAGGTGCAACTATTGGTGAAGACCTATTAATTGACCATGGTATGGGAATAGTTATAGGAGAGACTGCTGAAATAGGTAATAATGTTACAATATTTCATGGTGTAACCCTTGGTGGAGTAGGTGGAGATAAGGGTGCAAAAAGACATCCAACTGTGGAAGACGACGTTATAATAGGATCGGGAGCAAAAATACTTGGCAATATTACCATTGGTAGAGGGGCAAAAATTGGTGCTAATGCAGTAGTTCTCCATGACGTGCCTGCATATACTACTGCAGTAGGAGTGCCGGCTAAAATCGTATATAAGAAAACAAAGGCTTATATCTATGCAATTTAGTATTAAAAATCAAGATTAAAGAGACTCTTTCTAGGGTCTCTTTTGTTGTAGCTAAAAACTTATTGATAATTTAACTAATCAGCTTTAGAATATAGGTAATGGGAGGTTGGGAAATGTTAGTTGTTATGAAACAAAATACGCCTGAAACGGAAATCAAGAAATTAGAAGCAAAGCTTAATAGCCTTGGCTTAAGTGTTCATAGATCACAAGTTGATAATTACTATATCCTTGGCTTGGACGGAGATACAAGAAATTTAGAGAAAAGCCAAATAGAGGCAAATAATTATGTAGAAAAAGTTTTAGAGGTATTACATCCCTTTAAATTAGCTAGTCGTGATTTTCATCCTGAGAATTCAATAATAGATATAGATGGAATAAAGATAGGGGGTAGGACCCCGGTTATAATGGCTGGGCCATGTGCAGTAGAAAGTGAAACCCAATTTTTGACTATTGCAAAGTCAGTGAAGGAAAGTGGGGCCCATATCCTAAGGGGAGGAGCATTTAAACCAAGAACTTCACCTTACAGTTTCCAAGGATTGGGAGAAGAAGGGCTTAAGATTATGAAAAAGGCAAAGGATATGACCGGTATGCCTATCATAACTGAAGTCATGAGTATGGAAGATTTTGACTTAGTAGAATCATATGCAGATATTATCCAAATTGGAGCTAGAAATATGCAAAATTTCTCCCTACTAAAAAGAGCCGGAAAGTCAAATAAGCCAATTATGATAAAAAGAGGGATGTCTGCTACTATTGAGGAGTTATTAATGTCTGCAGAATATGTAATGGCTGGAGGCAATTATAGGGTCATATTATGTGAAAGAGGAATTAGAACATTTGAGACCTACACAAGAAACACCTTGGATATAAGTGCAATTCCTGCGATTAAGGAATTAAGTCATCTGCCAATTATAGTGGACCCAAGTCATGCATGTGGTAGATGGTCCATGATAAAACCCTTATCCAGAGCAGCCATTGCGGTTGGGGCAGATGGTCTTATTATTGAGGTGCATAATGACCCGGAAAAAGCCCTTTCTGACGGAGCCCAATCATTAAAGCCTGAGAAATTTCATGAATTGATGATGGAAATAAAAGGGTTGAGTAAATTGATGAATGAATTCTACCATATCCTAGGTGTATAAGATGGAAAGGATTGAAATAGAATTAGGCGAGAAATCCTATCCTATTCTCATAGGAGAAGGTCTTATGGATGATTTGGAAAATCTTTTATTGATGGAAGATGAAAATAATTTCATCCTTATGGATAGTAATGTTGAAAAGTTTTATGGGGATAAAGTTTCTAACTTAAATGGATTTACTAAGGTAGTCATAGGACCAGGTGAGAAAAGCAAGACCATAGATATGGCTATAGAAGTATTAAAGCAAATGCTAGATAAGGGCTTGTCCAGAAGGTCTACACTTATTGCCTTTGGTGGTGGAGTTGTTGGAGATTTAGCCGGATTTTGCAGTTCTGTCTATATGAGAGGGATACCCTATATCCAAATACCTACTACATTATTAGCTCAAGTAGATAGTAGTGTGGGAGGAAAGACGGGGGTAAATCTTAATGAATATAAGAATATGATAGGGTCTTTCCACCAACCCAAAAAGGTAATTATAGATATAAACCTATTATCTACCCTTCCACAGGAAGAATTGATGAGTGGAATTGGAGAAATTATAAAATATGGATTGATATATGACTATGAATTTTTCCAATATATAAAAAGAGAAGTAGAAAATATAAAGTCCTTGAATAATGTAGTTATACAATATTTAATAAAAGGCTGCTGCCAGATTAAGGCTCAAATAGTATCCTTGGATGAGAAGGAAAATGGTCTAAGGAAGATACTCAACTTTGGCCATACTATCGGCCATGCTATAGAGGCCATAAGTAAATTTTCTAAGTATTCTCATGGTGAAGCTGTGATAGTAGGTATGTATTATGAAACCCTATTAGCTAGGGAAAAGGGCATAGTAGACCCTGAGTATTCTAATGAGATATTAAGTTTTTTAGAAGGATTAGGAGTAGATTTAAGCTTATGCCACTACCCTTTAGCCCACTTAATTGAATTTATGACAAAGGATAAGAAGAACAGGGGTGGTAAAATATCCTTTATCTTACCTGTTGCCAAGGGAAAGGTTGAAGAATACCTTTTTGATAAAAGCGATATTAAATGGGACCTTGTTAAATGATTAAAGAAGGAGCATTCTATAAAATGCTCCTTCTTTAATCATTTGTGATTGGTAGACTTATTATAAAATCAGTGCCTTCACCAAATTTGCTCTCCACATCAATATGTCCCTTGTGAGCTTCCACTATGGATTTAACTATTGATAAGCCAAGTCCGGTCCCACCTGTTTCCTTATTTCTTGAGGTGTCTACCCTATAAAACCTATTGAAGATATTTTCTAAGTCTTCTTCTTTTATACCAATTCCATTATCACTTATCTTTAGAATTATCTTGTCTTCTAAACCATATAGTTCTACCATAACTTTCCCCTTTTCTTTTAAATAATGAAGAGAGTTTGATAGCAGATTATATATAATCTGATTGAATTTTTCCCTATCCATATTGAAAATAATATCCTTTTCTATATTACTAAGGAGTAGGTGATTTTCCTTACTAAAGATTGGTTCATATCCCCTAATAATATTTTCTAATTCAAGAGATATATTGAATCTGCTTTTATTTATTTGAAGAGTGTATTCCTCTTGAGTAAAGGAGGTCTTCAAATCATCAACTAATTTAGTGAGTCTAAGGACTTCATCTGTAAGTATGTCTAAATGTTCCTTGTTAGGCTCCCAAATCCCATCTGATATTGCCTCTATATGGGTTTTTAAAGTAGTTAAAGGAGTTCTAAGCTCATGGGATATATCGGATGCATATCTTTTTCTAATGCTGTCCTGTTTAGCTAATGTATCACCTAGATAGTTGATAGATTCCCTTAGTTGAGAAATTTCAGCAGTAGAGTTGACAATACTTGATCTTGCTGATAAGTCTCCGGCTCTCAAATTATTTGCAGTCTGTGTAATATCTAAAATTGGTTTGGTAAGCTGCCTTGAAATAAGTATACTTACTAATAAACCCATAAGGACTGCAAGTAGTCCTGAAGCAAATAATGATCTTTTGAGGGTATCCATAAACAATATAGAACTATCCGTTATATATGAATTATCTAAATACCCGATTATTAATCTACCTATTACTGTGCTATCCTTTTTTAATTCATAAACCTTTTCTACATAATTCCCCCTGGGGATCCTATCCATCATATTAATCCTTCGCCTATTCATAGATCCCATACCCATGCCGGATTCTGAGGAATCATATAGGGTCTTGTTATCCTTATCCTTAATGGTTATATCAATTCCTTCTCTTACTGAATAATGCATTAATGACATTTTATCTAAGGCAAGAGGATTACTTGAATAGATTTCATTTATCTCTTCAAAAATTGTATGGAATTTATTACTTTGCTCTCTTTCAAGATATTTTTCAAAGGTTCTATTTATCATATATCCTGAAACTATGGAAATAATAAATATGGATATAAGGATAGAAAAAACAAAGCCAAGGATTAATTTTTTTGAAAGTGTCATAATTCACCTCCTAATAATTTAATTATAGCAATAATTAAATTATTTACTATTAATTTTTTCTCCATAATTCCTCCACAATCCTGTTCTATAATTAAATCAAAAGAAAGGAGAGAGAGAAATGAAAAAACTAATAATCGCATTAACCCTTATTTTAGCCTTAGGTGCAGGTACAATGTTTGTATTTGCAGATACAGCTGTTGATGAAGGTGGCTTGAGTTGGTTTAAAGAGAGAATGGAATACAGGAGAGAAGAGCTAAAGGAAGCCCTTGATGAAAAAGAAATAACCCAAGAGGAATACAATACTTGGAATGAGCATTTCAACTATATGGAAGATTTTCATGAAGAAAATGGCTTTGGCATTGGTGGTTATGGATTTGGAGGATGCCATGGTAGAAGAGCTAATGGCTCAAGAGGCTTTGGCGGTGGTATGATGAGAGGACTAGGCTGGAACTAACTAGTCCTTAGCTGATAACCAACTCCATAAACAGTAATTATATAGGTAGGAGTTTTAGGATTATCCTCAAGCTTCTGCCTTATATTTTTTATATGAGTATCAATGGTCCTATCATATCCTTCATATTCATATCCAAATGCAGCTTCAATGAGCTGGTCCCTGCTTAAAACAATATTGGGATTATTCATAAATGCTAAAAGAACCTTAAACTCATGTGGGGTTAAGTCCACATTTTTTCCATCTTTCATAAGCTGCATCTTATCAGGCTCCATCACTATTCTACCATCAAGAGTGGCAATTTTATTAGTTAGAGTCTTTTCATCCTTATAGGTCCTTCTTAAAAGTGCCTTTACACGACTTATCAATTCCCTAGGACTAAATGGTTTAGTGACATAATCATCTGCTCCAATATTTAAACCACCTATTTTATCCTCTTCTTCTGCCTTTGCCGTAAGCATAATTATTGGGACATCAGAAATTTTCCTGATTTTTTTACATACCTCATCTCCTGAAATCTTAGGTAGCATCAAGTCCAGTATAATAAGATGGATTTCTTCTTTATTGAATATATCCAATGCCATTTCTCCATCCATAGCTTCAAAGATCCTATAGTCTTCCCTTGCCAAATATGCCTTTATAACATCCAGTATATTTTTTTCATCTTCTACAATTAGGACATTTATATTCATAATTCTCACCCCTATTAATATACCCCTAAAATCATACTCTATCTTCGTATTTATTTCAATTAACTGGAAATACTAACTTTATATATTTTTATTATGGGGGAAGCTTATGATTTCAAAGATGATCAATGAAAGTAAAATTAAAATCAAAGAGATATTTAGTAATACTTCAGATTTAGTAATTTATGAATTTGAGACCTTGTCAGATACCCCAGCTATGATTGTATACCTTAACGGTTTAGTAGACAAGAGAGCATTAAATGAATATGTAATTGGTCCACTAATAGAGAAGCTAATTAGCCCTTTAGAGGTAAGAAATACAATTTATTTATCTGAAGTAGAAGAGGTAAAGGATTATGGAATAGTTACAAAATCCCTTACAGATGGTCATGTTATGTTGTTTTTGGAGGGCCTTGATTTTAGCTATGTCTTAAATATCTGTAGCTATGAGACCAGAAGTATTCAGGAGTCCAGTAGTGAGCAGGTTATTAAAGGTCCTAAGGAATCTTTTATTGAGGACTTATTTGTGAATAAGACTTTGATACGAAGAAAGATTAGAAATAACAATTTAATATTTGAGGATTATGTAATTGGTCAAGAGACTAATACCAAGGTTTCTGTATTTTATTTAAAGGGCATAGTAAATGAAGAAATTCTAGCAGAATTAAAGGCCAGACTAAATACAATCCATATGGATGCAATAATAGATTCCCACTATATATCTGAGCATATTGATGATAATCCATATAACTTTGTATCTACTATTTTCAATACTGAAAAACCTGACGTTGTGGCTGGAAAGATATTGGAGGGAAGAATTGGGATACTCTGTGATGGGTCACCCTTAGCTCTTACTCTGCCAAGAATATTTGTAGAGGACTTTATGACATCGGAGGACTATTATCTTAGACCACAGTTTTCAACCTTCCTAAGGTTTATTAGGATTATTGCATACTTTACTAGCATGCTTTTACTAGGTTCATATATAGCCGTTTCCTTATACCACCGAGAAATGATACCTACCAAGTTATTGATATCCATTGCAAGTCAAAGACAAGGAGTTCCTTTGCCGGCTTTCCTTGAGGGCTTATTGATGTTAATATTCTTTGAATTCTTAAAAGAGGCAGGCCTTAGGCTTCCCAAACCCATAGGTGCAACTGTATCCTTGGTAGGTGGCTTAGTCATAGGCCAAGCAGCAGTTCAAGCAGGCCTAGTCAGTGCAATTATGGTAATAATAGTATCTGTTTCAGGAATAACCGAATTCATCAATCTACATCTAAGGGAATTAGTAGTTCTATATAGATTTGTATTCTTAGCTTTAGGCTCATTATTTGGCTTGTATGGAATAGCTTGTGGACTAGTTATAATGGGTTTTCATATGGTAAGTATCAAGTCCTTTGGAGTCCCATTCTTGTACCCTATAGCTCCTTATGACCCAGTAGGGCTTAAGGATTTTCTACTTAGGGCGTCTTTGAAAAAGTTAAATTATAGGCCTAAATATATAGCAGATGAAAATTCAAGAAAAAGGAGTGCTGACTATGGGAAAAAGAACTAGTCTTATTTCTATTCTTATTATTTTGTCTTTGATAATGTCCTCCTGTAGCAGTATAAACCAAACTGAGGTATATGCAATTGTGACCGCCATGGCAATTGATATAGATGGTGGAGAATTAACAATTACAGCTCAGGTAATAAATCCAAGCGATAATAAGGACCAAGAGCAAAGTTCTCAACCAGCTAGTAAATTTATATTCGTACAAAGCAGGGGTAAGACTATCTTAGATGCAATTCGAAATGCATCCCTTAAATATGATAAAAGACTATTCCTATCCCATAACAGTTTGCTTATTATAGGGGAAGACCTAGCAAAGAGGGGAATAGGTGATATAATAAACTTTTTTTCCTACGATATAGGAACTCGTGAGACTGCACATTTAGTGGTAGCAAAGGGGGCCAAAGCTTATGAAATATTTGAAGTAAGTCAAACCAGAGAGGATTTTATCCAAAATATGATTAGAAATTCTAAATATACAGCTAAGAATCGAAGTCTTACCTTTACAGAGTATCTAAAATACTACTTTGATCGTAAAACTCCTGTACTGGGAGTAGTGGAAAAGGTAGGGGAATTAGATTTAGAAAAAGGGCAATCATCTTATAAAGATTCATTAAGTCTCATAGGTGGGGCCCCATTTTTTAAAGACCGGTTAATAGGATATTATAATGGAGATGAGATGATAGGATTTAACTTCCTAGTTGATGAAATAGAAGATGCTCTTATGGTATTTGAGACGCCTGATTACTTAACAGAGAAATCGGACTTTTACAGTAAGGAGGGAAAATACACCTCTGTTGAAGTAGTAGATAGCAAGACTAAGTTAAATTTTAACCTAATAGATGAAAAGATTTATTTGACTATAGATATTTATGCAGAGGTTACCTTGGCCGAGGAGACCAGGGGCCTAAATGTAGTTGAAATTGGGGTAAAAGAAGGAGTAGAAAAAGCTTGTTCTAAACAAATAGAAGAGTATATTGACATGGTTATGAAAAAAGCCCAAGGTGAATTTAGGATGGATACCTTTGGGATTGGTGATGCATTTCATAGGCAATACCCTGAAATATGGAAAAAGACATCAGATGATTGGAATGAATATTTTTCAGACTTGGAATATAGTGTCAATGTAAATACAAAAATAGTTAGAAGTGGCCTTATAGACCTACCTTTAAATATTAGGAGGGGGATTAAATAATGTATGAGGAAAAAGTAACAAGGAGACAGGTAACTTTACTTCTTATTATCTCTAGACTCTCTATAGCTATATCAACCATGCCTACTATAAATATCCCACCCTACAATCAAGACATATGGGTTGCTGTACTCCTTTCTTATTTTTATAGTATTGTAATTATGTTACCCTTGTTATTTCTTGCTAATAAACTAAGAGAATATAATTTAATAGGGTACCTTAACAAATTATATGGCAAAATAATGGGAAGGTTAATCGGATTCTTTTACGGTCTGTTTTTTATTGCTAATGCAGTAAATGGAATTACAAATCAAATGGAACTAGTTGTATCAACAATACTTTCTCAATTTCCAATTATATGGATAATCTTATTGTTGGGAATTACATCTATATATACAGTATCACGAGGACTTATAGCTAGAGCAAGGGGAGTTGAGATCTTTGGTCCCTTGGCAATTTTTATAATGTTGTTTTTAGTAGTAATGGGTTTAGGAGATGTAGACTTTAATTTTTTATTACCTATTCTAAGGGATTCATCTCTTGTAGATATAAATAAGGGTGGCCTGCAGCTATCCTTCTTTTATGTTGATATTTTTCTTCTTGTAATGATAGTTCCTGACTTGGAAAACAAGAGAGAAATAAATAAAATTTTTCTACAATCATTATTGGCATCAACCTTGCTTCTTGCCATAATGGTCATAGTAAGTCAGGGCTTACTTGGTTTAGAACAGATAAGACACTCTAACTTTCCCTTCTTTCTCTACACAAGAAATATAGATGTGGCTACCCTATTTGAAAGGATAGATGCATTATTCGTTTTGGGCTGGTTGTTAGCTAGTCTGGCAAGAGTAAACGGTTTTTTTTATCTTTCAGTTCGAACCTTTCGGGAACTTCTGGGAAAGGATTTAAGGGAGAAGTATATGGTTACTGTAATAGGCTTAATCCTAAGTTCTATATCCCTTTATATATTAAATAATACATCTGTAAATCTTAATAGAAGTAGTGCCAACGGGGTATATAATATAATCTTTTTTATCTTTGTAATAGGAATACCGCTAATAACGTGTATAGTTTATATGTTTAGAAGAAAAACTCTTAATTTAAAAGGCCACTAAATGCAGATAAAATCATTAAATGCTCAATTGTCATTTTTCCTAATTAATGCTAATATATAATAAAGAGGTCAAGTTTTAAAAGATAAATCGATAGGAGTGTAATAATGCTTGAAAATAGTGTGACATCTAAGTATCAGGAAATAGCCCTGGATATTGCAAATTCAATATATAAGGAGGACTATAGAGAAGGGGATAAACTTCATGGACGTTCTACCCTTGCAGGTAAATACAACGTTTCTCCTGAAACCATAAGAAGAGCCATTAAACTTCTTGAGGATGTAGGGGTTGTAAAGTCCTTAAAAGGAAGTGGAATTACTATTCTTTCAAAGGATAAGGCCTTTAAATATATTAACAAGTTTAAAAATATTGAAAGTGTAGCATCCTATAAGGTGACTTTAGCAAATCAGATACAACAGAAGATGGAACTTGAGAATAACATTCTTACAACTATTGATAGGATCATAGATTATACTAGTAGATTTAGCAATACAACATCCATTACTCCCTTGGAAATTGAAGTTACGGAGAAGTGTTCATTTATTGGTAAATCCATAGGGGGTGTAAGCTTTTGGCAGCATACCGGTGGTACTATAATAGGTATAAAGCGTAATAATGAGACTATTCTTTCTCCTGGACCCTATGCAACATTTGAGCTAGGTGATGTTCTACTGGTAATTGGTGAAGAGAAGGTATATAATGCTGTTAAAATGTTTTTAGAAGAAGATTGATTTCATTAGGGGGGATATTATGAAAAAGATTTTGATAGCTGTTGATGGTTCTGAAAACTCTAAGAAGGCTTTGCTTAAGGCTAAGGAGATTGCATCATTAAAATTAAGCGATGTATATATTTTGACTGTAGTTGAAAACTTGAAGGGTAACCCATATACTGTAAGTCAAGATTATCAAAATGAAACTACCAAGACTAATATTCAGCGGGGAGAAGAAATTTTAGAAGAGGCTAAGGAGTTTTTTAATGATTACCCGGGAAAAGTTGTTGCCGATTATAGGGTTGGGGATGTAGCCGAAAAGATAATTCAATATGTAGAGGAAAAAGAAATCGACCTAATAGTTATGGGTAGGAGGGGGCTTGGAACTTTTTCCAGAGCATTCCTAGGAAGTATATCCAATAAGGTTCTAAATAATGTGAGAAACTCAGTTTTAATAGTTAAGTGAAAATGAGCTATCTAGGTAGCTCATTTTCACTGATTTTTCATTTTTATTTCACATATGGTTCATATTATTGTATAATAATGTATCTGATGCTTAAATATTCAGATAAAGCAAATTTAGAGAGGAGACTAGAAGAGTGGCGTTTAAAGGTTCGAAATTATTTATATTAGGTTTATTAGCAGTATCTGTAATTGGCTTTACTGGTTGTACACAAAAAGAGGTAGTCGCTAAAGTTAATGATGTGGAGATTACAAAGGAAGAACTATATGACCAATTAGTAGCTCAAAATGGTGAGGCTGCCTTAAATGCATTGATATCTCAAAAGATATTAAGTGCTGAAGTAGAAGCAAAAAAAATAACTGTTTCAGATGAGGAAATTCAAGAGAATATAGATGAGATGACTGAGTATTATGGTGGAGAAGAAGAGATGAATAATGCTCTGGTTCAATACAATCTTACATTGGATGATGTAAAGGAGAATATTGTAAACAATCTACAGCTTCAAAAGATTCTTGAGCCTTATATAGAAATAAGCGATGATGAAATTGCCCAATATTTCGAGAACAATAAGGATTACTTAGACCAAGCTGAAGAGGTTAAAGCTAGTCATATTTTAGTTGAAAGCAAGGAAGTTGCTGACGAGGTTAAGGAAAAATTAGATGGTGGAGCTGACTTTGCTGAACTAGCCAAGGAGTATTCCACTGATACAAGTAACAGCCAATTTGGTGGCTCACTTGGTTACTTTGGAAGAGGAGAAATGGTGCCGGAATTTGAGGAAGTAGCTTTCTCTATGAAGGTTGATGAAATAAGTGAACCAGTAGAAACTCAATTTGGATTTCATATAATAAAGGTTGAAGACCATAAAGAAGCAAAGGAAGCAACTCTTGATGAGTCTAAAGAAGATATAAGAAAGACTATCTTCCAAGATAAGATGGGGGATGCTTATAATACATGGTATACAGAAATGTTAGAAGAATATAAAATTACCAATTACCTATTGGAAAATAAATAAAACACTAATAGCTGCTTAACAAATCTTGTTAGGTGGCTATTATTTTTTTTCCTTCATGAAAATCACCTATTTTGTAACTAATAAGACTTGCCATCATATTATATATTAGCAGTATTTTAAGTAGTTCTACAAGCAAAGGAATTGAATAAGTAACAAATGAAAGGAGAAGTATTATGTGTAAACCTAAAAGAATTCTTTATTCTATAAATGATGATTGTATTGGTATGCAAGTTCCCGGTGGATGGAGTCCTATTCCAAGTAAACCATGCTGGAAGCCTATTCCCCAAAATAGATGTTGTGAACTGGAGATTGATGCCAGTAATAGTATAGTAATTGAACAGAAGGCAAATGCAAATGTAGAAGCAAAAGAAGTAAGGGACGCAACTATTTCAGGTGGAACAGCATCAAATACAGCTACTGTAGAAGCCGTGCAAGTTAGTGTAGTTATAGT
>CAZIMA010000019.1:16795-20445 GCA_964540195.1 uncultured Tissierella sp.
AACAGTAAATGGGCAAAGGATAAATGAAACTGAACTGGAAGACGGTACCAAGATAATGATTTTTAGAAGCAATCAAGTAAAGGAAAATATTCAAAAGGAAGGAAAGTAGATTTATTTAAATAGTATTAGAAGGACTGCCATTGGCAGTCCTTTTGTGTTATATTAAAGTTAATAGATTAACAAAAGGATGTGATTCAATGGAAAATCTTCAAAAGGATAAATCATGCTGAGTAATTGAAAGTAAAAGTCCTTCTAGTATAGAAGAAAAGTTGAAAGAAAAGCTAAAGGAAAAGGAAGTACTTTATAGTGATAAAAACATAAGACATGCAATCACAGGACAACTGGAAACCCCCATTGGAACTATTAAGGTTTTATCCACAGAACTATTGTCAATCGATAAAATATCCAACTTTAAAGTTAGATTAGGAATAGGTAGGGACGATTATGCCATTCCACCTGGTATTTATGCAATAGGTGAGCCTAATGAAGAATCAGATGTTATGGTTACTTGTAACTACAAACTAACTATAGATAAATTAAGAACTGAATTAGGAGGGCTAAATTTGTGGATTCTAGTCTTGGATACTTTTGGAGTTAACGTCTGGTGTGCAGCAGGAAAGGGTACCTTCTCTACAGAGGAGATAATATTCAAGGTAAAGAAATACAAGCTGAGCAAGTTAGTAAACCATAAAACTTTAATCTTACCTCAGCTTTGTGGACCTGGCGTAAGTGCATATCAGATAACTAAATTTACAGGTTTTAAGGCAGTATTTGGTCCTATATATGCAAGTGATATCAAGGATTATATAAATAACAATCTAGAAGCAAGGGATTATATGAGAAGGGTTAGATTTAATTTAAAAGATAGGGTGGCAGTTTCACCTATAGAAGCCCTTGCTGCAATTAAATACCTGCCTTTTATTTATATTTTCTTTGTTGGAATTAATTGTTTTTCAGGTGGATATAGTTTAGTGGGTTTATTGACCGATTCCCTGTTGAACACCTTAGCCTATGGAATTGCAATAACCATTGGAAGTGTAGTGTTTCCAATGGTTATGCCGGTGCTGCCATTTCGAATGTTCTCATTAAAGGCAGGGGTATTAGGAGTCTTGTGGTCCTTAGTAGTCTTTGTTTTCTCAGGGATTTTTGGGTTTAATAATAGTATTTTGATATCATTATCAAACTTATTCTTATTTACATCTATTATAAGCTTTCTGGGTTTTAACTTTACCGGCAGTACTACATTTACATCCCTATCAGGGGTAAAGAAGGAATCAAGAATGGCCATGCCAGTAATAATGGCTATGTTTATTCTAGGAATTATCTTAATGATTTTGCAAAGTATATTTTTGAGATTTTAAAGAGGTGAAATTATGGAATATATTAAGGATATTGCAAAAATAAAGCTAAATCAGGAAAAGTGCATAGGTTGTGGAATCTGCAAGCTGGTTTGTCCTCATGCTGTATTTGAGCTTAAAGAGAAAAAGGCATATTTGGCAAATAAGGATAGGTGTATTGAGTGTGGTGCCTGTGATATTAATTGTCCTACACAAGCCATTGAAGTAGAAGCAGGCGTGGGTTGTGCCAATGCCCTGATTAAAGACTTGTTGCAGGATAAGAAAGATTTACCTTTCTTTTCACTGTTTAATAAACTCAATAAAAAGGATGATGGAAAGCCTGGTTGTTGCTGATATTAGAAATATCTATAACTATTTAGTTTATATAAAATTCATTAATTGGAATTTTGTTTGTATTAATGCTTGTATTTGTAATGGTTACAACTGTACTTGCAGGATGTGCTCCGAAACAGGATGTAGTTGAAGAGACTCCGGCACCAGCAGAAACCCCAGCAGAAACACCTGCTGAAGAACCGGCTGACAAGGTGGAAGCTGTAGATGTAAAGAAGGTATTCGTTAGTCCTGAATGGGTAAAGAGCGTAATAGATGGTGACCAACCTGAGTCAGAGAATTATGTAATTCTTGAAGCTTCATGGGGTCCTGCTAGCGATAGCCCTGATTACAACACAGGCCATATTCCTGGTGCTGTCCATGTTGATATATCAAGCATCGAAGGAGAACCATATTGGAATATTAAGACTCCTGAAGAAGTTGAAAAGGCCATGCTTGATTTAGGTATCACAAAGGATAAAGTTGTTATTCTTTACGGTTCAGACGTATCCGGTACTGCAAGAGTTGCATATGCATATCTTTGGGCTGGAGTTGAAAATGTAAAAATACTAAACGGAAGTCTAAATGCTTGGACAAGTGCAGGATATGATCTTGAAACTACTCCAAATGAAGCAAGTCCAGCTACTGAGTTTGGGGCTGTAGTTCCTGTAAATCCACAATATTGGACTTCAGTTGAAGATGCAGCAAAGAGATTAGAAGAAGATCCTAACTTCAAACTTGTAAGTATTCGTTCATATAATGAGTTTATAGGTGAAACTAGTGGATACTCATATATTGACAAGGCTGGAGAGCCAAAGGGAGCTGTATGGGGTAAGGCAGGAAGTGACCCATACCACATGGAAGACTATACTCATGAAGGTGGCACCTATATAAGTATGGATGAAATGAAAGCTTTATGGGAAGGACTAGATTTCAATCTAGAAAATGACCTGGCATTCTACTGTGGTACAGGTTGGAGAGCATCAATTCCATTTCTTGTAATGTATGAGAATGGATATACCAACATGAGCATGTATGATGGTGGATGGTATCAATGGCAAATGAATGATGACCTACCGGTACAATTAGGAGACCCTGCTAAAGGTGATGTTCAATTCACAACTGTAGGTGAACTTTCTAATGATAAGGCAGCAAAATAAGGTAAAACTTGGTCTTGCCCTTCTCTTTGGAATATTGGAGATAGGATTATTAATTGGAGCCTATGCAGCCAATTATTATACAAGAACCCGTATGGGTATGTTAAGGCATGTAATTTATCTAAATGGCAAATGGGAGAGGGGGCTCCCCTTAGTCATTTTAAAATGGGTCACAATATTTTTAATATTAAGTCTAATTATTTTAAGCATTATTAAATTGTTTAAAAGAGATGTTAGATTTTTAGATAGAATATTTTTAAGCTTGTCTATGGCATTAGGTTTATGGACCCTTTATTATATTCTATTTAGAAGTACGGAAACTAACAGAGCATACTATATTGTTAGCCTTTGCCTTGTTCTTGGGACTGTCTTTCACAATGTCTTATATAAGATCAGCAATTCAATAAAATAGATAAAAATAGGATATACCACTTGGTATATCTTATTTTTTTATTACGAATAGGAAAGTTCTATTTTGAATCTTCCTCATATAATTGAACTTTCCGTTAATGAGTAACAAGAAAAGCTACATATAACGCTTCTTTAGAAGTTTTTCTTATATAAAATAAGTATTCTACCATTAATTAGACAATATATGATAAAATTAAGTTAATATATTTCAAAAGGAGAAGCAATGATATATAGTAAAATTGTAGAGGGAGTATTTCTAATTGGGAAAACTGTCTCAATTGATTTAGGTAACTTAAGATAATTTAATGGAGGAATTCTATGTTAAATGCTTATTATTATAATACTTCAATTGGTCGAATCGGTCTTGTTGAAAATGGGAAAGCTATAGTATATCTTTCCTTTGGGGATATTGAAA
>CAZIMA010000020.1:0-19286 GCA_964540195.1 uncultured Tissierella sp.
TGTGAAGATATTACTACTTTGGCTTCTTCAATTATATTCGGTATAGGGCCATCAATACTAATATCTTTTACTAAATTCAATCTTTGTCCCAATTGTGCCTTTATTCCCTCATATCTCAAAAATCTTAATCGTGCATTAGGGTAAAATTTAGATGGGTTCTTAGAGAATAGAAGTACTCCTGCAATGGTCAAATTCTCATTAACTAATAAGCCCCTTCCTTCAAGTACTTCTGCATCAGATAATCTTGTATTGATAGCTATTTTATACTTATTTAATAGCTCAGTATCAACATCTTTTAAGGAGGATCTATCAATGATTTCCTCTTCAAAATATCTTTCCCCTTTATCAAATTCTAAATCATTGATCTGCTCATGTGTAAGTTTTCTACTCTTATCTCCAATTCTTAGAAACACATCATCTGCTGTGTTTCTAATAACCCTTTTGGTGCTTGGACTTATATGATACACCAAAATCCAATCTTTCATAGACTTATGATTAATAATTTCAATTTCTTCAATTACAATTTTGGGTGTATTTTTGCAGTGTTCAAAAGGTATATGTTTAAAGTCATTTAACTTTTGCATCCCCACACCTGAAAATCCTGTAACTCTACCATCATCTTCAACTCCAATGATTAAAAGTCCACCATTAGCATTAGCAAAAGCAATTAAATGTTTTGCTATATCTTTACCATCTATTTTGGCACTTTTCCTGTCAAAATACTGACCTTCTGTATTATTTTTAATAAAATCCATAGTAATTTTAGGATTGATATTTGATATGGAAACCTCCATTTACAACACCTCTTTTACATATAATTCCCATAAATTTAAAAACTACAACTCCCTTACAACCTCTTCATCCAATATCTCTTTCCTCTTTCTCCAATCGGGCATCAAAGATGTCATAAAATCATAGAATTGGGCATCATGGTCTCTGTGGATAAAATGAATCAGTTCATGGAGGATCACATAGTCGATACATAGCTTTGGAGCTTTTATTAGCTCGAAGTTTAGAAGTATTTCACCCTTATCTATTAAGCATGATCCCCATCTAGCCTTCATGGTTTTTACTTGTATACTCGTCTTTGAAATTCCATATTTCTCAAGTCTGGGATAAATTCTATCAAGACTTTCATTAAAAATCTGATTTGCCTTATCCCTAAACCACTGATCCATAAGTTTTTCTTTTCTATTTATATTAGTCTTATCCTTTATAGATAGATAAAAATAACCCTGATATAGCTTTACACCCTCGTTTTTATCTACTTCTTCAACCTTCAATCTATATTGTCTACCTAGATATTTAAAGGTCTCTCCACTTACATATTCTTTTTTTTCATTGTGCTCAGGCTGAGTGTTTTTAAAATAATTAGTATTTTTAATTAACCAAGGTGCTTTTGTATGAACAAAATCCTGTATATCTTCTAGTGGTACCTTTTCATTTGCTGAAACAAATATAGTCATATCCGGTCTAATGCTAAGATTTAAATTCTTAACATCCTTTCTGATTAACTCAAATTCTATTGTCTTATCTCCATAGGTGATGGAATGCTTAACCATAGTTAAATCTAGTACCTCCTCAATGCTATAACCATTACATTCTCAGTAATCTTGTCGATTAGATCTAATGTAATCCCTTTTAAATTATCTTTTTTTGTGAAAAATAGATGCAATATATCATTAGAGATTTTCTTATGAACATCATCGTTATTATGCCAATCCACCTTACTGTGTCTATCGATAATCTCATCTATTTCAGAGGAAAGACTAGCTATAATTTCTTCATAATAATATTCATCTTCTTTTTCATGAGCTTCACCAGAAGCCCCATTTGAATGCAAGTCATTCTTAAGAATGTCCTTAACTACTCCATAGAATGCCTGTGCATTTACATTATGTCTTATAGCATCAGGGTAAGTTGTTCCTGCATCCCCTTTTCTGAAATCCTTCATAACCTCATACATTCTCTTTAGATAATCTGCATCAGATATTCTTTTCTCCCTATATTCGTTGATTATCTCCTCTATTCTTTGAGAGAATTTCTTATAATAACCAGGATTCTCATCATACTTTTGTGAAATTCTCTTGGAGATTCTAGTTCTTATAGCATCAGCCTTAGCTGTAGAGGAACCCAATCTCATCAATTCATCTTCAAATTCTTTTTCATTCATTATATCTACAGGAGCTGTAATCTGAATAACATCTTCAGCAGCAATATAAGTGTCCATAAGATTCCTCATTTTAGCTTCATATTCTTTATGATCAATAGTATCTGAATATCTAAGTTTTACCGAAGCTCTAAGCTCCTGATAGAATTTAAGCTCTCTTTTGTATAATGCGATATCCTTTTCTCCTAAGGCATTATAAACATGCTCAGACTCCAGAGCTATGCCTAAATACTTACCAAACTCACTAAGCTCTTTATAAAATTGATTTCTGATTTCCTCAGGAGCTAATATAAGTTCAAATTCCTCTTTATCAGCCCTATTCTTAACACCTTTAAATATGGCAACTAAATCTGAATATGCTTGTCTTAATCTACCTATTATGCTTATAACATCAACTAAGGCACCATCTAAATCATTACCATCGAAGTTCTCTAAGCCTGAACCAGAATAGGTCTTTAATGCAGAGTCCAATTCTTCAATTAATCCCCTATAGTCCACTATAAGACCAAAGTCCTTACTTCATAGAGACGATTAACTCTCGCTATTGCCTGAAGAAGCGAATGTTCTTTTAATGGCTTGTCTATATATAAAACTGTCGCTTTTGGCGCATCAAATCCTGTAAGCAGCTTATCTACCACTATAAGAATATCAATCTCATCACCATGGACAAATTCATTTTTTATACTACTCTCATATTTTTGTGGATCAGCATAGCCATCCATCATCTTTTTCCAGAATCTAAGAACTCTATCCTTTGGCTCCTCGTCTACATCATCGTAGCCTTCCCTTTCATCAGGTGGCGAAATTACAACTGCAGTATTTATATCATCGTATTCATCAAATGCTTCCTTGTATCTTATAGCATCGAACTTAGAGTTTGTTGCTAGCATTGCATTAAATTGAGTTCCTTTATAGAACTTTTGGAAATGGACATATATATCATCTGCTATAAGCCTTATTCGCTGCTCAGAGGAGGCTATCATTTCAAACTTACTCCATTTGGATTTAAGCTCTTCTTTTTGTTTATCATTAAGGTTTCTTGTAATCATTTCAATACGTTTATCTATGGCATTTCTATTAACAGTTTGCTCTACAAGTCTTCCTTCATATAGCAGAGGCACTATAGCCTTATCATCTACTCCGTCTTTTATAGTGTACTTATGTATCATCCTGCTGCCAAATTTAATCATTGTACTCTTATCCTTCTTCATAAGGGGAGTACCAGTAAAGCCAAGGTAACAGGCATTCGGAAATACTTGCTTCATCTTTATATGAAGCTCACCATATTGTGACCTATGAGATTCATCTATTAATATGAATATATTCCTAGACTTAACAGGTTCCTGTAGCTTAGCAGCAGTATCAAATTTATGGACTAGAGAAGTGATTATATCTGCACTATAATATTAAATAACTTATTAAGTTAACACCTGGCACCGGTAGCCCTTTATAAGTTAATCAGCAGTCACCAGTTCCTTTTGTTTTAAATAACTTATTACCTTAGGTGCCCAGTACTGTCAGGCTAAAAATACCAATCTTTTTTTAAGTTTACACCTGGCACCGTTTAGGCTTTCTCTTTATATTCCAAGCTTATCAAAAAGTATTTTATTTCTCTTTTTTGCATCTTTAATAATTTTACTAAATGATAAAATCTCTACATAGGCATTATAAGTGTCATTAAATAAGTAATATCCCATATTATCTGGTGTATGTTTAAAGCTATTAAATCGTATTGTTTTTTCCAAGCTTGGAGTAATATCACATACAGCATATAAATAAAATTTTGTACTACCCCCAACTTTAATAATTCTTCCATATTTATCTTTTGCCTTTCCTGCTCTTATCTTTTCAATATACTCATATAATTGAGTAACAGGGTTTTCAGAAGTTGTATAATCATCCCTCATTGGTCTTTTCAGCTCAAACAGCACTATAGAATCAAATTCACTACCATCATTTTCATCATCAGAAACTGCTACTGGTTTATCTAAAATCATGAGATCTGTGCGCTCTTCTTTATTATCATTATTAAATGGAACATCAGATGAAATAAAACTGCAATACGCTAACTTTTCATCAATTAACCACAAATTATGGTTTTCATAATCGATGTCATCAGATGTAGTTCTCATTGGATATATTAAATTGTGAACATAACTTTCTTTATTAAATCTTTCACTATCATTTTTTCTAATTCCATTTTCAAGTAAATTTATAATTATTTTTCTATGAGCTACATAATTGGCTAGTTCTGCCTTATTAGCTTCACTAATCTTGCTTATCTGATTTTTAAATAGTTGCTTATATTCGTAATCACTATCAAATCCCTTTTCTATTTTCTTTAAAAGCTCTTTATTATCAGCCTTTACACCTTTGTCGAATTTCCTTTTAATCTGATACAATTCATCATCAAGTTTATCATCATTTAAATTTGGCTTTATTTTGCTTATATCAGACGACATATATTTTAGAAGATGCCTAAACTGTGGTGCCTCTTCAGTAACATATCTATAAATTCGTTGTTGTTTCTCTTTCTTTATAGGTTCCAAGTAATCTTTGAGATATTCTTCTATTTTACTACAGCTAATTTCCATAATCTGTTCTAGAGAAACTTCACTAATTAAGTCATTTCCTTTATCGGGAATGTTAAAAGAAAGTCTATTCATATCAACATTGTTATCTAAATATTCAGAAGTCAATACCCCTACATAAAAGAACTGATGGTTTTCGAAAATTTGTTTATCTAGGTCAATAATTGATTTATCCAGTTCTTTTTCGTCAACAACACGGCTGTTAGCACATAGAAAGAGTTTGTTTCCATTCAATGATGCTTCTTCCATTTTGACATTTAATAAAGTGAATTTTTTACCATTTATAGTAAACATTTGCTCGTTTTCATCAGTTTTTATTGTTTCATTAAATATCTTATTTAAGAAAAATCTTTCACCATCATCATCATAAAATATTTTAGGACAATCTTTAGATAGAAAATAAACCAAACAATGCTGAATAATCTTACTTGCAATAGTTTCTCTGTTCTTAGGCAAGTTCTTCCTGTATTCTATCTTATAGTCTTCTAAAGAAACAGAAGTCAAGTTATCATTTGCTCCTTGGTAATCCTCAAGTGAATCATCTATTTCAGGTTTGCATGCAGAAAACTCAAAGCATCGTTTTACATATACTCCCCCTTCAATATATATACTACATATTGAAGCCTTTTCGAAAGCCTTCAACCAAGAAAATCTACCAACTCCTTTTCCTCCTTTGGCAGCCTTGTAGGTTGAATCTGATTCCATAAATGAATTAAGATTCCTTTCATTAAAGCCCATTCCATTATCTTCAACAATGAAACCAACAACATCAGGCAAATTATTTTCCAACTCAGGCAACATAGTTTGATTATCTCTTATACATTTTATAGTTATTATCCCGTTGCTAAAACTATTGTCATTTTGTCTTCGTTCCTCTATAGAATGAATTGAATTTACAATAGCTTCAAACAATGGCAATAATGGCTTATTCTTAGGTAAGTTAAAGTTTTTAACTCTACCTAGTAAATTAATAGAAAAGTGTTTCATTATTCCCCTCCTAAGCCTAAGTTAATAAGTTAAGTACCTAGCACGGTTAGTGCTGTCAGTATTCACACATTAACCATTAACTTCCATTTTGGATTTTATGTTACTTACTCCACACCCAAAGCCTTAAAAACTGAGTCCTCCACAGTCTGATAAAACGATATCTGAAATTTTGCAAACAGCTCTGGAGGGACTGTACTCATATCTCCCGCTGATGCCATCGGTAACAAAACTTTCTTAGCACCAGCATCAAAACAAACCTGTAAGATATTTGCTAAATCTTCAACCTTCTTTATTGTTCCACCAATACTCATGGACCCTAGTATGGCCAATTGACTTTGGGCAGGCTTCTTTAGGGCTCCTGAGCATAGTGCAATAAATGCTGCCAATGATATCTCTGAAGTAACCCCTATTCCCTGAAGGTCTTGCACATGCATTAGATAGTCAAAACTCTGAACTGATATGCTCCCACTTATATTCTTTTTGTTAGCTTTAAAATAATTAAATGCAGTATTGATATTTTCTTTAGCTTCTCTATTTGAACCCAAGCCTGTTCTTTCAAATTTACCGGAGCCGGGTACGACTTCGGTTTCGATTTTAAATACACCTATCATACCTGATTCTCCATGACCTACTGTATAAACATGTCCAGGTTTACCCATTCCATCAGGTATTAGCTTACCCCCGCCTTGTTCAGGCACTGATACAAATTCTTCTAAGAATGTTTCTTTATCAATATAGGAGAAATGAACATCGTAAAACTCCATACCACCTATCTTTTTTAATTGCTCTTTAACTCTTCTCCTACCAATCAAAGAATATTCTAGTATCTCTTTGATATCTTCCTTTGAGTATTCTCCATTTGGGTATATAAGCTTAACCAATCCTGATACAGTTTTTCTTACAGCTATTACATCCCTCTGGTTTAGGTTATTTCCTAGATTGTAGTATTTATCTAAGGCATCAGAGAAGGACCTTTTCCTCATCTCTCTGAAAAATTCAGCTATATAGTCACTTATAAATCCATATTCATTGGTAAAAAACTCAGGTCTGTACTTTGGTATCTCCCAGCCTGGTATGTAATAATGCATACGATCAAAGAATGCAGAATCATAGGCCATGGCTTCAGGAAATGGATCAAATAAATGGGATGTCTTTAGCAACACATCTACACTCTGGTTAATATTTCCGACAAATACCATAGAAGCAGAAGCGGCTTTTTCTTCCCTACCCCTAGCAAAGGAGCCTGATGCCATATAATCTTTCATTATTTGTATACCATCTTTATCTTTAAATGTTATTCCAGCGACCTCATCAAAAGCTACTACATCCCAAAGTCCTACCAGTCCTACCTTCTTACTGGCCATATTGTAAAATAAATTTGCAACCGTGGTTTGTCCACCTGATACTAATATAGAGTTCGGAGAAATTTCCTTATATAAATGTGATTTCCCTGTATTTCTTGGACCTAATTCACAGATATTGTAGTTATTTTCAACTAGCGGAATCATCCTGGCTAGTAGATGCCATTTGACTTTAATATCTAGCTGAGTTGGTTCCATACCAATTGACCTTATCAACACATCTATCCATTCATCTTTAGTAAAATGATTCCTATTACTCATAATTTCATTTACGTCCAGGTTAGGCATCTGAATTGGAGTAAGATTAGATATATTGAAAGGGCTTGCATCCTTCACTTCTTCATCAAAATAATAATTCATTTTTAGAATACACCAAATACCACCTGCAAGTAGCTTTTCAAACTCCTTAACATAATGAGCAGATATTTGTACTCCTTTTAAACCTAGATTAGAAAATTCAGCCTCATAACAATCTCTCTTTTCATTAAGCTTAACAGTTAACTTGTCTATTACTGTATACTGTCCGAGCTCTCTTATCTTAGATTTCACCTTTTCAGCTTCATCTGGTCTTACGAAGTTATCCGCTTGAATACTCTTAACTCTGTCTACCCCTTCATTAATACTATCCTCATCATCTGTAGCGCAATACATACCTAAAAGATACTCCAGCACATAAACAGGAACATTAGCCCCCTCTTTAATTTTCTTGGTTAGGTCTTTTCGTACAACCCTTCCAGCAAAATAAGTATTTAGCTTTTCATTAAGGCTAATATCCTTCTCCAATTCTTCCATTATTCTCACCTACCCGTTCTTATTAGAATCCAAAATCGTTAGTAATTGCCAAATCAATCATAAAAGGTATCTTTTCATAAATCTTTTCTACAGTCTCATCCTCATCCTCTAAAATTAAATAGTATTTCTTAGTCTTATCAAAGGACTGGTCCTTGAGAGTGAATTTTTCTCTGTAGGTTCGGTTTTCAGGCTTTGAAGATCTACTATCTGCTATTATAATATTTTCATTGGAAATTCTATTCCTTTCCTCATCCTCAAAGTATAATTTAAGTCTAAGATTCATCTTCTTCTCATCCACTACATCAGACTGGAAAAACTCCAAAAATATGATTCTGTTAGTTATCTTTCTAGAAATATTAGTAAGTTTAACCTCTACCTTAGAGGATTTATATTCCTCTTTTCTTATATATTTAAACTTAATAACAGGAACTACTATTTCTTGAAGAGATGCTCCTCCATGGACAAAATTAGCTCCAGCTCCCTGTACTTTAAATCTAATTATCCCTTTTGGAATAATAGCATTTAATTTAGAATTACTATCTAAAAGGTTATTCATTGGAATCGACAATATCCCGTGCTCTTCTACCTTTTCTTGAGAAAGTATAAATCTTCTTCCTGCATCTATTGGTTTAACATCAACTTTAGTTACCTTGTCGTATTCCTGCAGTGCTGAACGGCTATAAATAAAGCCATGATCAGAAGTAATAATTATATTAATGGCACTTACATTATTAGTTAAGGCCTTAATAAGGTCATTTAAGTCATTAAAAGCCTTTTCAACTGCCTCAAATACTTCTCTTTCAGTAGAAGCCTTATCTCCAATAGCATCAATTGCATTATGGTATATATAAATCAATTTCTTATTGCTGAACTTTTCTTGGTATTCCGGCCTTTTCATATCCTTCATATCATTATATTGAATGGCAATAGCAGCTTCAGAATAACTTGATAATATTTTTTGTCTATTCTCGGTACCTGCAGAGCTTATTCCGTCAACAAGGATATCTGCATTATCAAGTATCTCAACCTTCTTATGAGGCAACAAGGATGCCATGCCTAGCTTTGTATATGAAGGTACTACTCCTTGCATATAAGTTAATTCTGCCTTACCCTGTCTATCTCTGTTTAATATATCAGAAAACTCCTTTGCAGCCTCATATCTGAATGCATCAGAAATAATTACAAAAATTCTTTCATCCTTATTAACATAGGGCTTAACAAATTGACTATAAAAATCATTCTGTTTCACTAATCCATCGATTCTTATATCATTATTTAGTTCATCTTCTATAAGCTGGGACCATTTTATAGATAATTCCTCTAGAAACCATCGATTATAAGTATTTTCTACTACATCAACTAGCTCTGTGAAAATATCTTTATTATCAATTTTATCGTAATGTAAATAGAATTTCCTATAGAACAAATCGAATAGAAAATATGATTTAGTATAGTTATCTATCAGCTGATATGAAGTTGTACCTTTTATGTTTTTTTCAAGCTCACTTTCTAATCGCAAGATTTCCATACCGTAATAGATTGTTTCATATTCATTCGAAAGCTTTTTAAACCAATGTGTTGCCCTTCTTTTATTAATAATCCTTCTATATTTTTCATATTCTCCAATGTTTTCAACAAGATTAGATATTAAAAAACCTATTATCTCATCATCAAATGCCCTAAATGTATCACATTCCAGATACAACTCCATATCCCATTTCTTAATGTATTCTTTTATACCTAATGTTTTCTCTAGCTTATTTGCCAATAGGTTGTATACTTCACCATCTGAGCTATGATTCATAAAATGATTGATGAACACTACAGAATCGCCTTTTTTAGCAGATATATACTTTTCCCAGGATGCAGGAATTCTTATATTCAAATTATGATTTATATCAGTAACTAGAAACATTATCATAAGCTGCTTAAGGGACTTTTCATCCAGATGATATCCATATCTTTTCTCAACCAATTCCCAAAACACATCTAAATCTCCATACTTCTCAATCTCTTCTAAGTACTTGCATTCATCTATTGCAATTTCCTTTAGTAATGTTTTAATAACCTCTTGGAAATCAGGTATATTTAACTTGCAAAGAGCAGAAAGAATTGAAATGTTTACTGATTCCTCTGTAATATAACTAATGCCATATGAAGCAAACCTTTTATATCTCTCTTTGTTTCCAAAAAACTTTATATATTTTTTAAAAATATTCCTTAAAGACTCATCTCTTACACCTAAGTCCCTCATTATTACAGTTGCTTTATCGGTAGAGAAGACTTCACTATATTTCTCGATATCCAATAGCCAATTCTCTCTAGGTGCTGGTTTTGTTCCAGAGGAATAAATCAAATAGTTTGAAACTAAATCTTCCTTTTCAAGTAGATATTTAATATAAAAGCTGTTATTTTTATTAAGGAATAATATTTTAGCATTTTCTAGCTGTAGCTCTTCAATATCTTCAATGAACTCAGATTCTTCATCATACCAAAAAATAATATTTCTTCCCCTTCCTATGGATGGATTCTTATTCATATTTTCATCAAGTAATTTCTTTATCTCAGTTAAATTCATTATTTCACCAACTTGCTTTAAAATTTCTTCAAATTTCCTAAAACTTTTTTGTATTGACCTATACTTTTCGTAGTATCTGCTTTAATATGGTATCAATTGATGGAATTTTATTTTAATTTGGTTAACAAATCAGCTTTTAGTGGTTTCTTTCCGTCTCCTTGAGATACTTCTACTCCTTGGAATTTAGCATAGTTTACAACCACACCATCATCCAGATCCAGTTCAATATTTTGATTTGCAATATGTGCTATTATCTGATCATAGGTTCGACATTCCTGAAGCTGTTTTATTATTATATCCCTTCTCTTTTTAGCAGCAGCTAAATCTCTAGGTGAAATTTCAGAATCAATAATTATATCCAAATGTTTTATTTCAGCTTCATATTTTCTTTGTAGCGTATGTAAGTAATCTGTCCTTACCCTGGCTACTGTTGAGCTATTATATCTGTGTAAATATATTAGAGCTTTAAATCCGTTATTCTTTCCACTATCAAATTGCCAATAAATTGGTCTCTTCTGATATACCTTTAAATGATCATTATAGAAATCCTTTAAGAAGTATCTTCTTATAGTCTGTCTGGATGTTTTACCAGTCTTATTCCCTAGAGTTTCTGCAATATAATCTAAGTTTTCTTCCAGAGACTTATCACCAAAACTTATCTTTACAAATTCTACAAATCTATTTACAATATCATCCTCAAAATACTCATCATCTGCAATTACTAAAACATTGTCCTTAGTAGGTATAAAGGTTTTATATCTGTTAATATCAAATTCCCCACCAGCATAGATAAGTCCTTCTTCATCTAAGGAGTACCGTCCAAACATACAGCCTACTGCATATGAGATAAAGGATTTTATATCTCTTTCTCTATCAGCCTTACGTATAGTTATATCTTTATCCTCAACTTCAGGGGTTAGTTCATCCTGAAGTCCATAAATTTCTATGAAGATACGGTTTACCTCTTCTTCGTTAGCTTTTAGTTGGTTGAATTGGGTGGTTGTAAACTCATTCCAGTTTTCAAATGCTTGTTTAATTGTGCATTGTGAATTATGAACTGTGAATTGTATAATAGGGTGTTTTTTGAAATCCCATGAGGTTTCGAATGAATCCCAATCAATTTTTGAAATGTCAATATTATCATTCACCAATAATATTAATATCTTATTGAAATAACTATCGGACTTTAGCAGTGGTAAATTATCTATATTTCCAACTTGAAATGTTAAAGTGGGATTCAAATATTCTAGTAATTTAACTGTAACTTTTGAACCCAGAAAAGCTAAAATATACTCAACGTGCTCTTCTGGAAAAATACAGCACCCTGCATCAGAAAAAATGAATCCAACATCATTATATCTGACCCCAAGTTTTGATGAACTTATCCTTGACCATGTTATATTTTTTTTAAAATAATACTGTATGTTCTTAATTGTTCTTGTATAAGATTTATATAGTTGCGATGCATATTTTTTTATTTCTAAGCCGTCATCTTCCCAATTTATAAGATATTCATTATTACCATACCATTTTCTATACGAACCTCCTTTATTTAAAGGAAACCATTTCCTTTTACTTGAAATTGCCATATTATCATCTTTAATATTAAATCCTATTTTGTTTGTATTTACTTCAAACCATAATCTTAAGAATCTATCATTATCTGATGTTGACAATCCCTGTCTTGGCTTGGCAATATGCTTAAATAAAGTACCTTTAATGAATATTTCTCTTGTTTGGTTCTTTATCCAATATGCTATTGGGTATTCTGGTATATCTTTGAATTTATATTGCTCGTTATTTGTGAAAACATTTTTTAAATCAAAAAAACCTTTTAATTTTTCTTCAGAATTATTAAAGTCAACAAGTCTTATATATTTACCCCTATATTTATCTGATGATTTATTTCTTATAACAAACGAGGTGGTTTGAACTACTTCACCACCTATATCATCAAAAGCTCTTGTACCCAAATGAACCATTGTCTCAATTATTTTATTCTCAATAATATATTCTCTTAAGGATTTGTAACTTATTAGAAACATCCATGAATGTTGTGTTATCATAGCTAGATACTTATTATTGTCGCAATATCTAAAACACTTCTCCATAAATATTGAAAACAAATCATATTTCGTTTTCGGATAATTAATCAATATAAAATTGGAAAGTTTGCTATTCATACTTCTTATGCCCATATAAGGTGGATTAGTACATACAACATCATACTTATGGCTCATTATTCTACCTTGTTTAATAAGTGGTGGAATCTTCTCAATAATAACTTCTCTATACTGTAGCTCATATAAATCCAGGGTATCTCCATTTCTTATCTCTTCAATCCTTCTCTCAAGAGCATCAAAGTCAATCTTCTTAACATCAAGAATTGAACCATATTCCTTGGCATCATTAAATACCTCTATCAAATATTCAACTTGTTCTTTATGAAGATTCTCTATTAATCCCTTGTCCTTAGGATTAACTAAAAAATCCACCGCTTCCTTAGGTATACCATTACTTTCTTCTATGGAGCATATATTAAGCTCTATTCTATTTCTAAATATCCTTCTGTTCTTGCTTCTTGCCTTCATCATTAATGCAAAGGCTGCAAGCTGCCCTGCCCTATCATCTATATCCAAGCCATATAAGTTGTTTTCCAGTATCAGCTGTGGTATTTCTCTTTCAGAGTAGTTTGCTTTTAGGTAAATATCGTAGAGAACATCAAAGGCATAAACTAGTATATGACCAGAGCCCATAGCAGGGTCAAGTACCTTAATATCCTTAGGATTTAAGTTTGGATTCTTTAATTCATCCAGTTGCTTCTGAACCTCAGGGTCCTGCTCTGCTTCTTCTAAATAATATTTCCAACTAGCTTGAAGTTCTTCATCAGGATGGGATTCAAGCCAGAGTCTACCTAATGAATTTTCAACCATGTATTTTACTATCCACTTTGGTGTAAAAAGCTGAGTAGCTGCTGGGATGTTTTCCTTTGTTATCTTCTTATTCTTCTTTAAATCAGCAAATACCTCATCCTTCTTTTCGGATATATAGTATTGATACATCCAGCCTATGATTTCTACCTGGTCCTTATAATCCTCTTCATCTACTGATTCTACTAAGTCCCTAATTACAGAGCCTTCGGATAAAAGATTATCAGGCAATAAAAGCTCAGTATAGTCGGATATCTCTTCAAACACCTGAGGCATTATCTTTCCTAACTGATTACACTGCTTAATAAATAGGTATTTATATAAATCTTCAGTGTCATTGTTATCCATTATTTTATAAAGTATATCTTGATCCAAATTCAAATCTACATTTAGGGCTTCTTTTATTATATCTGGTTCAGTTTTTCCTTCCTCTACAGAGGATAACACTCTGACTCCAGTTGGTAGATATTCATTTACCTCCATAAATCTAAGGGCTATGATTCTGTTAAACCATGTATAAGCTACTTCCTCTATAACCTGCTCAAACCCCTTAGTATTTATATTGGATATAAGCTTATCTCTTTGCTTAAGCTCATATTTCCTGTAGGTTTTACCATTGTCCATTCCTTTAATCCTAAATCCACCCTCAAAGATTTCTATATCCTTGATTTTGTCTTTTGTAATCCCTAGCTCAAAGGCCTTCTGTACAATATCCTCTATTAACTTATTTCTGGCTCTTACCGCAAAGTTCTTAATAGCAGTTTTATTCACTTCTGTCCCCCCAATATTAGACTAGCTTTAGTTTTGTATCATCCTTTAATTCTTCTATTAATTTTCTTCTGAACTCTTCAACTACTTCATCTATATCATCTTTTGTCTCTATTATCTTAACTCCACGCAGTATATTTTTTATACTTATGTTTTTTGTAACTTTATTATAAGAATCATCTTCACCTTCACGAGTCTCATCATTTCCGTGATTTTCTTCCGCTATTCTTTTATTTTCAGCTTCTATATCGTTAAAGCATCTTAGCTTAATCCTGTCGGACTCTTCCTTCATGGCAATTGCTTCATAGAAGTTATTGACACTATCTAATCGCTCCAATAGGTTTTCAAATCTATGCTTTATCTTTGATATAAACTCATTACTAAATTTGTAGATGTCAAGCTCATCAGATACGGTCTTGTAATCAGCTTCAATAACTTTTCTTATAGGCTTGCACTCTACCTCTAGCAGTTCTATGAAGTTAGATCTGAAACTATTGATTAAGTCAGGTAGTCTATGAATCTGTAAATATGGCTCCTTTAAATTAAGGATTAATTCGATTTCCTTAACTATATCCAAAGTTTCTTTATCTATTACATAGGTTCTATTCTTCTCAAATATACTTAGTTGAAAAGCTGCTTTATCAAATATTTCACTCTGATTTTTGAAGAACTTCTTAACATCAAAAACATCCTCTTCATAATCCAATAAATCATCTTTCAACTCATAGACTTTTTCATAAAAGTCGGATACATCCTTTATTTTAGTTATCTGCTCAAATAACTCAAGACCTTTTTCTAAAACCTCTTTTCCTGGATAGTATTTGTTGTTCTTATATTTCTCCAAAAGTAAATAGATTCCATAATCATCAGTATCAGGACTCCTTAGATTTAGCTCTCGAGCACAATATTCTTTAAACCTATCCATTAATCCATCTTCATCATTTGGCATAGCAGCTATTCCAAATACTTCTTTTGAAAGCTCTCTGACATTATTGATATATATTATAGGTGTTTTTATTCTGGTTTTTACTATACATCTATCCTGATAATCCCTCTTAGTAAGATAATTTATTAAATCTTTTTCTGAAGGATTTAGGTATTCTTGTCCCAGCTGTAGCTTTATATCCTGCCCCTTAAATAATCTTAATATAAGCCCTATTATATCGAGATCTTTCCAACCATATGGGGACTTGCTATGCATATTAATAATTGACTTTACGGTCATAGGAATATTACGTTTTGTATTTTTATCAATATATGCCTGCAACTCATCAATAGCCAACTTATTTGGAGTGTCGTCTGTAAGCTTCATCTGAATATCATTTTCTAACAGAATATCATTTAAATCCTTATTTGATTCTATATAGGTAGTAATATAGTTTAATTTGTTATACATAGATTCAATCAGAACCTTGAATCCTTCATTTATTCTTTCTATAGGATTCTTGGACTTTACTTCCAGCTTTTGGGAATTAGCATATATATCAGAAGTCTTAATGGCCTCAACTAAAAGCATTTTTACTCTTTCTTTTCTTTCAACAACTTCTCTTGATTTCCTAATCTTTATTTCTTCTATTTCAGCAGTACCTGATGTTCCACCCTTTCTTAAAAGATAATTTTGAATCTTTAAGATCTCCTCCATTTCTTCAAGGAACGTGGTATCCATAGGAAGCTTTAGGATTAGATTGTTTTCTCTTGCCGACATCATTTTTAATTCTTGATCGGTTAGTTCCACACCTGTATCATAATAAGGAGTAATGACCTTAAGACCTATTTCATTTCTTTGTGTAGATAAAAACCTGTCATCTATAATTTTATTAAAATCAAAATGATATCTAGCATTGTATCTATATTTTTTTTCATTATAGATGCCTTCAAAGATTTCCTCTCCAATTTTCATTATGGTTTCAACTAAGTCAACTGAAATATTCTGTATTTCCTTATTTACATCCTGTTCTTCATTGGTAAGGAATATAAATTCATTGCCATTTTTTTGTATCAATGCTTCTCTAAGAAGTTTTTTCAGGGATTCTTCTATTCTCTTTTTAATCTGGATCTTATCATTCTCCATATGATTGACCAGTAATGTTGCTATGTTTTCAATATTTGAAGGTATCCCCGGTACATACTTAATTAAGAATAGTACCTTTAATACCTCTACATCATATTCATCAAGTCTTTCATTATCTCCTGCCTTGATGATTACGGTTCTAATATTTGAATCTAAGAAAGCCTCTACTGTATTATAAAAGGCTGAAAAAGGTATTAATGCCCCTATTTCTTTATCTGAATATTTTATAGCTGATTCCTGGAAAGCACTTAACAATGAACGTTCCCCTTCTGATAGATGCTTACCACTGGAACCATGTAGTCTTATTCCGGTAAATACTGATTGTAATAAGTTAAATTGATATGTTACAAATGGATAAACTTCTATAAAATCCTCATTTGACTTGTAGAACTTCATCTCTGCAGTATCATTTGTAAATGTAATCAAGTTCTTTAATACAGCTTCTTTGTCTTGATATAATAATTTTAATGTATCCTTTGCAACATCGGTCTTACGTAGAATCCTTTTCTTAATAACCTCATCTACGTTTGAAGAAGAAAGATTAAGTCTTGTATTAAATCTTCCTTGAATCTTTGAAAAGTCATTTCCCTTGACCTTAGTAATAGAGTCTATATCCTGTTGAGAAGTTACTATTACCCAAGCCTTTCCTCCACAATAAGTACCTAAATCCTCTACTACTGTTTGTAGATTTAGCATTAGATTTGTATCATCACCTATATATTGTCCCATTTCATCAACTAAGAACACCACATGATGATTTTTACCTTTAGACTCTATATAGTCTTTTACTTTGTTAGCAAATTTCTCTACACTTAGGGAATAGTTTTCTTCGGCTTTATTATACCAGTTTCTTGCTGCATCCTCGCTCATCTTAGTAGTCATTGCTAAGGCTTGTACAATGCTATCTTCCTCAAAATAAAAATCTTCTCTTGCTTCCTCCCATGAGTTGCCCGAAAGTTCTTTAAATGATGATTTAAATGACTCATAGTTATTATCTTTAACCAATTGTCTTTCAAGATCTGCTACCCAAGGAAGGGATGCACAAAATCCCTGCATCTCATTGAACACCTTCATAAACACCTTAACTATGGCATCCTTATTGCTTTTTGAAGTAGAGTCTGATTTTGAATCAATATTAAATAAGATTACATCAACACTATTGTCCCCTGCTCTATTTATATCAGCTAGAACCTTACTATCCATTAGTTTGTCGTCAAAATACGATACTGCCTTACTCCCATTGATCTCTTTGTTATCTAGCAGGTAAGATAGAATTTTTAAGAAATGAGACTTACCACTTCCAAAAAAGCCTGATATCCATACCCCCATTTTATCTGTATAACTAGTTAGACCTTTACTATAAGCCTCGAAGAAGTCTCCAAAATGTTGATTCAATTCCCTTGTTACAACATACTCTTCCAACTCTTGATAAACATTTGCATTATCATCCTGTCCAATTTTAATAACACCCTTAATGTCCCTATCAATCTCTTTATAAAACATCTTCTTTAGCTGCATATTATAACCCCCCATTAAATTATCTATCCACTAATTTAAACGCTCTATAATAATTATCATCTTTTATGTCTTCAAATAAAACTAAGTCCTGTCCAGAATAGGTGCCAGGAAAAAACATTATTACAGGTACATAGTCCACAACAGAGTGTAAATTATTTAAAATTAAATGAGATCTTATTATTGGCCATGCCTTCCCTACACCTGTAATAAATACTATGTGATTATCCTTGACTCTTGTTCTAATATAGTCAATGACCAAATCATTTTCTAATGTGAGTCTCAATGTCTTTTGAATTCCCTTTAGTATATATTCAGTTCCCTTATTTTCTTCCAATTCAAAGGACTTATTAAGATAAGTTTTATCTTGCAGTATTTCTATCATTATTTCATATAGATCAAATTCTATTATTTCAATATCAGAATTTTCGTTGTTAATCTTTTCTTTTAGAAACTTTATATGTTCTCTGACTATAAGCTCATTTTCTGGTTCATAATCAAAGATATAATAACCTATTTCATTGCCCAGTCCTTTATTTTCTCTAAACTGTTTTTCCTGAATCTTAGGCAGTATTTTATCCAATCTTTCGTAAATATCCATTATATCTCTCCTAATATTGCTTCAAGATATATTGCATCACCTATGTTTTTTAGATGATCCACAATTTCTATTTCAATTATTTGAGGCAATAATCTTACCTCCTGCTTTGATATCTTTATAAATCCAGCTTCAGATAGGATCCTTTTATACACTTGTTTAAGCTTATAAAATGTATAGTCTTTCCATTCAGCAATTTGTTCGCTCTGCTCCGATTTTCTTCTAAAGAAAATATTGAAATCCTTATCGGTAAATATATAATCCTTTAGCATAAGTTTTTCTCTATACACTTCTTGTAAAAACTCAAAGAAAAGCCTATCTGTTTTCAGGATGCTATAAATTACCAATTGCTTACTGGTTTGTAAACTACCATTAACTACTTTATCTAGTACAAAATCATCAATTTCTCTTAAACGATTAATTACTGTAGAAGCAATTTCTCTTTTTCGTGCTTCTGAATTTACAGTAAATATATTTTCTTCAACAGCTTTTTTCATTAAGTCTTCATCAGTAAAACCTTGAATTTTCAATTGCCCAGCCTTTTTTAGCTCGAGATATAAAAAAGGCCTAGATTTTAAAACCGAAGTATATTTTTGCATAAATTACCATCACTCCACTCCAAAATGGTCCACTATTTTATTATAGTATAGCATTTAGAACTGGATTTGTCCCTAAGTTTTCTGAAAATTTTACGAAAGAAAAAGCTTGTGATTAAGTATTCAAATTAAAAAACCTCTTACCTTATAAGTAAGAAGTTTCATAGTAGCTAACAAAATATATCAATCTTCATTTCCTTTATCCAAAGCCTTCTTTCGCTCACTCTCAATTTTTTTAATACTCTTATCAGGAGTTGGAAGGTCTTCGGGCATAGTACCTCCAAGTTCTTCAATAGTTTGTCTTACTTTCTTGCCTACTTCATAGTGAG
>CAZIMA010000021.1:0-14095 GCA_964540195.1 uncultured Tissierella sp.
TTTTCGTTTAAGATGCTTTTAGCCATATTCCTTTTATACATTAAGATGTACTCTTCTTTATTTTCTTTATAGTACTTATAAGTGTATATTTCTTTAGGACCTCGTCTCTTATTCTTGGCATCAGAATATAAACCTGTCTCTGATCTAAAATCAGGAATTCCGCTTTCCGTAGATACACCTGCTCCTCCAATAAAGACTATATTATTGCTATTATTTATCATTGTTTTTAATACTTCAATAGACATGTATTATCACTTCCAATTTTTTTGATAAATTTATTTTAACTTAGAGATTTCCTATTTATTTGGTATATGAAATATTGCTTGTAATTATGTTACCAATCAACTTCCGTAATTATTATATCAACATAATTTTATTTTTCAATATATTATTTAATCAATAGGCAGGGGGATAGGGATTTTAGCCTAATTATTAAAAAACTTCAAAAACATTCAAAAAGTAGTTGACTTTTAATCCGAAAGGTAATAAGATATATAGAAATAATACTTTAGGGCAATGAAGGGAAATAGTAATTAGTGATTTTTTAAGAGAGCAGATGGTTGGTGTGAATCTGTAAATAAGCTAATGAATCCATTCCTGAGCTACTTGTGAAATGAGCAAGACGTTATTCCTACGTTACAGGATTTCGAGTGAGCAGATTAATCTGTTAATTTGGGTGGCAACGCGGTAGATATTCTCTCGTCCCTTATATGGGACGGGAGTTTTTTTATTCATCATTTACAGAATTTTTCATATATTCATTACTAAAGGAGGGGTTATTATGCATACTAGACTATTTATACCTGGTCCGGTTGACGTAAAAGAGGATGTTCTTTCAAAGATGGCAATGCCACAAATCAGCCATAGAGGTAAATCTGCTTCCGATTTACAAAGAAGAATATCCCACAATATGCAAAAAATTTGGCAAACAAAGGAACAGATATTACTGTCTACCTCCTCAGGAAGTGGTTTAATGGAAGGCGCCATTAGAAGCTGTACTGCAAAAAGAGCAGCTGTTTTTTCAGTCGGGTCTTTTGGAAAGAGATGGTATGAAATGGGAGTTAATAATGGTGTAGAGGCAGATTTATTCGAAAGTGAATTGGGTAAGGCAACCCTTCCGGAAATAGTTGATGAAGTTCTAAGTTCAGGCAAATACGACATAATTTGTGTAACTCATAATGAGACTTCAACTGGAATAGCAAATCCTGTTGAAGAAATCGCCCAAATAGTTAAAAAATATCCGGAAATCGTATTTAGTTTGGATATGGTCAGTTCAGCAGGAGGTCATAAAATAAATATAGATGAATTAGGTATTGATATAGCTATTACATCTAGTCAAAAATGCTTAGGATTACCTGCAGGTATGAGTATGTGTACTTTTTCACAAAAGGCAGTTGAAAGGGCAAAAACAGTTAAAAACAGAGGCTATTATTTCGATTTATTAACTCTTTATAATTATATATTAAAAAAGGATTATCAATATCCGTCTACACCTTCTTTATCACATATGAATGCTTTAGATTATCAACTTGATTATATATTGAATGTTGAAGGAATTGAAAATAGGTATCAAAGACATAAGGATATGGCAGAAATAGTAAGAAAGTGGGCTAAGGAAAAATTTGACTTGTTTTCAGATGAAAACCATCTGTCAAATACCGTAACTTGCATTGAAAATACAAGAAATATTGATATTAAAGAATTAAATAGAGAGTTGACGGATAGAGGAATGATGATATCCAATGGTTATGGTGATTTAAAGGATAAAACATTCAGAATTGCTCATATGGCAGATACTCAAATTGAAGATATAAATGACTTGTTAAATAATATCGATGAAATATTAGAAATTTAGAAAGGTGGTATTATGATGAGAATATTAGCTAATGATGGTTTAGACGATAGAGCAGTGGAAATATTTAAAGGTAATAAATTCGATATAGATATAAATCATTATGAAATAGAGGATTTGAAAAAGGTTATTAGGGATTATGACGTTCTTATTGTTAGGTCAGCTACGAAGGTGAAAAAAGACCTTATAGATGTAGCGAAGGGAAGCAAATTAAAGCTTATAATAAGAGCTGGAGTAGGATTGGATAATATAGATGTACAATATGCAACTAGCAACCATATTACTGTAAAGAATACTCCAAATTCAAGCAGTAACTCTGTAGCTGAATTAGTACTTGGTCATATGTTTGGCCTAGCTAGGCATATTACAATAGCCAATTTGACCATGCGTGAGGGTCAGTGGAACAAAAAGCATTATACTGGAATAGAGCTAAGTGGAAAGACATTGGGAATCATTGGTTTTGGCAGAATAGGTAAGGCTATAGCTGTAAAAGCAGAAGCCTTAGGCATGAACATAGTCTTTTATGATGCGTTTGTAACTGAGGATAAGAAATTCCTCTATATGCCTTTAAATGAACTCTTAATAAAAGCTGATTTTATTACAGTTCATGTTTCAGCTACTGATAAAGCTCTAATAGGTCAAGAAGAGATAGATTTGATGAAAGAAGGAGCTATTATTATAAATGCAGCTAGAGGAGGAGTTATAGATGAAGATGCTCTTCTTAAAGGCCTTAATACCGGAAAAATAGCAGGTGCAGGAATAGATGTATTTGAGCAAGAACCAAGCCCAAATATTGAGCTTATAAATCATCCTAATGTAAGCGTTACACCTCATATAGGTGCTGCAACCTTTGAAGCTCAAGAAAGAATTGGAGAAGAAGTTGTAGAGATAGTATTGGATTTTTACAATAATCTAGTAAATATTGCTAGCTAGCTATTAATATCAAATATTACACATGGGATAGTGGTTAATAATCACTATCCCATGTGTTTATATGATCCCTTATATGGGTAATCAATCTAAAAATCATGGGAGGGATCTATGTGGAAAAAGGCCATATTGCAGGATATGTTCCTAGAGCTGTAGATGTAAAGAAAGGTGAGGAATACTATTGGTGCGCATGTGGAAGAAGTGCTAGCCAGCCATTATGTGATGGGGCCCATGTGGGAACTACTTTTCTGCCTATGCTATATATCCCAGAAGAAGATGGAACAGAATATTTCTGTACTTGTAAACAGACAAACAATCCACCACTATGCGATGGAATGCATGAAAAACTAAAAAGATAACTGCGAATCACTCTAGCTAAATCAAAGCTAGGGTGATTTTTTAAAATGAAATAAACAAAGATAAAACTTGCAATTTATTCAAATCAGAAAAACATTATAAAAACTATTGCAATTTTATAAATAAGGAATTATAATAGTTTTCAAGCTTGAAAAAATAAATAATAGAATTTCACATTTTGCAAAAATGAATTTATTATAAAATTAAAAGTCAAATCGATAAGGGGGCTTCTTGAATGTGCATAGTGGATAATATTAATTCTAGAAATATAAAAATAGTGGATACTACCCTAAGGGATGGAGAACAAACGGCTGGTGTTGTATTTGCAAATCATGAGAAAGTTATGATAGCTCAAATGTTAAGCGATTTAGGAGTAGACCAGCTAGAAGTTGGTATACCTGCAATGGGTGGTGATGAAAAGGAAACTATAAAATCCATATGCAAGAGAAATCTAAAATCCAGTATTATGGCTTGGAATAGAGCAGTAATTAGCGATTTAGAGCATTCTGTTGATTGTGGAGTAGACGCAGTAGCAATATCCCTATCCGTTTCTGATATTCACATTAAGCATAAACTCAACACTTCAAGAGAGTGGGTAATCGAGAAAATGGTAAAGTCAGTTGAATTTGCAAAGAAAAATGGTCTTTATGTTTCCGTTAACGGAGAAGATGCATCCAGAGCAGATACAGACTTCCTGGTGGAATATATTAATGCTGCAAAAGAAGCAGGAGCTGATAGATTTAGATATTGTGATACTGTAGGACTAATGGAGCCTTTCGGTATTAGAAATATAATTGAAACCCTTCGTAATAGAACTAATTTTGAGATAGAAATGCATACTCACAATGATTTTGGTATGGCAACAGCAAATGCATTAGCAGGTGTATTAGGAGGAGCAAACTACATTGGAGTTACAGTAAATGGATTGGGCGAAAGAGCAGGTAATGCAGCTCTTGAAGAGGTCTTAATGGCTTTAAAGATTGTTTATAAATATGAATTGGATTTAGACACTACTAAATTTAGAGAATTATGTGAGTACGTATCAAGAGCCTCAGGAAGAGTCCTACCAGACTGGAAGCCAATAGTAGGGGTTAATATGTTCAAGCATGAATCCGGAATCCATGCAGATGGAGCAATCAAAAATCCTATGAACTATGAATCCTTTGACCCAAGTGAAGTAGGATTGATGAGACAAATAGTCATTGGAAAGCATTCTGGGAAATCTGCAATAATTAATAAATTTGGTGAGTACAACATTACTATAGATAATGAAACGGCAGAGGAAATCCTTAAGAAAGTTAGAGAATTCTCAGTTGCAATGAAGAGAACTCTATTCGATAAGGAGATAGTACAGATATACAACGATATATTAAATTCTAAAGAAAATAAAACATCCTAACTTTAAGTGGAGGATAAAGTTAATTTAAGTAGGAGGTAGTTTAATGGGTAAAAACTTAGTATATAAGATTCTAGATAAACACTTGGTTGAAGGAGAGTTAGTTCCTGGAAATTCCATAGGAATCAAAATAGATCAAACCCTTACTCAGGATTCCACGGGAACCATGGCTTACCTTCAATTAGAAGCCATAGGTATAGACCAGGTTCAGACTAAGAGAAGCGTTGCATTTATAGACCATAACATGCTTCAACAGGGATTTGAGAATGCAGATGACCATAAGTATATTCAAACAGTGGCTGATAAACATGGAATATATTTTTCAAAAGCAGGAAACGGAATATGCCACCAAGTATTTCTTGAAAGATTTTCTGCGCCAGGGGACACACTACTAGGTTCTGATAGCCATACACCAACAGCAGGAGGAGTAGGAATGATAGCCATAGGAGCAGGAGGCCTTGATGTAGCCTTGGCTATGGCTGGAGGACCATATTATATAAATGCTCCAAAGGTTGTAAAGGTTAATCTAAAGGGAAAGCTTACTCATATGGTTGCTGCAAAGGATATAATCCTTGAAGTCCTAAGAAAGGTTACAGTAAAAGGTGGAGTAGGAAGAGTTTTTGAATACTCAGGAGATGGAATTAAAAATCTATCAGTTCCTCAAAGAGCTACTATAACCAATATGGGAGCTGAATTGGGAGCTACAACATCCATTTTCCCTAGCGATGAAAAAACCTTGGAGTTTTTCAAGGCTCAGGGAAGAGAAGATGAGTGGATAGAGTTATTAGCAGATGAAGATGCAGTATATGATGAGGAAATAACAATAGACTTAGATAAATTAAAACCATTAGCTGCAGTTCCTCATAGTCCTGACAATGTATTGGAAGTTGAAAGCATAGGTGATATAAAAATAGATCAGGTTGCAATAGGAAGTTGTACAAATTCTTCTTACGAAGATTTGATGAAAGTTGCACAGATACTTAAGGGGCGTAAGGTTCATAAGGATGTAAGCCTTGTTATTGCACCTGGTTCCAGACAAGTAATGACTATGATAGCAAAGAATGGAGCATTAGCCGATATAATTAGTGCAGGTGCTAGAATTCTTGAAAACTCCTGTGGCCCATGTATAGGAATGGGACAATCACCAGGTACCAATGGTGTATCCCTCAGAACTTTTAATAGAAATTTCTATGGTAGAAGTGGAACACTTTCAGCAAGCGTATATTTAGTAAGTCCAGAAACAGCTGCAGTTAGTGCAATATATGGTAAGTTAACAGATCCATCAACATTTGATTTGAAATTTGAGAAATTAAGTGTAGATGAATTTCTTATAGATGATAGCATGATAATTAAACCATCAAGAGAAGGTACATTTGTTGAGGTAGTAAGAGGACCAAATATCAAACCTTTCCCTGTAAATACCCAACTAGGGGAATCATTAGAAGGAGTGGTTTTGTTAAAAACTAAGGATAATATTACTACAGACCACATAATGCCATCTGATTCTAAACTACTACCTTTTAGAAGCAATATTCCATACCTCTCAGAATTCTGTTTCAATACAATAGATGACCAGTTCCCTAAGAGAGCTAAAGAAAACAATGGCGGTTTTATAGTTGGTGGAGAGAATTACGGACAAGGTTCAAGTCGTGAGCATGCAGCTCTTGCACCTTTATATCTAGGGGTTAAGGGTGTAATAGTAAAGAGTTTTGCTAGAATTCACAAGGCTAATTTAATCAACAGTGGAATTATACCTATGGAGTTTGTCAATAAGTCAGATTATGATTCGATTAACCTAATGGATGAGCTTGAAATAGAAGATATACTTAATAAATTGGACTCTTCTGAATTAGAAGTGAAAAACAATGGAACAATTTTTAAGGTTAAGCTGGACCTATCCGAAAAGGAAGTAAAGGTACTAAAGGCTGGAGGAAAGCTAAATTATATGAAGTCTTTGTCACTTAAGTCTGCTCTTTAAGAGCTTAAATTTTTAGGAACATATCAAGGGGGACCAGTATGTATAAAATAACATTAATACCAGGAGACGGAATAGGACCTGAGGTATCAAAGGCAATGACCAAGGTAGTGGAAGCTGCTGGAGTAGATATAGAGTGGGAAGTAGTAAATGCAGGTGAAGGGGTAATGGAGGAGTTTTCTACCCCTCTCCCACAGTATGTAATAGATACCATTAAGAAAAATAAAATAGCCATAAAAGGTCCAATAACCACACCTGTTGGGAAGGGATTTAGAAGTGTAAATGTTACCTTAAGACAAGAACTAGACTTATATGCTAATCTTAGACCAGTAAAGAGCTTTAAGGGAATAAAGAGTAGATATGAGGATATAGATTTAGTAATAGTAAGGGAAAACACAGAAGACCTATATGCTGGAATTGAGCACAAGTTAGGGGACTATGGTGCAGAAAGCATTAAGATTATTACTAGGGGGGCAAGTGAGCGAATTGCAGAATTTGCATTTAGATATGCAGTAGAAAATAATCGTAAGAGTGTAATGGCAATACACAAGGCAAATATTATGAAGCTAAGCGATGGACTCTTTCTAGATGTATTTAATAATGTAGCAAAAAATTATGATATTGAAGCAAAAGATATGATTGTAGATGCGGCAAGTATGAATCTAGTATTGAATCCTGAGAACTTTGATGTAATGGTAATGCCAAATCTCTATGGTGACATATTATCTGATTTATGTGCAGGTCTAGTAGGAGGTTTAGGAATAGTTCCTGGAGCGAATATTGGCAAGGAATATGCAGTATTTGAGGCTGTACACGGAAGTGCACCTCAAATAGCAGGTAAGAATATAGCAAATCCTACTGCATTGATACAATCAGCTGTAATGATGTTGAGATATATAGGCGAACATAATAAGGCAGCAATGATTGAAGGGGCTCTTGAGAAAGTATTTCTGGGGGGAAATGTACTTACTAAAGACCTTGGAGGGAATGCTACGACGGAAGAATTTACAAAGGAAATATGTAGGTTATTAGAGCAAGAATAGTTAAGAAGGAACAAAAAGGCAACCGGCCCTTTTGTTCCTTCTTTTTAACTTTAGCCTATTCCTCCGTAGAAAATACCTGCTATATATACGAATATGGTAATTCCACAGAAGATATATCTCCCTGCTGGTATAAACCATGAACCTAAAGTTTTTTCTCTTCCCATTTGGACCTTCTCATATGCAAATTCCTTTCCACATACCCAGAAGAACATAATACCGGCAAGCATTGCTCCAAGCGGTATTACGTAGATGCTCATTACATCCATCCATGTACCTAGAATATCACCATTCTCAACATATAAACCTATAAGTGTTGCAATTACTAATATAGAGCTTACAGCTTTTGATCTTGAGAAGTTAAACCTATTTTGTAATGCTTCAATAGGAGTTTCAAACAGGTTTACAAGGGAAGTAATTCCTGCAAAAGTAACTGCTATAAAGAATATTATGGAGATTACATAGCCACCTTGCATCTGCTTGAATATTTCTGGCATAGTTATAAACATTAGAGGAGGACCAGCTCCTGGATCCATTCCAAAGGCAAATACAGAAGGCAATATAACTAAGGCAGCCAGAGTTGCAGCTAGAGTATCAAATAGACCTATATAGATAGAGGATGATACAACATTTTCGCTATCTTTTAAGTAACTTCCATATACAATTGTGCCCGAGCCAGCTATTGATAATGAGAAGAAAGCTTGACCCATGGCAAAAACCCATGTCTGAGGATTCATTATTTTAGACCAATCAGGATTGAATAAAAATTTATAGCCTGCCATAGCACCAGGTAAAAAAGAAACCCTAATAGCTAATATAAGGAATAATAGGAAGAATGCAGGCATCATAAATTTGTTTATTTTTTCTATACCGGCGGATATACCTTTATTCATTACAATTAAGGTAAGTATAATGGCCAGTAAATGCCAAGGAAGGCTGCCTAATGGTCCTGCAATTTGTCCGAAATATGCTCCGCTATCCGGTGAGTTAATTACAGCTCCTGTGATGGACCCAAATAGAAATCTTAGTATCCAGCCTACAACTACTGCATATCCAATTGCTATACCTAATGAGCCGATAACAGGAATTAGACCAATAATATCACCATATTCCTTTCCTCTTCTTTGCAAAGCTTTTTTAAAAGCACCAAGAGGTCCTGTCCTCATAGCTCTTCCAAAGGACATCTCTCCTATTACGCCTGTTAAACCAAGTAAGAGTACACAGGTAAAATAGGGTATTAAGAAGGCAAAACCCCCAAATTGTCCAACCCTAAATGGGAATAACCAAATATTACCCATACCAACTGCTGAGCCAACGCAGGCCAAGATAAAACCTAATCGATTGCTAAATGAATCTCTACTTTCCATTGCACCCAAATCTTTATTTTTCATTTTTTCACCTTCTTAATCTAGAATATTTTGAAGAAATATGGGCAAGTTTTTAAACTCTTATCCTCTATATAATTTTACCATAGTAATAATATGTAAGCAAGAAACACAAGGCAACACAAAAGAACCGTCCCCTTGTGTCGAAGTTCAATGTCTATTAGACATTGAAGCTAAACTTTTATATAATAAGGACATGAAATTTAAATTTAATAAAATCAAACAAAAGTTAATAGGAAAAGCTGCGGAATATATGGTAATCAAAATAGATACACCACCTGTAATCGCTCAATTTAAGAAGGATATAAAGGACTCAAAGGTGGCTTTTGTAACTACGGCCGGAGTACACTTAAAATCTGATAGACCCTTTAATGTAAAGGGAGACCATACCTATCGAACCATACCTGGAGATGTTGATTTTAATGACCTTACAATAACACATGACCATTATGATACTAGTGAGGCACTTAAGGACATTAACTGCGTTTTTCCCTTGGAAATACTAAGGGATTTAAAAGATGAAGGAATTATTAAAGATGTTTCTCCTCATAATTTTGGATTTATGGGTTACATTCCTGAAACCAAGAGACTAATTGAAGAATCAGCACCTGAAGTAGCAAATATCCTAGTTAATGACAATGTAGATATAGTTCTATTATCACCTGGATGATATATATGCCATCAATCTGTAGGCTTGTTACAGAGAGAAATTGAATCAAGGGGAATTAGAAGCTCATCAATCACCCATTTTCCAAATCTTTCACAGAAGGTTAGACCACCAAGAATGATGCATATAAATGCTCCTTTGGGACAAACATTTGGGGCAGCTTATGATTATAAAAAACAAAGAGAAATAATATTAAAGATGCTTAAATACTCTATTGAAGGTAGGGCAGAAGAAATTAGGAAGATAAATTTGTAATGACGTTTGGTCAGGCTTGAAAAAATTTAGCCTGACCAAAAAAATAACTTGCAATGTTATCACTCTAATGTTATACTCTTCTAAAGTGTTAATAGGAATGGTGAAAACATGAAAATATTTGTAAATTCTTATATTAAATTTAATAACCATCATCATAGACCCTAGGGGTTGTGACTTTGAACTTTTAGTTCATGGATACAAGCCCTTATTCTGTTGTAGAAAAGTGGCTTGGTCTATGAAGGTATATTTTAACCATATAGGCTAGCCTATATGGTTTTTTTATGTTTGTATTAGGTATTTAAAAAAACATGGGGGGTAATAAGGTGGAGTTTAAAAGTATTTCAGAAGAGCTATCAGTACTTAAACTAAGAAAGAATATTGAAAGGGAAGTAGAGGATTATTTTGAATCCAAAGGCTTTAATATAATAGAGCCTGATATATTCCAAAACTATGATGATTACTTATTATCTAACTATAGGCAGAATTTATCTAGTACGGTGAAGGTAGTGGGAGGAGATTCAAAAATCTACATACTTAGACCAGATATTACTACTAATATTCTTGGAAAGATTTTTTCTAGATGGGATGGTAAACCACCCTTGAAGGTATATTACAATTCCAAGGTATACAGAAATTTACCGGGTGGTAGAATAAATGAAAATTACCAAGTAGGTGTTGAATCATTAGGTGAAGAGCCCCTAAAGGCTGACCAAGAAATATTGGAAATGGCGATAAATCTTATGGATAATCTTAGGACCGATTATGTATTTGAATTGGGTTCAAGTATCTACCTGGATGCATACCTAAATGAACTGGAATTAAGTCCCCAAGATGGGCTGCAAATTAGAAAATTAATGGCTAAGAAAAACAAGGCAGAACTACTATTGAAATTAAAGGAATTAGAAATGAATAAGGATTTAGAAGAAATTCTCAGTTTAGAAGGAAATATGGAGGATGTTCTCCAAAGAGCTAGGAATTGTTATATGAATGATGATATGAAAAAAGCTTTAGATTCCATCCATTCCCTATTTGATTTCTTTAAGGAAAAAAACCTATTGAATAAGATAAATTTAGATTTATCTATGGTAGCAGACTTAGATTATTATGATGGAATAATTTTTAAGGGGTACTGTAAGGGGATTCCGAGAAAGATTATAAGTGGTGGTAGGTATGATAAACTTACTAGAAGATTTGGGAAAGATGTATGGGCAGTAGGATTTATGATGGATGTTGATATTGCTATACATTTAAAATTGAGGGAGGAAATTTAGATGACTTCTTTAACTATAGCCTTGGCAAAGGGAAGATTGGGAGAAAAAGGATTGGAATTGTTTAAGAATACTGACATGGAAATAATAAGGGAGAAGGACTCTAGAAAGCTAGTTTTTAAAGATTCAAAGGAGAGAATTACCTATATATTTGTAAAGCCATCTGATGTTATGACCTACGTTGAAAAGGGCGTCGCAGATTTGGGGATAGTTGGTAAGGATATGATTCTTGAGGAGGATAAGGACGTATATGAGTTAATGGATTTAAATTATGGGAAATGCAGATTTGCCATAGCTGGATTTAAGGATCAAATTATAGGGAAGAAAAACGATGTACTTAGAATAGCTTCCAAGTATCCTAATTATGTTCAAAAGATATTTAAGGATAGGGGTCAGAAAGTGGAAGTAATCAAATTAGGTGGGTCTGTAGAGCTTGCTCCTGTAATTGGCCTTAGCGATATTATTGTTGATATAGTTGAGACCGGAAGCACTTTAAAGGAAAACGGATTGGTAATCCTAGAAGACCTTGATCCCATTAGTGCACGACTAGTAGCAAATAAGGCAAGCTATAGGTTCAAATACGATACCATCAAAAGAATTGAAGAGATTTTGGGAGGGGCTCAATGATTCAGATTTATGACGCAAATAAGGATATGGAAAAAATTGAAGAAATACTATCCAGGACTCAGATGGATTCCGGGGATATTTTAATAAAGGTTGATGAGATTTTAGAAGAAGTAAAGAATAGAGGAGATGAGGCGGTTCTAGACTTTACTAAGATGTATGATAAGAATGACCTTGTTAGTTTAAAGGTTTCCAAAGAGGAAATTGAGGAAGCTAAAAACAATATAAATGATGACTTGAAAAGTGCAATAATTAATGCAATAGATAATATTACCTCATTTCATATGGAGCAAAAGAGAGAAGACTTCTTCCTTGGAGAAGGAGATGATATTCTCCTTGGGCAACTTATCAGTCCCATAGAGAAGGTGGGCATATATATACCGGGAGGAACTGCATCATATCCGTCTACGGTCATGATGAATGCTATACCTGCTAAAATAGCCGGTGTAGATGAAATCATTATGGTAACCCCTGCAGATAAGAATGGAAATATTAAAGATTCAGTTCTTGTTGCAGCGGACCTTATTGGGGTTAGTGAAATTTATAAAATTGGGGGTGCTCAAGCCATAGGAGCTCTTTGCTATGGTACTGAAACTATTCCAAAGGTAGATAAGATAGTAGGACCTGGAAACATCTATGTAGCTATGGCCAAGAGGAAGGTATCCGGCCTTGTAGGAATAGATATGATTGCAGGCCCAAGTGAAGTTGTAATTCTAGCAGAAGATGGGGCAAATCCTAGATATATAGCAGCTGATTTAATTGCACAAGCTGAACACGACATGAGGGCTGCAGCCATTGTAGTAACTAATTCAAGTAACTTAGCCGAGAATATCCAAAAGGAAGTGACGATTCAGCTATTGACTTTAAATCGTAGTCAAATAGCACAAAAATCCCTAATGGATTATGGGGGTATAATAGTAACTGATAGTAGGGAAGAGATATTTAATATAGCCAACAGGCTGGCACCTGAACACCTTGAAATACTCACTAAAGACTATGTCAATGATTTTAAAAAGATAAGAAATGCAGGTGCAATCTTCTTAGGAGAATATACTCCGGAGCCGGTTGGTGACTACTATGCAGGTCCCAACCATACCCTTCCTACTTCAAGGACAGCAAGATTTTCCTCAGCCTTAGGTGTAGAGGATTTTTGCAAGAAGACATCCTTAATCTATTATTCCAAGGAAGCCTTAATCAATGCTTCTAAGGATATTATAAATATAGCCACCGATGAAGGTTTAACAGGGCATGCTAATTCGATTAGGGTCAGAATGGAGGGGTAGAATGCTAAAGTATTTAAGAGATGATATAAAAAAATTAAAATCTTATGAAGTGAATCAACAAGAATTCCAAATAAAGTTGGATGCTAATGAAGGTATTGAATGGATTGAAGGGATGAATCGATATCCTGATGATAATTGTAGTAAACTAAGGGAATTGCTGTCTAAGCAACTAGGTAAGGATGAGAATGAACTCTTATTTGGTAATGGGTCCAGTGAGTTAATTGAGCTTGTTATGAAAGCCTATCTTGAATATGGAGAAAGGGTCATAACCATCTCCCCAACCTTTAGCATGTATAAATTATATACAATTATAAACAAGGGCCTATATGATGAATATCCCCTAGATCATATGCAGAATTTAAATGTTGAGGGATTTATAGATTTTATAAAGGTGAAGAAGCCTAAGATAATCATCTTAAGTAACCCAAATAATCCAACAGGAACCCTTATAGGAAAAGAGGATATTATAAAAATCATTGAAGCCAGTGATTGTATGGTTATACTAGATGAAGCATATATAGAATTTGCAGATTTGGATATTCAAATCGATACGAGACTTTACCAAAACCTTATAGTACTTAGGACCTTTTCTAAAGCCTATGGTCTGGCTGGAATAAGGCTAGGCTATATGGTTGCACATGAGGAGACCATCCAATATATAAACAGAGTAAGAGCCCCATATAATATTAATTCCTTAACTCAAGCTCTAGCTTTGGAGGCCTTTGAAAAGCAGGAAGTGATATCCAATAACATTGCCTTAATGAAGAGTGAGAGGGAAAGGGTAAGACAAAAGCTTGAGGGCTTAGGTTTAAGCCCCTTTCCTTCCCAGACCAACTTTATATTCTTTAAAGGCCCGGAGGAACTAAATGATTTAGGTAGAAAAAAAGTGCTGATTAGGGGATTTTCAGGGGACTTAAGTGGATATTTTAGGATTTCCATAGGAAAGCCAGAAGAGAACCATATAGCTATTAAGGCTATAGAGGAGGTATTAAATGAGACAAGCAAGTATTAATAGAGATACATTTGAAACCAGTATAGAGGTCCAGCTTAATCTTGATGGAAG
>CAZIMA010000021.1:14195-18561 GCA_964540195.1 uncultured Tissierella sp.
ATAAAAATTGAAAACAATTCTGTAATAAGCACAAAGGGGGTATTGTGATGGTCATTTATCCAGCCATAGATATAAAGGATAGGGCGTGCGTTCGTCTTGTACAGGGATCCTATAATAATATGACTATATACGAAAAAAATCCTGTGAAGGTAGCTTTGAAGTGGGAATCCATGGGTGCAGAGATACTTCACCTGGTTGACTTAGATGGGGCTAGGGATGGTTTGAGAATAAACCAATCCGTAATAAAAAAAATTGCAGACGGGGTTAGGATACCGGTCCAAATTGGTGGGGGAATCAGGGATACAGAAGGTGTAGAGACCTACTTAAATATGGGAGTATCCAAAGTAATCGTTGGAACTGCAGCCATTAAAAATCCACAATGGTTAAAGGAAATCATTCAAGAATATGATGATAGGATTATTGTTTCTATAGATGCTAAGAAGGGATTTATAGCCACTGATGGGTGGGAATCTATATCTAAAATAAGGGCTGTGGAATACATTAAGGAATTAAAAAGCTTTGGTCTTAAGCGAATAGTATATACGGACATAGAAAAGGATGGAATGTTAGAAGGTCCTAATTTTAATATTTACCAAGAGCTTAAGGATGAAGTAGATATTGAGATTATAGCTTCAGGAGGAATTACTAGTCTTGAAGATATTCAACGTTTAAAGGAGATTGGACTCTATGGGTCTATAATAGGTAAGGCCTTATATGATGGCAAGTTAAATTTAGGAGAGGTGTTAAAATGATACGAAGAATTATACCCTGTTTAGATGTTAAGGATGGAAGAGTAGTAAAAGGTAAGAAGTTTATGGATATTACGGATGTGGATGATCCACAAACTCTGGCAGAATATTACTCCGAGGCAGGAGCAGATGAGATGTACTTTTATGATATAACAGCTTCCAATGAATCCAGAAGAATATCAATGGACTTTATAGATAGGGTTGCAAAAAAGACCAGTATTCCATTCGGTATAGGTGGGGGCATATCAAGCCTTGAAGATATGGATGATGTTTTTAATAGGGGTGCAAGTAAGGTTTCCATAAATTCTACAGCTATTAAAAACCCTGACTTAATAAAGCTAGCCAGTGACAAGTTTGGGCCTGAAAAAATAGTACTTGCCATGGATGTGAAAAAGGTAGGACAAGGAAAATGGAATGTATTTTTAAAAGGCGGCACAGAAGACTCTGGCATAGATGCTATAGAGTGGGCTATAAAAGGAGAAAACTTAGGGGCTGGGGAAATGGTCATTAACAGCATAGATGCAGATGGAACAAAGGAGGGGTATGACATTGAGCTTTTAAAAGCCATTAAGAAAAATGTAAGTGTTCCTATAATAGCATCAGGAGGAGCAGGAAAAATGGAAGACTTTCTAAAAGCCATAAAGGAAGCCAATGTGGAGGGTGTTTTAGCTGCCAGCGTATTCCACTATAAAGAAATAAAAATCGATGAATTGAAGGAGTATTTAAGGGATAATGGGATTGAGGTGAGTCGTTAATGGAGATTAAGTTTGATGAAAATGGACTAGTGCCAGCTATAACTCAAGATGTTGGCACTGGAGAAGTTCTAATGTTAGCCTATATGAATGAGGAAGCACTTAGGCTAACTAAGGAAACCGGAATTGCTCATTATTATTCCCGGTCAAGAAAAAAGCTGTGGAAGAAAGGTGAAAGCTCAGGTAATATTCAAGAAGTTAAGGGAATTTACTATGATTGTGATGGAGATTCTATACTACTTAAAGTAAATCAAGTTGGGGTAGCCTGCCATACTGGCGAGTATTCTTGCTTTTTTAACGAGATAAAGGCCTATAAGAATACAGGTGATGTTATTAAGGACTTGTATAAGATTATTTTGGATAGGAGGCTTAACCCTAAGGAAGGCTCTTACACCCAATATCTTTTTGAAAAGGGTCTAGATAAGATTTTAAAGAAGGTTGGGGAAGAGACTTCAGAAGTTATTATTGGAGCCAAGAATAACAAGGAAGAGCTAATATATGAAACTGGGGACCTAGTCTATCATATGATGGTTCTTCTTGTAAATGAAGGTGTAACACTTGGGGAGATATCTGAGGAGTTAAAGAAGAGAATGAAGTAAGTGAGGGAAATTTGATGATATATATAGATCACCACGTTCATACTAGATATTCACCAGATAGCAATGCAGATATTCTTAAGTATATTTTTGATGCTAAAGAGCAGGGATTGGACTACCTAATCGTTACAGACCATGTTGATTTCGGTACCAAGGACCCTGAATTCGTGGATATTATTGACTATGATGAATATATAAGAATTATGAAAAACTTGGAAGAACAACATGGCCTTCCTATTAAGATTGGGGTTGAAATCGGGTATGAAAAAAATTATAAAAGGGAAATAGAGGAGTTTTTAAAGAAGTATAAATTTGATTTTATAATCTCTTCAATTCATTATGGGAATGGGATGGATTTTTATCTGGGGGATTTTTTCATAGGGAAAACTAAGTATCAGGCATATTTGGACTATTTTAGGCTTGTGCTTGAAATGGTAGAAAACTTCAAGAGTTATGATGTAGTTGGACACTTAGACTATATTTCACGTTATGGACCTTATGGGGATAAAAATTATCAATATGAAGACTATAAAGAAATAATAGATGAAATATTAAAAGCTATTATTAGAAATAATAAGGGTTTGGAGGTTAATACATCCGGCTTAAGGCAGGGCTTAAATACAACCTTTCCTAAGGATGAGGTCCTATTAAGATATAGGGAGCTGGGAGGAGAATTTATCACCATAGGGTCCGATTGTCATTTTAATGAGGATTATAGGTCTAATTTTGAAAAGGTTATAAAGAATTTGAAATCCATGGGATTTAAAATAGGATAGGATAGTGGTTGAAGAAAAAGGACAAAATGGGGTATTATATATGAGACAATAGATAGAACCATAAAGGAGAATATATATGAACCCAAGTATTAATTCAAATATTTCGATAATAGGAGTTGCTATGGATCTGGGTGCAGGAACACCAGGTGTTGCTCTAGGTCCTTCAGCCATAAGATATGCAGGTATAGTAAAGAGGATAGAGGCCATAGGATATAGTGTGGAGGATACCGGAGATATTAGGGTGGAGAATAATTTGCTCCCTTATGAAGAGATTGGAAAGCTAAAGTTTTTAGAAGAAGTCGTAAAAGTAAACTCTAATTTGTGTCAAAAAGTAGCTGAAGTCATAGATGAAGGAAGATTTCCCCTTGTACTTGGTGGTGATCATAGCATAGCTATTGGGACTATGGCGGGTATACTTCAACACTATAATAATCCGGGTATAATCTGGTTTGATGCTCATGCAGATATAAACACTGAGGAAACATCTCCTACAGGAAATATTCATGGTATGCCTGTAGCTGTAAGTTTAGGCTTTGGACATGAGAAGCTAACAGCCATCGGCGGACCAGATAATAAGATAAAGGCGAAAAATATTGTCTATATAGGTTGTAGGGATGTGGATGCAGGAGAGAGAAAATTCCTAAAGGAGCTAGGCATTACGGTATTTACCATGCATGAAGTAGATAAATATGGGATGCCGGAGGTTATAAAAAGAGCAATAGATATAGCCGGTAGGGATACTGATGGTATACATGTAAGTTTTGATGTAGATAGTCTGGACCCGATGCTTGTAGAGGGTACTGGGACACGGGTCCCTGGAGGCCTTACTTATAGAGAAAGCAATTTTGCATTGGAGATGATTGCCCTTACTGGGAAGCTTATTAGCGCAGAATTCGTAGAGGTAAATCCCTTAATAGACCATAAAAACAGGACTGCAAAGATTGCTGTGGAACTTATAGGCTCCCTATTGGGGGAATGGTTAATATGATGGAAAGCTAAGGATATATAGAAAAAGAAAGTTAAAGGTTTATATTTTGACTTTCTTTTTTATATATCCATTTTTATCTTTTATCCTAAAATTTATCAGTCCCAAATATACCATTTCTATAGTCTGCGGCTGCTTGTTTAAGGTCTTCTTTGCTGTTCATAACGAAGGGACCGGCAGCGAAGGCAGGTTCATTTAGGGGTTTTCCACTAAGGACCAGGAATTTTCCATCATCTGAATTATTGTCTACTTCAATTGTTCCGTCCTTATTTTCAAAGAGAACAAAATCATTATCTGTACAAGTTGCATCATTTACATTTATATTGCCATTAAGTACTAATATACCAGTATTATAATCACCAGGTTCATCTAGTATAATCTTCCCTTTTGATTTTAAGCTTACAACATAAAGATTAATTGGTGAAAATGTTAAGGCAGGACCTTTGGTCCTCATAACATCCCCGGCTATGACTGTAATCTGTCCCTTACCATCTGCAAGCTGGATTTT
>CAZIMA010000022.1:0-1555 GCA_964540195.1 uncultured Tissierella sp.
CCTGCTGTTGTCCTCTTAGCTAAAGGAAGTGTACATTTTATAATCTTTAAAAACCTACAATTATCCTCTTTGACTTTTTCAAATTTTCTATGAACTTTCAATGCAACCCTTGTATTAAATCTTATATAGTCCTCAAATTTATCCAGTATATAAGGCTCTTTAAGGGTGTTGAAGCCTTCCAAATCCTTATAAACCTTCTTGACAAAGCTTTCGTATTGATGATGGTCATCTAGTAGTTTTATATTGGCATGTTGAGGTACAGTCATGTCTTGAACGATGTGAACAGCAGCACCTAAAAAGAACATTCCCATTTTCTTGTCCCCATATTTCCAATAGTTAATAGCATTCTTATAATATTCTCTAGCTAGATCCATAGCACTTTTTCTTCCGTACAATCCCCTCTTCTTAAATGGATTATAAAAATGACTTGAGCTTCTGAAATCCTGATCAGCCCAAACGGCTCCCTCGTTAATATCCCAAATATAGGTGTTAAAAAAATTATATTCTTTAAGATATTTACCTTCCAACAAAATATCAAGGGCGTGTTCATTTAAGAATATATGAACTTTACATTCAGTTTTTTTAACTGATTTCTTTATTGGGTTTACTACAGCAAACATCCTATTTAAAATACTGTTATAGGTATTTTCAAGTCTATCCATTAAACCACCTCAATTTATTAGAAACATATCCTTGCTATGCAATATATATTATCTTTTATTCTTTGTAGTTTAATTACAAGTATACATCTTTAAAAACTGTTTTTTAATAATAAACCTCTTCTAAAAATAGTCCCTGTGCTGGTACTGTAATACCAGCATCACTTCTTAGATTGCTTTCAAATATTTGGTCTATATATTCAGGTTCTCTGGCTCCGGTGCCAATTTCTAAGAGGGTTCCTACTATGATTCTAACCATATTATAGAGAAAGCCCTCGCCTACAAATTCAAATTTCAACATTTCATCTTCCCTATGAATTGATATACTATCGATTCTTCTAACAGTGGACTTTTTTGTCTTTTTTAAAGAAGAAAACCCGATAAAATCATGAGTGCCAATAAGCTTACTACAAGCAATATTCATCTTATTTATATCGAGCTTATCAGGATAATAAAAGCTATACTTCCTATCAAAAGCCGATGGTATCCAGCTATTCCAAATATAGTAGATGTATTTTTTACCAACTACATTATACCGAGAATGAAATCTCTCTTGAACCTCCTCAAGCTTTTTTACAACTATATCCTGGGGAAGGTAGTGATTGATATAGTCTTGCATTTCCTTTAAAGTCATATCCACTGAAGTCTTAAAATTTGCAACCTGACCTCTGGCATGAGTCCCTGCATCGGTCCTTCCGGACCCAATTATTTCTGTAGGAGTGCCTACCATTTCCGATATTACATTTTCAAGTTTGCCCTGTATTGTTTTATCCGAATCCCCAAGTCTTTGCCAACCTAAATACCTGCTGCCATCATATTCTATAATCATCTTAATATTTCTCATTAAATCACCTCATAATTATCATACTATTAATATGCCAAAATTCAATCAGATA
>CAZIMA010000022.1:1655-18372 GCA_964540195.1 uncultured Tissierella sp.
GGTTCTCTTCTGGGAAACAATCAAATCACAAGTCCTGACCCTCAAGCCCCTTATGAAGCAACAGCTGAAGAACAGGAGATGTTTGATTTTGTATCTGTAGTACTGGCAGATACGGAAGATATTTGGCATAATATATTCAATGACTATGGATATGACTATAAGGAACCTGGCCTAGTAATATTTACAGATAGTGTCCAATCAGCCTGTGGTGTAGCTGGTTCATCTACAGGACCATTTTATTGCCCGGGAGATAATAAGTTATATATAGATTTATCCTTTTACAATCTATTGCGGGATAGATTTAAAGCACCTGGAGACTTTGCCATGGCCTATGTAGTAGCCCATGAAGTAGGCCACCATGTTCAAACCCTATTAGGTGTAACTCAACAGTTAAATGACCTTAGAGGCCAAGTTAGTCAAACGGAATACAATCAATATTCAGTAAGATTTGAACTTCAAGCAGACTATCTTGCGGGAGTTTGGGCTCATCATGTTCAGGGTATGGGGTATCTTGAAGAAGGAGATTTGGAAGAAGCCTTAAGAGCTGCCAATGCTATAGGTGATGATATGATTCAGAAACAGGCCCAAGGATATGTTGTACCTGATAGCTTTACTCATGGAACCAGTGAGCAAAGGATGAGATGGTTTTATAAGGGATTCCAAGCAGGGAATTTAGATGAATGGGATACTTTCAGTGCAAGTGATTTATAACGAGGTCAACCAAATTTTAGGAGGATTTATGACAATTTTAAAAAACGTATCATTTTCAAATGTAATAACAAATATGATTATGCAACCCCTTCATGCAAATACCCAAGGTAATGTCCATGGGGGAGAACTTATGAAGATTATGGACAACGTAGCAGGTATTGTTGCTATGAAACATGCAAAACCTAATGTAGTGACAGCTAGGGTAGATGAGTTGGTCTTTTTAAAACCTGTTAATGTAGGTGACTTAATAACATGTGTAGGCCAATTAGCCTATGTTGGAAATACATCTATGCAAATAATAGTGAAAATTTATGTAAGAAATTTAGAGAATTGCTCTGAGCCTGAATTGGCACTTTCATCATTTTTCACCATGGTTCACCTAAAGGATGGGAAGGCAGCACCGGTACCTAAATTAATTCCTAAAACCGATGAAGAAAAGAAGTTGTTTGAACTTGGTGAGAAAAAGTACTATGAGATAAAGAAAAAATACCATAAATAATCCATATAACCAGTCCACCTCGTTGCAATGGTGTGAAGTAATTGCTATGCAATTACCTCTGATATTTAAAATACTAGTTGAAATAACTAGTATTTTACTTTTCCTGTCCTCGAGGACTAACACTTATACTCAAGTCAATGTCATTTTTCTACAAATAACTTGATAATATTTAGAAAATGTCATACTATAATAATATCAAAAATAATATCAAAAAAAGATTTTAACAATTGAAAAGGTGGTGGGTACAATTTCCAGCATAAGAAGAGCTTTTGTAGAAAAGAGACCAGGCTTTAACGTAGAAGCCGAGCATTTATTCCATGAGATCAAAGAAACCCTAAATATTAAAGGATTAGAAAACTTTAGAATACTAAATAGATATGACTTTACCTGTGAAAACCAAGAAGCATATGATGAAATTACCAGTCTGATTTTATCAGAGCCAAATGTAGATTTAGTATTTGCGGATAAGCTTCCGGAGGCTTATTCAAGGGTTTTAGCCATGGAATATTTACCGGGCCAATATGACCAAAGAGCAGATTCAGCAGAGCAATGTATACAAATACTAGGACACGATTCAGATCCTAAGGTTAAAACTGCCAGAGTATATTTAATGGATGGACAAATAAGCGATGATGACTATAATAAGATTAAAAAGTATCTAATTAACCCAATTGATTCCAGAGAAGCATCTATGGAAGTTCCAACAAAATTAGAAGATGACCTAGTGGAAATCAAGGATATTGAAGTCATCAGTGGCTTTATAGACTATGATGAAAAACAACTTGAAGACTTTAGAAATCATATGAGCTTTGCTATGAGCCATGATGACATTACTATGATCAGAGACTACTTCAAAGAAGAGGATAGAGACCCTACTATTACTGAGTTAAAAGTAATAGATACCTATTGGTCAGATCACTGTAGACATACTACCTTTAATACAGAAATTAAGGATGTACAATTTCAAGAAGGAAGATACAAGGAAGTAATCGAAAGGGCATTTGAAGATTATCTTCAAACAAGAAAAGTTTTAGAAGTCAAAAAACCTATGTGCCTGATGGATTTAGGAACCATTAATTCCAAGCTTAGTAAGAAACTAGGATTATTAGACGATTTAGACATATCAGAGGAAATAAATGCATGTAGTATCGAAATGGACGTGAATATAGACGGAAACAAAGAAAAATGGCTTCTTATGTTTAAGAACGAAACTCACAACCATCCAACTGAGGTTGAGCCATTTGGTGGTGCAGCAACCTGCCTTGGTGGAGCTATAAGAGACCCACTATCAGGTAGAAGTTATGTATATCAAGCTATGAGAGTTACAGGAAGCGGTGATCCAAGGAAGTCTTTGGAAGATACTCTTCCGGGAAAGCTTCCACAGAGAAAGATTAGCAAGGAAGCAGCAAGGGGATATAGTTCCTATGGAAACCAAATAGGCTTGGCAACTGGTCAAGTAACTGAAATATACCATGAAGGGTATATTGCCAAGAGAATGGAAGTAGGTGCTGTAATTGCAGCTGCACCTAAGGAAAATGTCATTAGGGAAACACCACAAACGGGGGATATAGTCCTATTAGTTGGCGGAAGAACGGGAAGAGATGGTATAGGAGGAGCTACAGGCTCATCTAAATCCCATACAGAAGAGTCCTTAACTAAATCAGGTGCAGAAGTACAAAAGGGTAATGCTCCTGAGGAAAGAAAGATACAAAGACTATTTAGAAAGCCGGAAGTATCTAAGCTAATAAAAAGATGTAATGACTTTGGTGCAGGTGGAGTTTCTGTAGCCATAGGTGAATTAGCTGAAAGTCTTGAAATCGACTTGGATGTAATCCCTAAAAAATATGAGGGACTTGATGGAACAGAGCTTGCCATATCTGAATCCCAAGAGAGAATGGCAGTTGTAATAGGAGCTAAGGACTTTGAAACATTCAAGAAATATGGAAATGAAGAAAACCTTGAAGTAACAAAAGTAGCGGATATTACAGATACAGGCAGACTTATTATGAAGTGGAGAGGAAAGACCATACTTGACATATCAAGAAAATTCCTCGATACAAATGGTGCAAAGCAATTTACTAAGGTAAATGTTATATCACCAAGTGAGTATAAACCTTTAGAATTAGGATCAATATCCTTTAAGGATAATTTGTTTAATACACTCCAAGACTTGAATGTATGCTCACAACAAGGTATGGGAGAGATGTTTGACTCTACCATAGGTGCGGCAACAGTTCTTATGCCTTTTGGAGGAAAGTATAGAAAGACTACACCTGAGGGAATGGTAGCAAAACTTCCAGTACTTAAGGGGGAAACCAATACCTGCAGTATGATGAGCTTTGGATTTGACCCTGAAATCAGCCAGTGGAGTCCATTTCATGGTGGAATATATTCAGTAGTAGAATCCATTGCAAAGATTGTGGCAATGGGTGGAGACTATAAGAAGTCAAGACTTAGTATGCAGGAGTATTTTGAAAAATTAGAAGATGATCCATCCAAATGGGGTAAGCCATTTAGTGGATTACTTGGTGCATACACTGCTCAGAAGGAATTAGGTTTAGGAGCAATCGGTGGAAAGGACAGTATGTCCGGTACATTTAATGACTTATCAGTGCCACCAACTATTATTTCCTTTGCAGTTAACCATGATATTACAGAAAATATAATATCACCTGAGTTTAAGAAAGCAGGCTCAGAAATATACCTGGTTGAAATAGACTTAGATGAAAATCAAGTTCCAAACTTCGATACAATCAAATCAAGTTATGAAAAGGTAAAAGAGCTTATAGATAAGAAGGTAATCCTATCTGCTAAGACTATAACAAGCGGTGGAATAACAGCTGCTCTTTCAAAGATGGCCTTTGGTAATATGATAGGCTTTAAGTTTGCTGAAACCAGTGATTTGAACTCCTTGTTCCAAAAGAAAATAGGTAGTATTCTTGTTGAAGTAAGTCCTGAAAATGGGGCACAAGTCCAAGGATTTAAGAAGATTGGAACTACCATAGCTGAAGAAATGATGATTTATGGAAATGATAGTATAGACTTAAATGATATGGTTGATCGTTGGGAGAAACCACTCTTGCCTATATATCCTATTAAGAAAGATGTAGAAGGTGAAATAAAGACCCTTAAATCTAACTTAACATCCAGGGCTTATAGGGGAGAGAAAATAGGCCAACCAAGAGTATTTATACCAGTCTTCCCGGGAACTAATAGTGAATATGATTCAGCAAGGGCGTTCCAAAAGGCAGGAGCCATTACTAATATATCTGTCTTTAGAAATCAAAGTGCAAATGACGTTCAAGAATCACTAAAGAACTTTGCAGAAGAGATTAGAAAGAGCCAAATACTAATGATTCCAGGTGGATTTAGTGCAGGAGATGAACCGGATGGCTCAGGAAAATTTATAGCCACCATCTTTAGAAATCCTGAAATTGCAGATGCTGTTATGGATTTAATTAAGAATAGGGATGGATTAATACTAGGTATTTGTAACGGATTCCAAGCCCTTATAAAACTGGGACTTCTTCCTTACGGAGATATAAGACCACTTAAGGAAAACGACCCAACTTTAACCTTTAACAAGATGGGAAGACATATTTCACAACTAGCAGCTACTAAAATAGTTTCAAAATTAAGCCCATGGTTTAACAATGTTAATCTTGGAGATATATATTCCATACCATTATCCCATGGTGAAGGAAGATTCGTAGCAGATGAAGCTATACTTCAAGACTTGATAAATAATGGACAAATAGCGACACAATATGTTGATTTAAATGGGGAAGCAACATATGATGGATATTACAATCCAAATGGGTCTCTATATGCTGTAGAGGGACTTACAAGCCCTGATGGAAGAATTTTAGGTAAAATGGGCCATTCAGAAAGAATTGCAGAAGATATATACAGAAATATTCCTGGAGACAAGGACCAAAAGGTATTTAAATCAGGAGTAGAATATTTTAAATAAGAAGCTACAAGTAACCAAATGTCGAAACTCATCCTAATTTGCAGGATGAGTTTTTTTATATTTATTGTTAAAATAGAAAAATGGGTATACAATAAAAAATTAGATTTTATTATGATAAAAATATATTGACATAAATTTAATTATGTCATACTATATATTTAATTGTGTTATACAGGAGGTGTAATTATGGATATATTAGCTGCAAGTAATACTTCAATGTTGACTATTTACATAATATCCGATTCTCTTGGAGAAACGGGAGAGCATTTAGTAAAAGCTGCTCTATCACAATTTGATGGAGAAGATTTTGAATTGAAGAAAATTCCCTATGTACTTAATCAAGAATATTTAGAATCCATCCTCGATGAGGCAAGCCAGAACCATAATACAGTTTTATTCTATACTCTTGTTGAAAAAGACCTTATTGAATTTGTGAAAACATATTCTAAGGAGAAAAGTTTAATAACTGTAGATTTACTAAGTCCGGTAATACAAACTATAAAAGCCTTTACAGGATTAGAGCCAATTCAAGAGCCTGGAACAATCAGGAGAATAGATGAGGCATATTTTAAAAGAGTTGAATCCATTGAATTTGCAGTTAAGTATGATGATGGCCAGGATCCGGAGGGTATACTAAAGGCTGATCTAGTCATCCTCGGCATATCCAGGACCTCAAAAACACCTCTATCTATGTATTTAGCCAACAAGAATATTAAAGTATGTAATGTTCCTTTAGTGCCTGAATCTACACCTCCAAAGGAGATTTATCAGATTCCTGCTAGAAGAATAGTAGGTCTTACGAATTCCCCACTAAAGCTAAATGAAATACGTGAGGAACGACTTAAGGCCTTGGGACTTCCCAAGGGTTCTAATTATGCCAGTATGGGGCGAATTCTAGAAGAAATCGATTTTGCTGAAAGAATTATGAAAAAAATTGGATGTCCAATAATCGATGTTTCAACTAAAGCTGTTGAAGAAACAGCTGAAATTATTATATCTATGCTAAAGAAGTACAACAATAAATTTGGTGTTATCTAACTTTTTATCAAACTACTAAGGGGGTATTTCTATGGAGAAATATGTTTACAGTTTTCATGAAGGATCAAAGGAGATGAAATCACTACTAGGGGGTAAAGGTGCAAACCTAGCAGAGATGACCAATATAGGTTTACCGGTTCCTCCGGGATTCACCATAACTACTCAAGCTTGTACAAGATTCTATGAAGAAGGTGGTAATCTTTGGGATAGCCTTTTTTCAGAAATCCATGAACATTTAAAGGAAATCGAAGATAAACTCGGAAAGAAATTTTCCGATAAGGAAAATCCATTGTTATTCTCAGTAAGATCTGGAGCTGTATTCTCAATGCCAGGTATGATGGATACAATACTTAATCTGGGGTTAAATGATGTTTCAGTTCAAGGCTTAGCTAATTCAACCGGTAATGAAAGATTTGCATATGATAGTTATAGAAGATTTATCCAAATGTTCTCAGACGTAGCTATGGAAATACCTAAGGTAAGATTTGAATCCTTACTTGAAGATATGAAGGAAAGAAAAGGAGTACATGAAGATACTGATTTAGATGCAAATGACCTTAAAAATCTAGTAGAAGAGTATAAGAAGGTATATAGGGAAGAAAAGAATGAGGACTTCCCTCAAGAGCCAATGAAACAATTAGAGCTGGCTGTAAAAGCTGTATTTGCTTCATGGAATAACCCTAGGGCCCAAGTATATAGAAGATTACATGATATTCCACACGATTTGGGAACAGCCGTAAACGTACAATCCATGGTATTCGGAAATATGGGAGATACATCAGGTACGGGAGTAGCATTTACAAGAAATCCAGCTAATGGAGAGAATAAATTATATGGTGAATTCCTAATGAATGCTCAAGGAGAAGATGTTGTAGCAGGAATTAGAACGCCTAAATCTATAGATGAATTAAATGACATTATGCCACATATTTATAAAGAATTCCATGATATCACTGAGAGTTTGGAACAGCACTATAAGGATATGCAGGACATCGAATTTACAATAGAAAATGAAAAGCTATTCATACTTCAAACAAGAAGTGGAAAGAGAACAACTCATGCTGCAATAAACGTAGCAGTTGACCTTGTTGAGAGTGGACTAATTACTAAAGAAGAAGCTCTATTAAGAATAGAACCACTTCAATTAAATCAACTACTACACCCTAATTTTGATGATAAGGCCCTAAAGATAGCTGAAGTATTGGCAAAAGGCTTACCAGCGTCTCCTGGAGCGGCTTCAGGAAAGGTATACTTCCACGCAGCAGATGTAGTAAAAGCTAAGGCTAATGGAGAAAAGTGTATTCTTGTAAGACAGGAAACATCTCCTGAAGATATTGAAGGAATGGTATCAGCAGAAGGAATACTTACAGCTAGGGGTGGAATGACATCCCATGCAGCAGTAGTTGCAAGAGGAATGGGTAAATGTTGTGTAGCCGGATGTAGTGAAATCAGAGTAGACGAGGACAATAAGGTAATTAAAACTAGAAGCGGTTTACTTATCAATGAAGGAGACCAAATATCCATAGATGGCAGTACGGGTAATATATACTTAGGAGAGATAAAAAAGGTACTTCCTGAGTTATCAGGTAACTTTGAAAAGTTCATGGATTGGGTAGATGAAACTAGAGTCCTTGGAGTTAGAACCAATGCTGATACTCCAAGAGAAGCAAAACAAGCAGTTAAATTTGGAGCTGAGGGTATAGGCCTTTGTAGAACTGAGCATATGTTCTTTGATGATGCAAGAATACCTGCAGTTAGAAGAATGATAGTTTCAGAAGATATAGAGGAAAGAAAGGAAGCCTTAGATGAGCTTCTTCCAATGCAAAGAAAGGACTTTTATGAAATATATGAAGCAATGGGGGAAAGACCGGTAACAATAAGACTTCTTGATCCACCACTACATGAATTCCTTCCACAAAAAGATGAGGATATAAAATCCCTTGCAGATTCCATGGGGATAGAATTTGAAGATTTAAAGGGTAGAGTAGAGTCTCTTGCTGAGTTCAATCCAATGCTTGGCCATAGAGGATGTAGACTTGCAGTTACCTTCCCTGAAATCTACAGAATGCAAACAAGAGCTATTATCGAGGCAGCTCTAGATATTAAAGCTAAAGGTTTTGAAAATATAGAGCCTGAGATTATGATTCCATTAATAGGCGAATTAAAGGAATTACAATATGTTAAGAATGAAATCCTTGAGGAAATTGCTCTGGTATTCGAAGAAAGAGGAGAAAAGGTAAACTATTTGATAGGAACCATGATTGAGGTTCCAAGAGCATGTATAGTAGCAGATGAAATTGCTACGGAAGCAGAATTCTTCAGCTTCGGAACAAACGACCTTACTCAAATGGGCTATGGTTTTTCAAGAGATGACTCAGGTAAATTTCTAAACGACTATGTAGAAAAAGGAATATTTGACAAGAGTCCATTCGATGTAATAGACAGACCAGGGGTAGGAAAGTTAATGGAAATAGCAATAGACTTAGGTAAGAAGACTAGACCGGATATCCATCTTGGAATCTGTGGAGAGCATGGAGGAGATCCAAACTCAGTAGAATTCTGCCATATACTAGGACTTGACTATGTATCTTGTTCACCATATAGAGTTCCAATAGCAAGACTTGCAGCAGCCCAAGCGGTATTAAAGGAAAAAGTGAGTCACCAAAACGATAAATAGGATTAATATAGAAGAGCCCAATTAGTTGGGCTCTTTTTAATACCGTTTTCCTATTGACACAAAATACTAGCAATGGTACTATTAACTTTTAAAACAAATAATATACCTTCAGATGATTTAACCAATGAGCTTTTAGGTATAGGGTCTAAAGGTTAAAAGGGTCATAACAACTTAAAGTGTTATTTATTTAACGAATCCTAAGTTGATTGGCTTCATAAATGAGGAATAGGAGGGTTATAATGAATAAAATATCTCCAATATCTAAGGACAAGGGCGATAAATCTCCCTTATATATACATATATATGAGCAACTATTTAATCTTATAGAATCTAATTATTTTAAGCTAGGTGAAAAGCTGCCGGGAGAGAATGCTCTAGCTAAGAAGTTAGGGGTTAGCAGACCTACACTTAGACAGGCCTTATTGATTCTTCAAGAGGACGGAATCATCCATAATATACAAGGTAAAGGAAATTTTATAGTAAAGAATAAAAAGCATATAGACATCGGCCTTGAAAGATTATGTAATGAAATTAAAATCTTTAATAATGATAAGTACGATGATATAAACCTAGATATAAAATTTGAATTGCCTACAAAAGTGGTACAGTCCCTGTTACATATAAAAAACAATGATTTAGTAGCGGTGTTCTCCAGAGTTTACAAGATTAATTCCATCAATGTATGCTATAACGTTTGCATTATCCCCCATGAAATATTCTCCTTATATAATCTTAATATAGAGGATAATAATGAAATCTTGTCTTTTCTAGAAGAAAAAATATATGAAGATGTGGCAACTTCCAGAATGGATATCAGGCTTACTAGAGCCGGAGATTATATAGGTGAAAGATTAAATATCTCTGAGGGAGAAATGTTGTTTTTTATGGAAGAAAATATGTTTAGAGAAAGCGGAGAACCTATAGTTCTTAATAAATCCTATTTCAGACCTGAATTCTATGATTTTCACATCAATCGAAGAAGCTATTAAATAGAACTACTTATTGTGATAAAGAGTAACATCCAGTTTATCTGATAAAAATCCTTAATGTTCTTGTATTTTTTTAATAATGATGCTATAATCACTAAGATAGATAAATCAAATACTTTAAATCAGTCCTGAGAGGCTGGAAAGGAGAGATAATATGACAGATCATATTTTTAAGGGGTCTTTGGGCTCAACAGTAGTTCTTAATAATGCAAAAAAATCAGTATTAGCTTTACAACATCTTATCGCAATGTTTGGTGCCACAGTTTTAGTACCAATTCTTACGGGCTTAGACCCATCAATTGCTTTATTCTCAGCAGGAGCCGGAACATTAATATTCCACTTATGTACAAAAGGTAAGGTTCCAGCATTTCTTGGTTCATCTTTTGCATTTATTCCAGTTATTTTAAAAATAAAAGAATTATATAATGGGGACCTAGCATATGCACAAGGTGGTATGTTTGTAGCGGGCTTGATCTATGTACTTATGTCCCTTTTAGTAAAAAAGATTGGTGTGGAAAGAATAGAAAAAGTTTTAGCACCTCAAGTAGTAGGACCTATGATAATTGTAATAGGTTTAAACCTAGTACCTGTGGCATTTGGAATGGCTAAACAAAACCTAGTAATTGCAGGAATAACACTAGGAACAGCCTTATTGATTAATTTTAAAGGCAAGGGCATGACTAGACAACTTTCAATATTAATTGGGGTACTTGTTGGATATATAATATCCTACAGCATAGGCTTAGTAGATGTTACAGCAGTAACAAATGCACCTATAATGTCACTTCCACCATTTAAACTTCCGAAATTCGATGTTGGGGCAATAGCTTTAACAGCACCTATAGTACTTGCAGTTTTCATGGAGCACTTAGGAGATATTACAACAAATGGTCAAGTAGTTGGTAAGAACTTTGTAGAAGACCCGGGTCTTAATAGGACCCTACTAGGAGATGGACTAGCAACTGCATTTGCATCCTTAATAGGTGGTCCTGCTAATACAACATACGGAGAAAACACAGGAGTATTAGCAATAACAAAGAACTATGATCCATCAATTTTAAGATTAGCAGCAGTCTTTGCAGTAATCTTAGCCTTTGTTTCAAAGATAGGAGCTACCTTAACTACAATCCCTACTGCAGTAATGGGTGGAATAAGCCTTATGTTATTTAGTATGATTTCCTTAATAGGAGCCAAGACTATAAAGAATAACCAAGTAAAATTCAATGTAAAAAACATCATCGTTATGGCATCAATATTGGTTTTAGGATTATTCAGTGGACAGCTTGAAAGTATCCTAGGCTTTACAGTAGGAATACCAATTAATGAAACTATAAGTATAACAGGTTTAAGCTTTGCAGCAATAGTAGGTATTGTTTTAAACCTAGTATTAAATAGAACGAGATAAATAGTCAAATATTTTAAAGGGTCCTACAGATTTTGTAGGACCTTGATTATTTCCTGGGTAAGTATAAAATAGTAGTAAGTGCAGAAAAGATAAGTATTGATTGATTTAATAGCGAAAAGTTGAAAGTGGTGTTTAAATGAGTAAGGCATTATATATAGCGGAGAAACCTAGTGTTGCTTTGGAATTCGCTAAGACCTTGAATATAAATGGAAATAAAAGAGACGGATATATTGAGTCAAAGGATGCTGTTGTAACTTGGTGCATAGGCCATATGGTCACAATGAGCTATCCGGAAAAATATGATATAAAATATAAAAAGTGGACCCTTAGAGACCTTCCCTTTTTACCACAAGTATATAAATATGAAGTGATTCCAAATGTAGAAAAACAATTTAATATTGTGAAGATGCTAATGGAAAGGTCAGATATTTCAACCATATATGTATGTACTGACTCAGGACGTGAAGGGGAGTATATCTATAGATTAGTGGATGGGATGGTCAATCCAGAGGGTAAGATTAAAAAGAGGGTTTGGATTGATTCTCAGACCGAGGAAGAGATTAAAAAGGGAATTCTTAATGCAAAACCCTTAAGTGAATACGATAATCTGTCGGATGCAGCTTATTTAAGGGCAAAAGAAGATTATCTAATGGGAATAAACTTTTCAAGATTGTTGACCTTGGCCTATGGAGGATATGTAAAAAATCGCCTTGGTAAGGACCGAGTAGTAATAGCCGTTGGAAGGGTAATGACCTGTGTTCTAGGTATGATAGTTCAACGAGAAAGAGAGATTCAAGACTTTGTTAAGACCCCATATTATAAGATCGTATCCGATTTTCACCTAGACCAATCAATCGAATACCAAGGTGAATGGAAAGCCGTTGAAGGGTCTAATTATTACCTTTCAAACCTACTATATAAGGAGATTGGCTTTAAGGATAGGAGGTCGGCTGAAAAATTTATAGATGAATTAAAGCTAGATAATCCGGCCTTAACAGCAGTTGTTGAGGAGGTTAAGAAGAAGAAGGAAACTAAGAACCCACCTATGCTCTTTAATCTAGCAGAATTGCAAAATGAATTATCTAAGAGATTGAAGATTAACCCTGATGAAACCCTTAAGATAGTGCAAAAACTATATGAAAAGAAGATGGTTACCTATCCGAGAACGGATGCCAGGGTCTTGTCCTCAGCTGTTGCCAAGGAGATAGACCAGAATCTAAAGGGGCTTCTTCGTATAAAGCAGATGTGTAAATTAGAAAATAGTGATGGAGATATCAATAATTTTGTCTTGAAAATATTAAATGAGGGCCTATATAAGGGGATTGAAAAGACTAAGTACGTTAATGATAAGGCAATTACTGATCACTATGCAATTATACCCACAGGTGCAGGCCTTGAAAACTTCAATAGACTAGCTGAATTTGAAAAGATTACATATTTACTCATTGTTAGACGATTTTTAGCTATATTCTATCCACCTGCAATTTTTAGTCAACTATCCATTATTACTAAGATAAAAGAAGAAAGCTTTTTTACAAGCTCCAAAATATGTGTCCAAGAAGGCTTCCAAGAGATTTTAAATCCGGATAAAAAGGAAGATACAGATAAGGGTGAGACATTAAAGAAGTTAAAAAAGGGTCAGAAAGTTCAAATTGAAAAGCTCGAGATTAAGGAATCAGAAACAGCCCCTCCTAAAAGATATAATTCCGGTTCCATTATCTTAGCCATGGAAAGCGCAGGAAAGTTAATAGAGGATGAGGAACTAAGGGAAAATATTAAGGGTAGTGGTATAGGTACAAGTGCTACCAGAGCTGAAATCCTAAAGAAATTACAAAAAATTGATTATATCTCACTAAATGATAAGACTCAAATTTTGACTCCTACAGACCTAGGCCAATCCATATACGATGTAGTTAAAAGGTCTATACCATCCTTATTAAGACCGGAGTTGACTGCCAGCTGGGAGAAGGGCTTAGGTATGATAGCAAATGGAGAAATCCAAACAGATGAGTATATGGAAAAACTAGAAGCTTATATTAGGAAAAATATGGTGATTAGTAAATAAAACAAGAGGTGTCCTATGGCAACAGTAAAGACCAACGCAATGAGATTATTAGATAAAGCAAAAATAAGGTATGTAGTACATACTTATGATAATAAAGATGGGCAAATAGATGGAATATCAGTAGCTAATAAACTAGGTATTCCAGTTGAGAAAGTATACAAAACCCTTGTGACTCAAGGTCATTCTAAGGATTACTTTGTATTCGTAATACCTGTAGTTGCAGAGCTAGACTTAAAGGCTGCTGCTAAATCTGTGGGTGAAAAGTCTGTTGAAATGATTCATGTAGTAGATATCAATAAGATTACGGGCTATATAAGAGGGGGGTGTTCCCCCATCGGAATGAAGAAGAAATATAAGACGATAATTAATAGTTCCTGTAATGATTTGGATACGATAATTGTAAGTGGAGGGAAGATTGGTTTTCAGATAGAGCTTGCTCCAGAGGATTTAATTAAGATAATAGATGGTAGTATAGAAAAGATAATAATTGTGGAGTGATTTTTTAATAATATTGAATTGAACTTCTACCTGGATGGTGCTACAGGAGTAACGAAAGAACAGTAGATGATTATGAATTATAATAAGATTTAATGGAAGAGATAATTTCTTCCGTTTTTTTTATTTGAAATATAAGTATCTTATACAAATGAAATTAGGTATTACTTTTCTTATATAAGTAATGTGTTATAACAGAATAAATCTTGTCGAAAATTGCGATAATTAGTATAAATCAAAAGAAGGTTTTAGCAGTTAAATATAGAATTTAAGACTATAGCTATTCATATGGTATATGTAGTTTGATTCAACGTTAGTTTTTAGTGCAAGGTTAAGACTAATCAATTGGGTAGTTAGAATTATAATAATAGGAGGTATTATGTATGAACCTAAAGTATAAGGTTAAATATTTAGTATTAGGTATGGTTGTAATGTCGGTATTTGCATCAAAGATTCCATCGATAGCAGAGATGGTTCAAAAACAAATAACAATTTCAACAGGTGTTAATATTTATGTAGATGATGTAAAGTTAAATCCCGTTGATGGAAATGGAAAACCAGTAGAAGTGTTTATTTACAATGGGACAACATATCTTCCTGTAAGGGCAGTTGCCCAAGCAGTAGGAAAAGATGTCGTATGGGATGGGAAGACAAGCAGTGTATACTTAGGAAAACATGATTCTAGTGAGCCAGCAGTTATGTTACATGAATTAGATTATTTTAACAGTAGCCAAAAAAATGGTTTTTCAATTCAAAAGGATGTAAAGGATAATTTAGGTAACAGTTATAATTATGGAATTAGTGTTGTAAGTCCAGACTGGGCGATTAATGGAGGGTCACAAACTTATTATATTAATGGTGAATACAGTAAAATGAAAGGAAAGTATATTCTAAGTTATAAGAATCGAAATACTAGCGTTGAGAGTAGATTTAAGGTATATGGAGATGAAAAACTAATTTATAATTCACCTGTTATGACTGGAGGAGTCAAACCAGTTGATTTTGATATTGATTTAACAGGAGTATTAGAATTAAAAATCGAGATAATAAATACTGTTTATGGAAACACACCATTAATAGTAGATGTAGGTCTATACAAATAGTATTTCATGACATAGAGATTCTTATGCCTATTAATAATGGGTAATTATAATATATGTTAATATGCATGTTGATAGTATGTAAAAATTTCATTAAAAAATGAGGTGTTTCTAAATATAAATACAAACAAAGCTGCATTTTTTCAATAAAATGCGTATGGATGGTACTGAAAAAAGCACTGTATACTAGGGAAGAGATCACAAAAGTTTAATATTGTTGATGATAAAATATATATTTCTGATACAACTGAATCGTCCAATGTTGATAGGCTTTTAGAAGAAGCTAATTCACCTGGAATTAGTAAGACTTCTGTAGATTCAGCAGCTGAATCTGAATAGAAGCTTCCATTTTTAATGTATTTTGTATAGGTTAATTGCTAACTGCTAATATCACACTATTATAATACATTAAACCTAGGGCTGCTTCCCACTTGGCATGAAGAAGAGATTCAAGACAGTAACTGATTGTTCATGCCATTCTCTAAATACAATTATAGTAAGTGGAGGAAGATTGGATTTTAGATTGAACTTGAACAAGAAGATTTAATTAAGATAATAGATGTTAGTATAGAAAAGATAATTATGGAATAAAATAAAGAATTAAACCTTTTAAAATTGGGTATCAATAATTCAGGGAGATGATGCCAATGGGTAGATTCGAAGGTCAAAGAATAGGTTTAAGAGAAGTTGGGACAAACAGACTAATTATTGCTTATCCATTTACTGTATCTGGGTCTGATGAACTAATCAATAAGATAGTAAAAAATTGGTTCTATCTAGTCACATGCTCAGGAGAATGTCTTTTACCCAATACCTTTGTAGATTGTCTCAACGAAGAAGAAATTAAAGAGTACGCATAAAAGGATTACACAATAACCCTCCTAAAGCATAATATACCTTAGGGAGGGGTTTTTTTATGGAAATTTTAAATAACATGCCTTCGGCTCTTGCTAAAGTAATGGGAGGAAATCTATATCCAGAGATTAATGGAGAAGTCTACTTTTATGAGTTACCAGAGGGGACAGAAGTAGTAGCAATAATATGTGGACTTCCACCTTATAAAGCGGGAACGAGTACATCTCAACCTGTAGGCCCCTTTGGATTTCATATACACGAAAATGGTATATGCCAAATAACCGATCCAAATAATCCTTTTGAATCAGCTGGTGGACATTATAATCCAACAAGTCAGCCTCATGGGAACCATGCAGGGGACTTTCCTGTCCTCTTCTCCAACGATGGATTTGCTATGATGAAGTTCTATACCAATAAGTTCACAGTAGAAGAGATAATAGGAAGATCAGTATTAATACATGAAAACCCTGATGATTATAGGAGTCAACCTGCAGGAAACTCTGGAAAGAGAATAGGGTGTGGGGTCATACGAAGAGTTGAATAAACTGACATCAAAGGATGTCAGTTTTGTAATTAAAATGTAATCGAAATAAAATTCATAATTAATTGTTATGTAACTATAATGTAATTTTTACGGGGTATATTTAGGTTAACAAAATAGAAACACATCCTAATATAGAATGGAGGGATTCAAGTATCAAGTTGAGTTAAAAATACAGAAAAATCTCAATATATTACAAAAAAATTACAACAATTGATTCGAGTATGTATTTTCAGGGTATTTATTAATCAAGTTACACTAGTAAAACGGAAGCTTAGAAATATAGACTTATTATGGACGTCTTGTCTATATGGTGTATTTGTCAACTGAAATCTGTACCATTTTATAATCGAAAACTGTACCACTTAG